>NZ_KV813429.1:234098-391519 GCF_001813645.1 Pseudomonas sp. HMSC063H08
CAGGCCACCGAAGGAGAACATGATGATCGCCAGGGTCATCACCAGGCCGCTGAGGCCGTTGGGGAAGAAGCCGCCGCGGTCCCACAGGTTGCTCACCGAGGCTTGCGGCCCGCCACCGCCGCCGACCAGCAGGTAGATACCGAGCAGGATCATGCCGATGATCGCCGCTACCTTGATGATCGCGAACCAGAACTCGGTCTCGCCGAAGGCTTTCACGTTGGCCAGGTTGATCGCGTTGATCAGCACGAAAAACGCCGCCGCCGTGGCCCAGGTCGGCACGTCAGGCCACCAGTACTGGATGTACTTGCCCACCGCGGTCAGCTCCGACATGCCCACCAGGATGTACAGCACCCAGTAGTTCCAGCCGGAGAGGAAACCGGCGAAGCCGCCCCAGTACTTGTGTGCGAAGTGGCTGAAGGAGCCGGCCACCGGCTCCTCGACGATCATCTCGCCGAGCTGGCGCATGATCAGGAAGGCGATGAAGCCGCCAATGGCGTAACCGAGGATCATCGACGGGCCGGCCGTCTTGATGACGCCCGCCGAGCCGAGGAACAGCCCGGTGCCGATCGCCCCGCCCAGCGCGATCAACTGGATGTGGCGATTCTTCAGGCCACGCTTCAGCTCGCCCTGGTGCAGATGTTGACCATCCATTGAAAAACCCTAAATCGAAGTGAGTAGTTTCTTGTTCTGGTTATCCACAGAAATGAAAAACGGGAGCCCGAGAGCTCCCGTTTTCCTCTACGCCTCGCGCATCAACGCGGGAAGGCCGGCGGGTTGACCCCAGCCATGTCTTCCATCACGCGCACTACCTGGCAGCTGTAGCCGAACTCGTTGTCGTACCACACGTACAGGACGACACGGTTGTCGTTGCAGATGGTCGCCTCGGCGTCCACCACGCCGGCATGGCGCGAACCGACGAAGTCGGTGGAAACCACTTCCTGGGAGCTGACGAAGTCGATCTGCTTCTGCAGGTCCGAGTGCATGGCCATCTGGCGCAGGTACTCGTTGATCTCTTCGCGGGTGGTGGCCTTTTCCAGGTTCAGGTTGAGGATCGCCATGGACACGTTCGGCGTCGGCACGCGGATCGCATTGCCGGTCAGCTTGCCTTTCAGCACCGGCAGGGCCTTGGCCGCGGCGGTGGCGGCACCGGTCTCGGTGATCACCATGTTCAGCGGCGCGCTGCGGCCACGACGACTGCCCTTGTGGAAGTTGTCGATCAGGTTCTGGTCGTTGGTGTACGAGTGAACGGTCTCGACGTGACCGTTGACGATGCCGTACTGGTCGTTGACGGCCTTCAGCACCGGCACGATGGCGTTGGTGGTGCAGGAGGCGGCCGAGATGATCTTGTCGTCGGCGCCGATGTCGGTGTGGTTGATACCGTGCACGATGTTCTTCAGCGCACCCTTGCCCGGCGCGGTAAGGACCACGCGATCGATCCCCGGGCACTTCAGGTGCTGGCCGAGGCCTTCGGCGTCGCGCCACTTGCCGGTGTTGTCGACCAGCAGGGCGTTCTTGATGCCGTACTGGGTGTAGTCGATCGACGCCGGGTCGTTGGAGTAGATCACCTGGATCAGGTTGCCGTTGGCGGTCAGCGTGTTGTTTTCTTCGTCGATGGTGATGGTGCCGTCGAACGGACCATGCACCGAGTCCCGACGCAGCAGGCTGGCCCGCTTGACCAGGTCGTTCTCGGCGCCCTTGCGCACGACGATCGCGCGCAGGCGCAGGCCGTCGCCGCCGCCGGTCTTCTCGATCAGGATACGCGCCAGCAGGCGACCGATGCGGCCGAAGCCGTAGAGCACGACGTCGGTGCCTTCGCGGGCATCGCCGTTCTGCTTGCCGGCCACTTCGGCCAGCTCGGCCTTGACGAAGTCCTCGATGCTGCGGCCGTTACCTTCTGCCTTGAACTTGGCGACCATCTTGCCCAGATCGACGGAAGCGGCGCCCAGCTTGAGCTCGCTCATCGCCTTGAGGATCGGGAACGTCTCGTGAACCGACAGCTCGGCGTCATCAGCCATGCGATGACGGGCGAAACGATGCGCCTTCATGATCGCGATCACCGAGCGGTTGATCAGACCACGGCCATGGATCGAGGTCACCACATTGTTATTGCGGTAGAGCTGGCCAATCAGCGGGATCATGGCTTCCGCGATGGCTTCACGATCGATCCATTCACCGAGACACTGGTCGGGCTTCTGAGTCACGGGCAATACCTTCCACATGTAGGGGATGAAAAAAGGGGCTACATTATGACCGCGCCGGCCAGGCTCGGCAATCTGCAGCAGTCGGAAGACTGACATCCAGCAGTCGGGAAAGTTACAATCCGGCAGGTCAAATTCCCGACCGGAGCCCAGCTTGCCCGTGTCCGTACTGCGTCTTCCCAGCCTGCCGGCCAGCGCCGGCAAGCAACACTGGGGCAACCTCCCCGGTGCCGCGCTGAGCCTGGCTGTCGCCGAGGCCGCCAGTTCCGCCAAGCGCTTCACCTTGCTGCTGACCGCCGACAGCCAGAATGCCGAACGCCTGGAACAGGAACTGCGGTTCTTCGCCCCCGACCTGCCGGTATTGCATTTCCCCGATTGGGAAACCCTGCCCTACGACGTCTTTTCGCCGCACCAGGACATCATTTCCCAGCGCATCGCCGCCCTCTACCAGTTGCCGCAGCTCAAGCACGGCGTGCTGGTGGTGCCGATCTCCACCGCCTTGCACCGCCTGGCGCCGACCCGCTTCCTGCTCGGCAGCAGCCTGGTCCTCGACGTCGGCCAGAAACTCGACGTCGAGCGGATGCGCCTGCGCCTGGAAGGCGCCGGCTACCGCTGCGTCGACACGGTCTACGAGCACGGAGAGTTCGCCGTCCGCGGCGCACTGATCGACCTGTTCCCGATGGGCAGCGAGTTGCCCTTCCGTATCGACCTGTTCGACGACGAGATCGAGACCCTGCGCACCTTCGACCCGGAGACCCAGCGCTCCATCGACAAGGTCGAGTCGATCCGCCTGCTGCCGGCACGCGAATTCCCCCTGAACAAGGAAGCGGTCACCGGTTTCCGCGGCCGCTTCCGCGAGCGCTTCGACGTCGACTACCGGCGCTGCCCGATCTACCAGGACCTCGCCAGCGGTTTGACACCCTCGGGAATCGAGTACTACCTGCCGCTGTTCTTCGAGGAAACCGCGACCCTCTTCGACTACCTGCCGCAAGACACCCAGGTGTTCTCCCTGCCCGGCATCGAACAGGCCGCGGAGCAGTTCTGGAATGACGTACGCAGCCGCTACGAGGACCGCCGGGTCGATCCGGAACGGCCATTGCTGCCGCCGGCGGAAGTGTTCCTTCCGGTGGAAGACTGCTTCGCCCGGCTGAAGAACTGGCCACGGGTGGTCGCCAGCCAGGAGGACGTCGAGCCGGGCGTCGGGCGCGAGCGCTTCCCGGCCCTGCCGCTGCCGAACCTGGCGATCGAAGCCAAGGCCGCCGAGCCGCTGGCCGCGCTGCGCCGGTTCATCGAGGAGTTCCCCGGCCGCGTACTGTTCTGCGCCGAATCGCCCGGACGCCGGGAAGTCCTGCTGGAGCTGCTGGCCCGACTGAAGCTGCGCCCCGAGGAAGTCGACGGCTGGCCGGCCTTCCTCGCCAGCCAGGCACGCCTGGCGATCAGCATCGCGCCGCTGGACGAGGGCCTGCTGCTGGACCATCCGGCACTCGCCCTGGTCGCCGAAAGCCCGCTGTTCGGCCAGCGCGTCATGCAGCGCCGGCGCCGGGAAAAGACCCGCGACGGCGGCGACGCGGTGATCAAGAACCTCACCGAGCTGCGCGAAGGCGCGCCGGTGGTGCACATCGACCATGGCGTCGGCCGCTACCTGGGCCTGATCACCCTCGAGGTGGACAACCAGCAGGCGGAATTCCTCATGCTGCAATACGCCGAGGACGCCAAGCTCTACGTGCCGGTCGCCAACCTGCACCTGATCGCCCGCTACACCGGCGCCGACGACGCCCTGGCGCCGCTGCACCGACTCGGCTCGGAAACCTGGCAGAAGGCCAAGCGCAAGGCCGCCGAACAGGTTCGCGACGTCGCCGCCGAACTGCTCGACATCTACGCCCGCCGCGCCGCCCGCGAAGGCTTCGCGTTCAAGGATCCGCAGGCCGACTACGCGAGCTTCTCGGCCGGCTTCCCGTTCGAGGAGACGCCGGACCAGCAAAGCGCCATCGAGGCGGTGGTCGCCGACATGCTCGCGCCCAGGCCCATGGACCGCCTGGTCTGCGGCGACGTCGGCTTCGGCAAGACCGAAGTGGCGATGCGCGCGGCGTTCGTCGCCGTGCATAGCGGCAAGCAGGTGGCGGTGCTGGTGCCCACCACCCTGCTCGCCCAGCAGCACTACAACAGCTTCCGCGACCGCTTCGCCGACTGGCCGGTGAGCGTCGAGGTGATGAGCCGCTTCAAGAGCGCCAAGGAAGTCGAGAACGCCGCGCGGCTACTGGCCGAAGGCAAGATCGACATCCTCATCGGGACCCACAAGCTGCTCCAGGAAGACGTGAAGTTCGCCAACCTGGGGTTGGTCGTGATCGACGAGGAACACCGCTTCGGGGTGCGCCAGAAGGAGCAGCTCAAGGCCCTGCGCAGCGAAGTGGATATCCTCACCCTCACCGCCACGCCGATCCCGCGGACCCTGAACATGGCCGTCTCCGGCATGCGCGACCTGTCCATCATCGCCACGCCGCCGGCGCGCCGCCTGTCGGTGCGCACCTTCGTCATGGAGCAGCAGAACGCGGTGATCAAGGAGGCGCTGCTCCGCGAACTGCTGCGCGGCGGCCAGGTGTACTACCTGCACAACGAAGTGAAGACCATCGAGAAGTGCGCCCGCGACCTCGCCGAACTGGTCCCGGAGGCGCGCATCGGCATCGGCCACGGACAGATGCACGAGCGCGAGCTGGAACAGGTGATGAGCGACTTCTACCACAAGCGCTTCAACGTGCTGGTGGCCTCGACCATCATCGAGACCGGCATCGACGTGCCCAGCGCCAACACCATCCTCATCGAGCGCGCCGACAAGTTCGGCCTGGCCCAGTTGCACCAGTTGCGCGGCCGCGTCGGTCGCAGCCACCACCAGGCCTACGCCTACCTGCTGACACCGCCACGCCGACAGATGACCCCGGACGCCGAGAAGCGCCTGGAAGCCATCGCCAACGCCCAGGACCTGGGCGCCGGCTTCGTCCTCGCCACCCACGACCTGGAGATCCGCGGCGCCGGCGAGTTGCTCGGCGACGGCCAGAGCGGGCAGATCCAGGCGGTCGGCTTCACCCTCTACATGGAAATGCTCGAACGGGCGGTGAAGGCCATCCGCAAGGGCGAGCAGCCGAACCTCGAGCAGCCGCTGGGCGGTGGGCCGGAGGTCAACCTGCGGGTGCCTGCGCTGATCCCCGAGGATTACCTGCCCGACGTGCATGCCCGGCTGATCCTCTACAAGCGCATCGCCAACGCCCCTGACGAGGAAGGTTTGCGCGAGTTGCAGGTGGAGATGATCGACCGCTTCGGGCTCCTGCCCGATCCGGCGAAGAACCTGATGCGCCTGACCCTTCTGAAGCTGCAGGCGGAAAAACTTGGAATCCTCAAGGTCGATGCCGGACCGCAGGGCGGTCGTATAGAATTCGCCGCCGATACCCAGGTCGACCCGCTGGTACTGATCAAGCTGATCCAGGGCCAGCCGAACCGCTACAAGTTCGAAGGCGCAACCCTGTTCCGCTTCCAGGTGCCCATGGAACGACCGGAAGAACGCTTCAATACCCTGGAGGCGCTGTTCGAGCGCCTGACACCGCAAACCACCTAAGGATTAGCCTATGCGCTTGTTCCGTTGCCTTGCCCTGCTGCTCTCACTGGCCGCCCCCGCGGCATTCGCCGGCGGTCCCTACCAGGTGGAACTGGTGGTGTTCCGCCAGGCCGGCGATGCCGTGCCGTCCAGCCAGCCGGCGCCGGACGACTGGGCCACCGGCGCACAGCCGCTGGCCAGCGACGCCCTGCGCGCCACCGCGCTCGACAACCAGCTCGCCAAGCTCAGCCAGGACAACGGCTACACCGTGCTGCTGCACAAGGCCTGGCGCCAGGACATCGGCGAGACCCCGGTGAAGATCGCCCTCAGCGAAGGCCAGGAACAGGATCATCATTTCCCGGTGGAAGGTACGCTGACCCTCAGCCAGGTGCGCTTCGTCGACATGGAGGCCGATTTCTGGGTCAATCGCTTCGGCGACGACGGTTTCCTCGCCGGCAGCCAGCACATCAGGCAGGGCACGCGGCTGAAGAATGGCGAACTGACCTATCTCGACCATCCGAGCCTGGGCATCCTGATCAAGGTGGTGCCGGTCGGCGCCCGTCCCGCCGCCCCCAATCCCATGGAAATGGAAGAACAGCAGGCACCGGCGGACGCGCCTCCCGTCGAAGGCGGTTTCGACGCCGCACCTCCTGCGCAATAGCGAAAAAGGCCGCAATAGCGGCCTTTTTTTCGTTGCGATGGCCGCCTAGCCGGCCAGGACCCGCGCCAACACCTCGCGCACCTTGCCGATGCCATCGTGCAACGCCTGTTCGATTTCGGCCATGGTGATGATCCCCGCCGACTTGCCCGCCGCGGGATTGACCACCAGCGCCAGGCAGGCGTAGGGCAGGTCCAGCTCGCGGGCCAGTGCCGCCTCGGGCATGCCGGTCATGCCGACGATATCGTTGCCGTCCCGCTCCAACCGGGCGATTTCCGCCACCGTTTCCAGGCGCGGCCCTTGGGTGCAGGCGTAGACCCCATGGCTGCTGTGCGCCAGCCCCAACGCACGCAATGCCTCGATCAGGCGCTGGCGCAACGGCTCGTCATAGGGGTGGCTGAAGTCGATATGGGTGACATGCTCGATATCGCCGGCGAAATAGGTGTGCTCGCGTCCCGAGGTGTAGTCGATCAACTGGTGCGGCACGCACAGGTGCCCCGTTCCCATCGCCGCATGGATGCCACCCACCGCGTTCACCGCGATCACCGCCTCGGCACCCGCCTGCTTCAGCGCCCAGAGATTGGCGCGGTAGTTCACCTGGTGCGGCGGGAAGCGGTGCGGATGACCGTGACGCGCCAGGAACAGCACCTCGCGCCCGGCGTAGCGGCCACGCTGGAGCGGCGCGGACGGCGCGCCATACGGCGTTTCGATCGGCAGGGACTCGCTCAGCGTCAGCCCTTCCAGCTGGGTCAGGCCGGTTCCTCCGATAATCGCGTAGACACTCATCGACAGCTCCCTCAATCAATCAGTTGCGCGGCGCGCAACGCGGACAGTGCTTCCAGCCAGCGCGGCTGCTGGCGATAGTCGGTATTCGCGTAGCCCTTGCCGCGCATGCGTTGCAGACGCGACGGCGGGGTCACCTTCAGGCGTTGCAGGGCAGCCAGGGCCAGCTCGGCGGAAGCCCGGTCGTTGCACACCAGGCCCATGTCGCAGCCCGCGGCCAGGGCGGCCTCGATGCGGCTGGCGGCGTCGCCGACCACATGGGCGCCGGCCATCGACAGGTCGTCGCTGAAGATCACCCCGTCGAACTTCAGCTCGCCGCGCAGGATCTCCTGCAACCAGCGCCGGGAAAAGCCGGCGGGCTGCGGGTCGACCTGCGGATAGATGACATGGGCCGGCATCAGCGCGTCGAGCTGTCCGGCCAGGCGGGCGAACGGAACCAGGTCGCTGCGCCGGATTTCCTCGAGGCTGCGCGCGTCTTCGGGAATCGCCACATGGGAGTCGGCCTCGGCCCAGCCGTGACCGGGAAAATGCTTGCCGGTGGCGGCCATCCCGGCGGCATGCATGCCGCGAATGAAAGCACCGGCAAGCAGCGCGGCACGCTCCGGGTCGCCCTCGAAGGCGCGGCTACCGACCACGGCGCTGCGCTGGTGATCGAGATCCAGCACCGGCGCGAAACTCAGGTCGAGGCCTACCGCCTGCACCTCGGTCGCCATCAACCAGCCACAGTGCTCGGCCAGCTCTTCGGCATTGGGGTTGTCGGCGATCGCGCGCATCGCCGGCAGGCGCACGAAGCCCTGGCGCAGGCGCTGCACGCGCCCTCCTTCCTGGTCGACGGCCAGCAACAGGTCGGGACGGATGGCGCGAATGGCCGCACACAGTTCGCGAACCTGGGCAGGATGCTCGATGTTGCGAGCGAAGATGATCAGCCCGCCCACCTCGGGGTGGCGCAGGATTTGGCGGTCCTCGGCGGTCAGCCAGGTGCCGCCGATGTCGAGCATCAGAGAGCCTTGCATGAAGAGTCCTATGGCCTGGAAATCAGCGAAGCCCGCCGTCACGGGCCTCAGACAGCGCACACTGTACTGCACCCGGCAGAAAGACTTAAGCCCCGGGGCAGTACCGCGCGCCTGCCAATGGAGCCGGCCCGGCGCATGGAGTTCCGCCCGGAGCACAGAGAAAGGAGAAAGGAAAACGGCGCCCTCGGGCGCCGTCTGCGATCAGGCCTTGGCGGGCGTCTTGTTCCGCGGGCGCAGTTGCGCCCCGGCCAGCAGCGGATCGTCGATGCCGCTCTCGGCGCGCATGCCGGCGGCGAAGAACGGCACCATCAGGTGCATCACCTGCTCGGTGGAAGTGTTCACGCCGAAATCGGTTTCCGCCATCGCCCGCAGGGCCTTGATCCCCGACATGCTGAAGGCGGCCGCGCCGAGCATGAAGTGCACGCGCCAGAACAGCTCGATGGGCGGCAGCTTCGGCGCCGCCTCGTTGACCAGCAGCATGTAGCGCCGGAAGACCTTGCCGTAGACCTCTTCCAGGTACTTGCGCAGGTGCCCCTGGCTCTGGCTGAAGGCCAGGCCGAGCAAGCGCATGAAGATCGACAGGTCGTTGCCGCTGCGCGGCTTCACCGCCATCGCCTGGGACACCAGCAGGTGCAGGAGGTCCTCCAGGGTGGCGTGCTGGGCCTCGGGCTTGGCCTGGCGACGATCCAGCTCCTTTTCCAGGCTGGCGCAGAATGGCCCGAGGAAGCGCGAGAACACCGCCTGGATCAGCGCCTTCTTCGAACCGAAGTGATAATTCACCGCCGCCAGGTTGACCCCGGCCTTGCTGGTGATCAGACGCAACGAGGTTTCGGCGAAGCCTTTTTCCGCGAACAGCTGTTCCGCCGCATCGAGAATGCGTTCGACGGTTTCCGACTGGGCCATGGTTTCTCCGCCTGACAAACACTTGTTTGAAACATACGTTTCAGCCACATCCCTTGTCAAGCGGCAGATGACGCACCAGTCAGGAAAATTACAGAGAAGTCCCGAAAAACGGAAGCAAGACACTGGCCAACTTCATCGTGACGCAGGACGAAATGTCATGCGGAAAATCATTGCCACGCCTCGCTCACTGTATATAATCCCAGTCACTGGATAAAAACACAGAGCGACGACATGCAGAAGCTGACGCCCCGCCAAGCCGAGATCCTCTCCTTCATCAAGCGCTGCCTGGAAGACCACGGCTTTCCGCCGACCCGGGCGGAAATCGCCCAGGAACTCGGCTTCAAGTCGCCGAACGCCGCCGAGGAGCACCTCAAGGCGCTGGCACGCAAGGGCGCCATCGAAATGACTCCGGGCGCCTCTCGCGGCATCCGCATTCCCGGCTTCGAACCGCATGCCGCCAACGACGATGAGGGCCTGCCGGTGATCGGACGGGTCGCCGCCGGCGCACCGATCCTCGCCGAACAGAACATCGAGGAATCCTGCCGGATCAATCCCGCCTTCTTCAATCCTCGCGCCGACTACCTGTTGCGCGTGCGCGGCATGAGCATGAAGGACATCGGCATTCTCGACGGCGACCTGCTGGCCGTCCACGTCACCCGCGAAGCGCGCAACGGCCAGGTGGTGGTCGCGCGGATCGGCGAGGAGGTCACGGTGAAACGCTTCAAGCGCGAAGGCAGCAAGGTCTGGCTGCTGGCGGAAAACCCTGAGTTCGCTCCGATCGAAGTCGATCTGAAGGAGCAGGAACTGATCATCGAAGGCTTGAGCGTCGGCGTGATCCGACGCTGACAGGAGATACCATGCAGACCTCCCACTCGCTGCCCAGCGCCCAGTTGCCACTGTTCCAGGAAGCGTTCTGGGCCAGCAACGGCGCTCCCTTGCTCGACGATGTCATCGACAGCCCTTCCAGCGCCTCCATCGAGGAACCCGCTGCCTTTAGCGAACTTTCGCTCAGCGGCCTGCCAGGGCACTGCCTGACCCTGCTCGCACCGATTCTCCGCGAGCTCAGCGAGGAACAGGATGCCCGCTGGCTGACCCTGATCGCTCCGCCGGCGAGCCTGACCCATGAATGGCTGCGCCGTGCCGGCCTGAACCGCGAGCGCATCCTGCTACTGCAGGCGAAGGACAACGCCGCTGCCCTGGCGCTCAGTTGCGAGGCCTTGCGCCTGGGCCGCAGCCACACCGTGGTCAGTTGGCTGGAACCGCTGAGCCGGGCGGCGCGCAAGCAACTGTCCCGCGCCGCCCAACTGGGCCAAGCACAGAGCCTGAATATTCGTCTGGGTTGAAAAAACGGCGGGGGACAGCGTTCAGTGCAGGACGCGGGGGCCTTCGTCGTGTTCCATCTCGCCCTCGGCAAGACGACCGGCCATTTGCACGCCGACATTGAACATGGCCTTGGCCACTTCGACATGCTGGCCTTGCAGGAAATTCTTCGCGTCCCCGGAGAACTCCAGGGTCACCAACGCCTCCTCGTCATCGGCGCGACGCAGCACGATGCGCCCGTCGGGCATTTCTACGATTTCAAGGAAGGATGTTGGCATGACAGACGCTCTCTACGAAGACGCGACATTGTAACAGCCCATCCAGTGCATCCCTAGCCCGCATCCGCCTTCCGGTTCCGCTCTCGCGCCTGTAACGGCGGTTCCAGAGCGCCCGGACGGCATCCGCTAAATTTTTTTGCTGGCAAATCAACCGAGTGGAACGGTAGGAAAATTTCCTACCGCTGATCGGCGAATGACGACGGCGTTACAGCTCCGTCAGGCTCTCGCGAAAACGCAGGACCAATTGCTTCAGCGACTGCCGCCATTCCTCGAGGGTTTCGCGAGAAAGCAAGGGGGCGTCTTCGTCGATACTCACGGCAACGATCAACGGTGTGCTGGGGTCGATCTTCGCTGCCTTGGTCGGTCGCGGCGGCAGGAACAGCTCGGAGTAGGCGCCCAGCAACTGGCCCAGCCAGGTTTCCGGCTGCGACGCCAACTCCACCAGCTCAGCCAGCTCGGGGCTGGGCGCGGCCGCCAGCACTTCGGCATTCAGCAATGCATCCACGCGAGGAGCGGCAGCCTGCGGCAGACGGTAGTAACCGGCGATCTCATGGCATACACCGAGCACTGCGCCATAAAGGTGGAACAGCGCCGATTCGCGCTCCCCCTGGATGATCGCCTGGGCATTCATCGCCCGCTCGGCATCGGCTCGCTTCCAGGCCTCCAGAGCCAACCCGGCGAAATACAGCTTCTGGTTGGTGCGGGTATAAAGCTCTTGGGCCATGCCGGTACTCCCGGTTAAAACTGGAAGGAATGCGGAGCGCAGGCCAGGTCAGCGCCCGGCCTTCGCGCAGTATAAGCGCGCCCCATGCAAGCGGGCGCGCCATCCATCAGCGCTTGTCTTCGACCTTCCACTTGCCGCCATCGTAGAAGGCGCGCCAGCCGGTGGGCTTGCCATCGACCTCGGACTGCACGTATTGCTCCTTGGTCTTGCGGCTGAAACGGATCACCGCGGGACGGCCGTCCGGGTCTTTCTGCGGGGCGTCGCAGAGGTAATGGTACTTGGGATCCAGCTCGGCCTTGTGCGGGATGATCTCGCTCACCAACGGCGCGCGGGTCTCGCGGTTCTTCGGGAACTGGCTGGCGGCCAGGAACATGCCCGAAGCGCCGTCGCGCAGCACGTAGATATCGTCCACCTTCTCGCACTTCAATTCAGGCATGCGGATGGCGTCCATCTTCGGCGGCGCCGCCTCGCCATTCTTCAGCAGCTTGCGGGTGTTCTTGCAGGTCGGATTGGTGCAACCGAAGAACTTGCCGAAACGGCCGGTCTTCAACTGCATCTCGCTGCCACACTTGTCGCATTCCAGGCTCGGCCCTTCGTAGCCCTTGATCCGGTACTGGCCTTCCTCGATCTCGTAGCCCGGACAGTCGGGGTTGTTGCCGCAGATATGCAGCTTGTGTTTCTCGTCCAGCAGGTAGGCGTCCATCGCGGTACTGCAGATCGGGCAGCGATGCTTGCCACGCAACACCCGCGACTCGGACTCGCCCTCGTCGTCCGCGGCGATCTCGTCGCCGGGAATCAGGTTGACGGTCGCCTTGCAACGTTCCTTCGGCGGCAGGCTGTAGCCCGAGCAGCCGAGGAACACGCCGGTGGAGGCGGTACGAATCATCATCGGCCGGCCGCACTCGCGGCAGGGAATGTTGGTCAGGGTCGGCTGGTTGGCGCGCATCCCCTTCTCGCTGACTTCGGCCACCTCGAGCTTCTTCTTGAAATCGCCGTAGAACTCGTCGAGCAGGTGCTTCCAGTCGCGCTCGCCCTGGGCCACGTCGTCGAGATGCTCCTCCATCCCGGCGGTGAAACCGTAGTCCATCAGGTTGGCGAAGCTCTCGTTGAGCCGATCGGTGACGATGTCGCCCATCTTCTCCGCATAGAAGCGGCGGTTGTGGGTGGTTACGTAGCCGCGCTCCTGGATGGTGGAGATGATCGCCGCGTAGGTCGAGGGGCGGCCGATACCGCGCTTCTCCAGTTCCTTGACCAGGCTCGCTTCGGAGTAGCGCGCCGGCGGCTTGGTGAAGTGCTGGCTCGGATCGAGCTTGATCAGCTTGAGGTTCTCGCCTTCCTTCATTTCCGGCAGGACGTCGTCCTCGCCCGGCTTGCTCTGCTGCGGCAGTACCCGGGTATAACCGTCGAACTTGAGGATGCGGCCCTTGGCGCGCAGTTCGAAATCGCCGGCGGTGACGCTCACGCTGGTCGAGAGGTATTCGGCCGGGGTCATCTGGCACGCCACGAATTGGCGCCAGATCAGGTCGTACAGGCGCTCGGCGTCGCGCTCCATGCCGGACAGCTGGGTCGGCTTGAGGTTGACGTCGGAAGGACGGATCGCCTCGTGCGCTTCCTGGGCGCCCTCCTTGCTCGAGTAGACGTTGGCCTTGCCCGGCAGGTACTTCTGGCCGAACTCGTCTTCGATGAAACCGCGGACCATGCCAATGGCATCGGCCGACAGGTTGGTCGAGTCGGTACGCATGTAGGTGATGTAGCCGGCCTCGTAGAGACGCTGGGCCATCATCATGGTCTTCTTCACCCCGAAGCCCAGGCGGTTGCTCGCCGCCTGCTGCAGGGTGGAAGTGATGAACGGCGCCGAGGGTCGGCTGGAGGTCGGCCGGTCCTCGCGCTTGGCGACGCTATAGGCCGACGCCTTGAGCTTTTCCAGGGCCGCCATGGCCTGGGCTTCGTTGAGCGGCTTGAAGGCCTCGCCCTTCTCGCGGGTAACCTCGAAGCGCACGTTGGCGCCCTTGGCGGTACCGAGGTCGGCATGCACTTCCCAGTACTCTTCCGGGACGAAGGCGCGGATCTCGCGTTCGCGCTCCACCACCAGCTTCACCGCTACCGACTGCACGCGACCGGCGGACAACCCGCGGGCAATCTTCTGCCAGAGCAGCGGCGAGACCATGTAGCCGACCACGCGGTCGAGGAAACGCCGCGCCTGCTGGGCGTTCACCCGGTTGATATCGAGCTCGCCGGGCTGGGAGAAGGCCTCCTGAATGGCCTTCTTGGTGATTTCGTTGAATACCACGCGCTTGTAGCGGCTTTCGTCACCGCCGATGGCTTCCCGCAGGTGCCAGGCGATGGCCTCCCCTTCGCGGTCCAAGTCGGTCGCGAGATAGACGGTGTCGGCGTCCTTGGCCAGGCGGCGCAGCTCGTCGATGACCTTTTCCTTGCCGGGCAGGATCTCGTACTTGGCCTTCCAGCCATGCTCGGGGTCGACCCCCATGCGCGAGACCAGTTGGCGCCTGGCCTTCTCCTTCGGTGACAGCGCCGGCGCCTCGGAGGCGCTCTTGCGGCCCTTGGCCGCCGGCTCCTTGGAACTCGACGAACCACTGGTGGGCAGGTCACGGATGTGGCCGATGCTCGACTTCACCACGTACTGGCTGCCCAGGTACTTGTTGATGGTCTTGGCCTTGGCCGGGGATTCCACGATGACCAGCGATTTACCCATGGATCGGAAGGTTCCTGCGTCGAAAAGATGAATATAAAGGAGGGAGCGACTAGCGCGGCACCGCTATATATAGTGGCGAACGAGCCAAGGTCAAGCGCGGTCTTCCCCGCCGGGAGCTTTCTGCAAGCCCAGGGGATCGGCCTCGGGACTCACCAGGACGAAGCGCGGCACCCACTCGCCATCGACCTCCACGGCCTCGGTGAACATCTCCAGCGGACGCACCCAGAGACCGAATTCGCCGTACAGCGCCTGGTAGATCACCAGCGCCTCTTCCGTCTCCGAATGCCGCGCGACACCCAGGACCCGGTAGTTCTGTCCCTTGTAATGACGATAGAGCCCAGCCTGCAGGTCCATGTTCCTTACCTTGTCTCGAAAATCGGAAAACAACGGCACAATGCCGACATACAACAGCCCGGTATAGGCACGGATCGCACAATAGGCAAACCCGCGCTCCCGGGGCGTCATTCGCTCGATACAGCCGGAAACGACTGACACTGAAAAACGAAAGCCGGGGCACGAGGCCCCGGCTTTCCCCTTCGACGAACGCTTAGATGCGCTCGAAGACGGTGGTGATACCCTGTCCCAGGCCCACGCACATGGTGGACACGCCAAGGGTACCGCCGTTCTGCTTCATCACGTTCAACAGGGTGCCGGAAATGCGCGCACCGGAGCAACCGAACGGGTGACCCAGGGCGATGGCGCCGCCATGGAGGTTGACCTTCTCGTCCATCTTGTCGAGCAGCTTGAGGTCCTTCAGCACAGGCAGGGCCTGGGCGGCGAAGGCTTCGTTGAGTTCGACGAAATCGATGTCGGCGATGGTCAGGCCGGCACGCTTGAGCGCCTTGTTGGTCGACGGCACCGGGCCGTAGCCCATGATCGCCGGGTCGACACCCGCCACGGCCATGGAGCGGATCACCGCCATCGGCTGGATGCCCAGGTCCTGGGCGCGCTGGGCCGACATCACGATCATGCAGGAGGCACCGTCGGTGATCTGCGAGGAGGTCCCCGCGGTCACGGTGCCGCCTTTCGGATTGAACGCCGGCTTCAACTCGGCCAGGGTCTCGACGGTGGTTTCCGGACGAATGGTCTCGTCGAAGTCGAAGACTTTCAGGAAACCGTTCTCGTCATACCCTTCCATCGGGATGATCTCGTCCTTGAACTTGCCTTCCTGGGTGGCCTTCCAGGCCAGTTGGTGCGAACGCGCGCCGAACTTGTCCTGCGCCTCACGGCTGATACCGTGCATCTTGCCGAGCATTTCCGCGGTCAGGCCCATCATGCCCGAGGCCTTGGCGGCGTACAGGGACAGGTGCGGGTTCGGGTCGACGCCATGCATCATGCCGACGTGGCCCATGTGCTCCACGCCGCCGATGACGAATACATCGCCATTGCCGGTCTGGATCGCCTGGGCGGCGGTGTGCAGCGCGCTCATCGACGAACCGCACAGGCGGCTGACGGTCTGCGCGGCGCTGGTGTGCGGGATCTGGGTCATCAGCGACGCCATGCGCGCGATGTTCCAGCCCTGTTCCAGGGTCTGGTTGACACAGCCCCAGATCACGTCTTCCACTTCGGCCGGGTCGACCTTCGGGTTGCGCTCCAGCAGCTTGCTGATCAGGTGCGCCGACATGGTCTCGGCGCGGGTGTTGCGGTGCATGCCACCCTTGGAACGACCCATCGGGGTGCGGCCGAAGTCGACAATGACGACGTCTCTCGGATTCAGGCTCATAAATTCACTCTCGCTCTAGTCGTTCCGCGATTAACCGAAGAATTTCTGACCGTTCTTGGCCATTTCACGCAGCTTCGCGGTCGGGTGGTACAGCGCGCCCAGCTCGGCGTACTTGTCGGCCAGGGCCACGAACTCGGCGACACCGATCGAATCGATGTAGCGCAGAGCACCACCACGGAAGGGCGGGAAGCCGATGCCGTAGATCAGGCCCATATCGGCCTCGGCAGCGGTCTCGACGATGCCGTCTTCCAGGCAACGCACGGTTTCCAGGCACAGCGGGATCATCATGAAGTTGACGATGTCCTCGTCGGTCACTTCGCGCTGCTCGACCACGATCGGCTTGAGCACTTCGTAGGCCTGCGGATCGGTGACCTTCTTCGGCTTGCCGCGCTTGTCGGTCTCGTAGGCGTAGAAGCCCTTGCCGTTCTTCTGGCCCAGGCGGTTGGCCTCGTACATCACGTCGACGGCGGTCTTGCCCTCGACCGCCATGCGGTCCGGGAAGCCCTCGGCCATGACGTCGCGGCCATGGTGGCCGGTGTCGATGCCGACCACGTCGGACAGGTAGGCCGGGCCCATGGGCCAGCCGAACTTCTCCATCACCTTGTCGATGCGCACGAAGTCGACGCCGAAGCTCAGCAGCTTGGCGAAGCCGCCGAAGTACGGGAACAGCACGCGGTTGACCAGGAAGCCGGGGCAATCGTTGACCACGATCGGGCTCTTGCCCATCTTCTTGGCGTAGGCGACGGTGGTGGCGATGGCGGTTTCACCGGTCTTCTCGCCACGGATCACTTCCACCAGCGGCATCATGTGCACCGGGTTGAAGAAATGCATGCCGCAGAAGTTTTCCGGACGCTTCAGCGCCTGGGCCAGCAGGCTGATGGAGATGGTCGAGGTGTTGGAGGCGATGATCGCGTCTTCCTTCACCGCGCCTTCTACTTCGGCGAGCACGGCTTGCTTGACCTTGGGGTTCTCGACGACGGCTTCGACGACGATGTCGACGTTGCCGAAGTCGCCATAGGACATGGTCGGACGGATGCCATTGAGCGCCTCGGCCATCTTCGCCGGGGTCAGGCGACCCTTCTCGACGCGCTTGCCGAGCAGCTTGGCGGCCTCGTTCAGGCCCATCTGGATACCCTCTTCGCGGATATCCTTCATCAGGATCGGGGTGCCCTTGAGCGCCGACTGATAGGCGATGCCGCCGCCCATGATGCCGGCGCCGAGCACGGCGGCCAGTTTCACGTCCTTGGCGACTTCGTCGTATTTCTTGGCTTTCTTCTTCAGTTCCTGGTCATTCAGGAACAGGCCGATCAGGCTCTGCGCGACCGAGGTCTTGGCCAGCTTGACGAAGCCGGCGGCTTCGACTTCCAGCGCCTTGTCGCGGCCGAAGTTGGCGGCCTTCTGGATGCTCTTGATGGCTTCCACCGGCGCCGGGTAGTTCGGACCGGCCTGGCCGGCGACGAAGCCCTTGGCGGTTTCGAAGGCCATCATCTGCTCGATTGCATTCAGCTTCAGCTTTTCCAGCTTCGGCTGGCGCCGTGCCTTGTGGTCCAGCTCGCCGGCGACGGCGCGCTTGGCCAGGTCGAGGGCAGCGGCCTGCAGTTGCTCGGGAGCGACCACGGCGTCGACGGCGCCGACCTTCAGGGCGTCCTCGGCCTTGTTTTCCTTGCCCGAGGCGATCCACTCGACGGCGTTATCGCAGCCGATCAGGCGCGGCAGGCGGACGGTGCCGCCGAAGCCCGGGTAGATGCCCAGCTTGACTTCCGGCAGGCCGACCTTGGCGGTCGCGCTCATCACGCGGAAGTCCGCGGCCAGGCACATCTCCAGGCCGCCGCCGAGGGCGATGCCGTTGATCGCGGCAACGGTGGGTACGTCCAGGTCTTCGAAGTCGCTGAAGATCTTGTTGGCTTCGAGGTTGCCCGCCATCAGTTCCTCGTCGGGCAGCTGGAAGTTGTCAACGAACTCGGTGATGTCGGCACCAACGATGAACACGTCCTTGCCGCTGGTCACGATCACGCCCTTGACCGATGCATCGGCCTTGATCGCATCGACTGCCGCACGCAACTCACTGAGGGTGAGACGGTTGAACTTGTTGACGGACTCGCCCTTGAGATCGAAATTCAACTCGACGATGCCGCCCTCAAGAGGCTTAACCGTGATGGCTTTACCTTGGTAAATCATCAACTGATCTCCACGCTATTATGGAAGCTTGAACTTACACATCGGACGCCGTGTCGGGACCCTTTCGGCAACCGCCGAGCATAGTCCCAAACCCTTCGGCACACCCGCCGACGCGATAACCGGGTCTCTATTGTCGAGGCCTGCGCGAGGCAAACGCTCGATTCATACGCCCGTTTGACTTGGGTGCGCACACATTCCGGCAAAAGCCGGGAATTGTCAATCAGCCATCCGGAAAACACCTGCCCTCCTCCAGGCCCTCTGCGCAGGGCCATTCAGCCAGCCTCTGTCGGACCATTCAGATGTTCGATGATCGGCGCCGTGGGCGCTTGTCCCGGTGCGGAAAGGCAGGCTAGAGTCGCCGCAGATCGCCATGCATGATCGGCCACGGGCCGTTACAAAAGAACAACAAGAAGGCCTCCAGGGCCACATGGAGATGGAACCCATGATCTGCCGTCCGTTCACTCTTTGTCTGGCCCTGCTCGGCCTGCTGAGCCTCCCCGTCTTCGCGGCAGGGACCGCCGATGACCTGCTCGCCCTGCACCAGATGCGGCTCGCCACGCAGAAATCCCTGAACGCCTTCTTCATGTACGTCGGCCAGGAAGGCGATCAACGCTACGCCAGCCTGATCGAAAGCTCGACGCAGACGACGGAAGCCCGCCTGCAGCGACTCGACGGCGTGAACGGCAGCGAATCCCGGCGCCTGCTGGGCCAGCTTCGCGAGCAATGGCGGGACTATGCGCAAGACCTCGACAAGCTGACCGGCGCGGTGCGCAACAAGGGCTACAGCGACCTGCAACCGGTCGCCGACCTGGCACGGCGCAACCAGCAACTGATGGACCTCGGCGGCCAGTTGTATCGCAGCCTGCAACGGGAAAACGCCGCCACGGTGCCGACGCTCACCGAGCAGAGCCGCGAACAGAGCCTGCTGATGCAGGACATTGCCCTGGACTATGCCTCGCGCAACGCGTCGGTGGGCGCCAGCTTCTTCGGCGGCGGCGAGGAGCGTCCACTGGACGACCTGGCCAGCCGCTTTTCGGTCAACCTGTTGAAGCTGCAGCAGGCGCCGCAGAACGACGAGGAGATCGCCAGGGCGCTGCGCAGCGTGGCGATCAAGTGGCACTACATCGAGAAGTCCCTGCGCAACTACAACCAGAACAGCGTGCCGTTCCTGGTCAACAAGAATGCAGACCGGATCATCGATGGCCTGGAGAAGGTCGCCGCGCTGTATGCCGCGCGCAACCAATGAACCTCGGCGCGCCGCCTCAGGCGCGCTGGCGGAGAAACTCGGCGATGCGCCCGAGGTCGGCGCTATCGCCGCGCTCGCCCCAATACAGGGCAAGGAACTGGGCGGTCGCCTCCACCTTGTAGACATCCCCGGGGAGGCTGCGCAGGGCGTCCAGCAACTCATCGTCCGCGCACGGCTCGCGCCACTGGTTCAGCCACTGGCCCGGGGTATTCTGCCAATAGCACCAGGCCTCCCGGCCGCGTCGGCGCGGGCAGTGGAACTGCGCGCAGGACGTCGGCGGAGCACTCTCCAGCCAATGCGGCCAATCCTGGCGCGCGAGCTGCATGGCCAGGCCGAGACGGCGCGCCTCGAGGCGCAGGGCCATCTTGCCGCGCTGCCTGTTGGACGGCATCAGCCAGGCCAGGGGACTGAGCATGACAGCCAGCAGCAGGATCACCAGCCAAGTGGTCATAAGGAACGGACACTCGAAAAACTGTTAAGGCATTTGCCTCGATCCACGCGCGCAGGCAGGATCGATCGCAGTCGCCAAGGGAGGCGCAGTTTACAGGCGAATGCGACCACGGCGGAGCAGCTTTTTGCCCAGCGCAACGGAACAGGTTCCACGCGCGGCGCGAAAGTCCATAATGAAAACACTATCCCCTTCTGGGAGGAGACGTTCATGCCCTATCAACACATTCTGGTCGCCGTCGACCTGACCGACGAATGCGACCCGGTGATGAAGCGTGCGGCGGCCCTGGCCACCAGCAACCAGGCCCGGCTCTCGGTGGTGCATGTGGTCGAGCCCATGGCCATGGCCTTCGGTGGGGACGTGCCGATGGACCTGTCGATGTTGCAGCAGCAGCAGTTCGACCAGGCCCGTGAACGCCTGGATGCCTTCGCCGTACGCTATCCGGACCTCGGCAGCGAGCAGCGCCACCTGGTCTACGGGCAACCGCGCCAGGAAATCCACCGCCTCGCCGCGGAACAGGCCTGCGACCTGATCGTGGTCGGCAGCCACGGTCGCCACGGCCTGGCGCTGCTGCTCGGTTCCACTGCCAACGACGTGCTGCACGGCGCGCCCTGCGACGTGCTCGCGGTGCACCTGAAGAAAGCCTGATCTCTCCCCGCTCGGCCGGGGCCTGCGCCTCAGCCGAGCGTTTCCTCGGCGCTCATCACCAGCGGGCGGATCTTCTGCAACTGGGTTTCCAGCGAATAGCTGATGCTCGACGACAGCGAGAAGAAGGTCAGGAACGCCTTCAGGTTGGAATCGCTGACACAGGTGTCGTGGATTCGCTGCCAGAACGCCTGGTTGACCAGTTGCAACTGCTGGAACAGCCGCACCAGCCCTTTCAGTTCCCAATCGGCATGCCGCCCCTCGCGGAAGTTGAAGTACTGGCGCATCAGGTACAGCGGCACCACCCGCAGCACGAACTCCTGGTTGCTGGCGAACGGCAGGTGCTGCATGGCCATCGGCCTCAGCGGCGCCAGCAGCGGACAGGCGCTGCTGGCCATGATCAAGCCGATCAGCGCGCGCAGTCCTTCCTCCAGGCCCGCCTGCTTGATGTACTCGCGCTCCGGCGTGCGCACGCAGATGCCGGCCTTGCGGAACGCCGGCAGGTTGCGGAAATCCTCGATCACCCCATGCAGGTCGACCGCCGCCGGACAATGGCTGTAGCGTTCGCGATCGAGCGGGCAGTTGCTGCAGCGATTGTGCTCCAGGCGCGTCCAGCGCGGCGCCGCGGAGGCCGCCTGCGGGTCGTAGTGCCGCTCCAGCTCGATGCGATAGTTGAGCTGATGCTGGTCGTCCAGCGTGATGCGGTACTCGATTGCCATGGACTGATCCTTTCTCGGGAGACGGCCGGCCCGTCAATGACGCCAGCCAGAGGGACCGACGGGGGACTGCACCCACCGCCGGCAAGGCCCGCAAGGATCATCGAGATGAGCCGCTATCACATTGATGCAGCTCACTTTTTCGAGATGGATCAGTCTTCCAGTTCGGCCCAGCGCTCGAGCAAGGCATCGAGTTCCTGCTGCAACGCGTCCAGCCGCGCCAGGGTTTCGCGCTGCTCGTCCTGCGGGCGCAGATAGAAATCCTGCTGCGCGATGGTTTCCTGGACACCCGCCAGCTCCGCCTCGACCGCGTCGATCTGCCCGGGCAAAGCCTCCAGCTCGCGCTGCAACTTGTAGCTGAGCTTTTTCTTCGCCGGCGCCTCGCTCGGCGCCGCAGCAGCCGGCGCGGGTTCGGCGGCGGGCGCCAGCGCGGTATTCAGCTCGGCCTTGCCGCTCTTCGACTCGCTCACGCCGAGCAGGCGCGGCGTGCCCCCTTGGCGCAGCCAGTCCTGGTAGCCACCGACGAATTCGCGAACCTTGCCCTCGCCCTCGAAGACCAGGGTGCTGGTCACCACGTTGTCGAGGAAGGCCCGATCGTGGCTGACCATCAGCACGGTGCCCTGGAAGCCGAGCAGGACTTCCTCCAGCAGTTCCAGGGTTTCCACGTCGAGGTCGTTGGTCGGTTCGTCGAGCACCAGCAGGTTGGCCGGCTTGCTGAACAGCTTGGCCAGCAACAGGCGCGCGCGCTCGCCGCCGGACAACGCCTTCACCGGGGTGCGGGCGCGCTGCGGACTGAACAGGAAGTCGCCGAGATAGCTGAGCACATGCCGGTTCTGGCCGTCGATGGTGATGAACTCGCGACCTTCGGAGATATTGTCGATCACCGTCTGCTCGGGTTCGAGCTGATGGCGCAACTGGTCGAAGTAGGCCACTTCCAGCTTGGTGCCCACCTCGATTTTGCCCGAGGTCGGCTGCAGGTCGCCAAGCAGCAGCTTGAGCAAGGTGGTCTTGCCGGTACCGTTGGCGCCGAGCAGGCCGATACGGTCGCCGCGCTGCAGGACCATGGAGAAGTCGCGTACCAGCGGCTGGCCGCCGGGATGGGCGAAGCTGACGTGCTCCACCACGATCACCTGCTTGCCGGACTTGTCCGCGCTTTCCAGCTGGAAGCTGGCCTTGCCCTGGCGCTCGCGGCGCTCGGCGCGTTCGCGACGCATTTCCTTCAGTGCCCGAACCCGCCCTTCGTTGCGCGTGCGGCGGGCCTTGATGCCCTGGCGGATCCACACTTCTTCCTGGGCCAGGCGCTTGTCGAACAATGCGTTGGCAGCTTCTTCGGCGGCCAGTTGCTGTTCCTTGTGCACCAGGAAACTGGCGTAATCGCCGTTCCAGTCGATCAGGTGGCCACGATCCAGCTCGAGGATGCGGGTCGCCAGGGATTGCAGGAAGGCGCGGTCGTGGGTAATGAACAGCACCGCGCCGTTGAAGCCCAGCAGCGCTTCCTCGAGCCAGGCGATGGCGCCGATGTCCAGGTGGTTGGTCGGTTCGTCGAGCAGCAGCAGGTCCGGCTCGGCGACCAGCGCCTGGGCCAGCAGCACGCGCCGACGCCAGCCGCCGGAGAGTTCGGCGAGGGTCTTGTCGGCCGGCAACTGCAGGCGGCTGAGGGTGCTGTCCACCAGTTGCTGCAGGCGCCAGCCATCGCGCGCCTCGAGTTCCTGCTGGACCCGCGAGAGGCGCGCCAGGTCATCGTCGGTATGGATGTTCAGGCTCAGGTGGTGGTACTCGGCGAGCAGCTTGCCGACTTCCGCCAGACCCTCGGCCACCACGTCGAACACTGTCCGTTCGTCGGCACGCGGCAGTTCCTGGGGCAATTCGCCGATCTTCAGCGCCGGTGCGCGCCAGACTTCGCCGTCGTCGGCCTGCTGTTCGCCCTTGACCACCTTGAACAGGCTGGACTTGCCGGTACCGTTGCGCCCGATCACGCAGACCCGCTCGCCACGGCCGATCTGCCACGACACCTTGTCCAGCAAGGGAGTGGTGCCAAAGGCAAGGGATACATCGGTGAACTTGAGCAGGGTCATGGGCGCCTCCGGAAACAGGGCGCGCATTTTACGCCGGATAGGCATCGGATGGCACGGCGCTTTCACCGCCATGCCGCAACGGCTAAGCTTAGGCGAGCCATCCGCCCGGCTTCGGGCGCGCCCCGCGACAGCGGTCGCGCGCCAGTCCCGCGAGCGGTCGAAACGCCCGTAGGCAGCCGTTGCGGACCTGCCGACGTTACCCGACATCACCTGCCCGGATAAGTCATGCGCGGTCGCCTGTTCACTCTCGTTTCCTGTCTTTTGCTCAGTATTTCCTCCGTCGACGCGGCCCACGCCGCTTCCCTGACCGAACAACGCCGTCTCTACGACCAGGCCAAGGCCGCCCTGGCCAAGGGCAACAGCGCGCCCTACATGGCCTCGCGCAGCGCCCTGCGCGATTACCCGCTGGAACCCTACCTGGCCTACGACGAACTGACCCATCGGCTGAAGTCCGCCAGCAACGAGGAGGTCGAGCGCTTCCTCACCGAACACGGCGACCTGCCGCAGATCGGCTGGCTGAAACTGCGCTGGCTGCGCCTGCTGGCCGACCGCGGCGACTGGAAGACCTTCGTCAACTACTACGATCCGAAGCTGAACTTCACCGAACTCGACTGCCTGTATGGCCAGTACCAGCTGGGCCACGGCCAGAAGGCCGAAGGCTACGCCACCAGCGAACGCCTGTGGCTGGTCGGCAAGTCGCAGCCGGCTGCCTGCGACACCCTGTTCGGCCTCTGGCAGGGCGAAGGCCAGCTCACCGAGGAAAAGGTCTGGAAACGCCTCAAGCTGGCCGCCGAAGCGCGCAACTACAGCCTCGCCTCGCACCTCGCGCAGCGCCTGCCGACCCTCGGCAACCAGGGCGCGCTGATGGTCAGCGTGGCGCAGAACCCCGCCCAGCTGAGCCAGACCGGCCGCTTCAGCCAGCGCGACCATGCCACCGCCGACGTGGTCGGTCTCGGCCTGCGCCGCCTGGCGCGGCAGGACCCGGAAAAGGCCCTGAGCCTGCTCGACTACTACAGCTCGGCGCTACCCTTCTCCAGCGACGAGAAGGTCGCCATCGCCCGCGAGATCGGTCTCAGCCTGGCCAAGCGCTTCGATCCGCGTGCACTGCCGCTGATGACCCAGTACGATCCCGGCCTGCGCGACAATACCGTCACCGAATGGCGCACCCGCCTGCTGCTGCGCCTGGGCCGCTGGGACGAAGCCTACGCGCTGACCCGCAAGCTGCCCCAGGATCTCGCCGCCACCAGCCGCTGGCGCTATTGGCAGGCACGCAGCCTGCAACTGGCACAGCCGAACAGCAAGGAGCCGATCGCGCTGTACCAGAAGCTCGCCGGCGAGCGCGACTTCTACGGTTTCCTCGCCGCCGACCGCCTGAGCGTGCCGTACAAGCTCGGCAACCGCCCTGCGCACATCGACCCGCGCGTCCTGCAACGCGTACGCAACGCCGCCAGCACGCGCCGGGCCATGGAGTTCTTCAACCGTGGCGAAGTGATCAACGCCCGCCGCGAGTGGTACCACGCCGCGCGCCTGTTCGATCGCGACGAGCTGATCGCCCAGGCCAGGCTGGCCTACGACATGCAGTGGTATTTCCCGGCGATCCGCTCGATCAGCCAGGCGCAGTACTGGGACGACCTGGACATCCGCTTCCCGATGGCGCATCGCGCCACCCTGGTGCGCGAAGCGAAGAACCGCGGCCTGCACTCCAGCTGGATCTTCGCCATCACCCGGCAGGAAAGCGCGTTCATGTCCGATGCCCGTTCCGGAGTCGGCGCCACCGGACTGATGCAGCTGATGCCCGGCACCGCCAAGGAGACCTCGCGCAAGTTCGGCATCCCGCTGGCCTCGACCCAGCAACTGATCGTGCCCGACGTCAACATCCGCCTCGGCGCCGCCTACCTGAGCCAGGTGCATGGCCAGTTCAACGGCAACCGGGTACTCGCCTCGGCCGCCTACAACGCCGGTCCGGGCCGCGTCCGCCAGTGGCTGAAAGATACCCGCCACCTGGCCTTCGACGTGTGGATCGAGACCATTCCGTTCGACGAGACTCGCCAGTACGTGCAGAACGTGCTGTCCTATGCGGTGATCTACGGGCAGAAGCTCAATGCGCCGCAGCCCATCGTCGACTGGCACGAACGCTACTTCGACGATTTCTGACCCCCAACCCGGCCCGGACGCCCGGGCCTTTCCAGTACCTTGAAAAGGACCTCAAGATGAACAAGCCCCTCGCCACCGCTCTGCTCGCCGCCTCCAGCCTGCTGCTCGCCGACGGCGCCCTGGCCGCCGACGCCTGCGGTACGCCGCGCAACGCCTTCGACAGCGTGTATTGCCGCAGCGGCGAGTTTTCCCAGGCCGACCGCGAGCTGAACCAGCAGTTCGGCACCCTGCGCAAGCACCTGAACGACGGCCAGAAAGCCCTGCTGAAGAAGAGCCAGATCGCCTGGATCAAGGAGCGCGACGCGGCCTGCAGCGAAAGCAAGGACAACGGTTATTTCGTCAATCTCGACTGCGCCACCGAGAAGACCCGCCAGCGCCTCGACTTCCTCCGCGAACGCGAGCGCGAGTGCCTGAGCACCGGTTGCGTCGACGCCAAGCTCTGATCGCCGGCAATGGCCGCCCGCCGCAACGGCGGGCGACCGTTCCTCAGTCGAGGATTTCCACCGGCATCCCCACCTCCAGGCCGCCCTGTCCCAGCGCAATCAGGTTCTGCCCGAACAGCACCGCGCCATCCTTTTCCCGGTAGGTCTTCAGGGTCGTCAGCGGCTCGCGGTCCTCGTTGCGCTCGCCGGTCGCCGGATCCAGGGTGGTGAGGATGCAGCGGGAACAGGGCTTGGCCACGACGAACTCGACCGAGCCGATGCGGATGCGTTTCCAGCCGTCCTCGGCGAACGCGGCGCTGCCTTCCACCACCAGGTTGGGACGGAAGCGCAGCATCTCCAACGGCCGGCCGACCCGCTGGCTGAGGTCGTCGAGCGAAGCCTGGCCGATCAGCAGCAGCGGGAAACCGTCGGCGAAATGCACCTTCTGCCCCGGCTCGGCGTAGCCGGTATCGACCTGCCGCGCGCGCGCCTCGGGAATGTGCACCAGGCGCGTCGGGCGGCCGAGGAAGCGCGTCATCCAGTCCGCTGCGGCGTCGCCGGCATCCGGCGCCTGCAAGGTATCGCGCCAGACCGTGACGCCACGCAGGTTGGCGTCGGCTGCCGGTACTTCGAGACTCAGCTCGGACATCCCCGGCGCATTCAGCCGCAGGACCTCCGGCGCCGCCCAGCGCGCCTGGATACGCCCCAGCTGCGGCAGCAGGCGCTGGGTGAAGAAACGTCCGGTTTCGGTGTCCACCGCCATCCAGCGTCGGTCGCCGACCACGCCCAGCGCATCGAGCGCGACGCACTCCAGGGACTCGGCGGCGGAAGACTTGATCGGATAGCGGTACAGCGCGGAGAGACGGAACATGGAACCAGCATCCTTGGTGGAAAGATGCTGTTATACGGTGTCGCGGGAAAGGCCGACAAGACACAGACGCCACTCCAGGCAGCGGATCAGTCGGCCCCGCCCTCAGTCCTCGCGCGGCGGCTCGCGCAACAACGGCGAACCGGCCGGCAAGTGCACGCGCAGCGCGCCCGGGGAAACCGAGAAACGCAGCTTGCGTCCCTCCAGCGGCTCGCCGTCGAGATTGACGTCGAGACCTTCCGCCGCCTCCACTTCCAGCCATGGCACCCGCGCGCGGACGAACAGGCTTTCCACTCCGTTGCCACCGCCGAGCAGGGTGCCCAGGGTACCGACCATGTCCTGCGGCGTCGGCAGGATGCTCACGTCCAGCAGGCCGTCGTCCACTCGCGCTTGCGGACACAGTACGTGTCCGCCGCCGGCCTGGCGCCCGTTACCGATGCCCAGGGCGAGGAACTCGCCTTCCCACTGGAAGTCCGGGGCGCTGAAACGGCCCTGGGCGGCATGCACTTCGGAAAAACGGGTCAACCCGGTCAACAGGTAGGCGGCACCGCCGAGAACCTTCTTCAGGTCCTCCGAGGTATTCGCCGTGACCTTCGAACCGAAGCCGCCAGTGGCCATGTTGAGGAACAGCTTGCCGTTCACCTCGCCCAGGTCGATCGGCCGCGCCGTCTGGTCGAGCAGCGCCAGCGCCGCGGCCGGTTCCAGGGGAATCCCGGCGGCGCGGGCGAAATCGTTGGCGGTGCCCAGCGGCAGGATCGCCAGGCTCGCCTCGCCTCGCCCGCGCGCCAGCGCTTCGGCCACCTCGCGCAGCGTGCCGTCGCCACCGCCGGCGACCAGCGTCGCATAGCCGGCCGCCAGCGCCTCCTCGACGATGCGCCGGGCGTCGCCGTCCTCCCAGGTTACTCGCACCGCCAGCTCCCGTCCGGCCTCGCGCTGCGCCGCGACCGCGGCACGAACCTCTTCGTTGCCCGCCTGCTTGCCATGCAGGACCAGCAGAACCTTGTCCTTGTCCATCGAACCGAACCCCTCGTCGTGGCCTTGTCTTTGCCTATTGACCGCGTATCCGGGACGGAAGTGCGGCGCCCGGTTCAGGCAGGGTAGCCGGTAATCTCGCGAATGCTGCGGTAGAGCGGGCGCAACTGGCGATACATGCGCAGGTAGACCTCGCCATAGAGCCGCTGGTAGATCTGCCGGGCTTCCGCCTGGGGCAGGAAAACCCGGCCGACGCGGGTCATCCCGGCCACCGCGCTGGCGACGTCCGGATAGAGGCCGAGCCCCACCGCGCAGTCGATCGCCGCACCCAGGCCGGACGCCTCGTAGACATGCGGGCGCTCGGCCGGCAGGCCGAAGATGTCGGCGGTGAGCTGCATCGCCGCGTCGCTCTGCGAGCCGCCGCCGGCCACGCGCAGGCGCACGATCGGCGTGCCCGAACGCTTCTCGATGCGCTCCTTGCCCTGGCGCAGGGCATAGGCCAGGCCCTCGAGGATGGCCCGGTAGATGTGCGCCCGGGTATGCACGTCGCCGAAACCGATCATCGCCCCCTTGGCCTCCAGTCCCGGTTCGCGGATTCCCGGCGACCAGTAGGGTTGCAGGGTCAGGCCCATCGAGCCGGGCGGCACGCCGTTGACCAGTTCGTCGAACAGTTGCTCCGGCTCGACCCCCTGCTCGCGCGCCTGCTGCATCTCGCGCAAGCCGAACTCGCGCTTGAACCAGCTGACCATCCAGTAGCCGCGATAGATCATCACCTCGGTATTGAAATGATCGGGAATCGCCGCCGGATAGGGTGGAATCAGCGGCACGGTTTCCAGGTAGCGGGCGCGAGTGGTGTTGATGGTCGCCGTGGTGCCGTAGGAGAGGCAGGCGATGGTGGGCTCCAGCGCACCTGCGCCGAGCACCTCGCAGGCCTTGTCGGCCCCCGCGGCGATCAACGGCAGGCCTTGCGGAATGCCGGTGTGCCGGCTGGCCTCGGCGCTGATCTCGCCGAGCCGCTCGCCCGGCTTGAACAGCTCCGGCAACTGCTCGCGGCGTACCGCCAGCGCCTGCCATTTCCAGTCGCGCGGCGCGGCCCAGCGCAGGCGCTTGTAGTCGAACGGCAGGTAGGCTACGCAGCACCCCACCGAATCGACGAAACGGCCGGTCAGGCGGTGGCTGAGAAAGCCGGAAAGCAGCAACACCTTGTCGGTCTTCGCGGCGATCTCCGGCTGCTCCTGGGCCACCCAGTTGACCTCGGCCTGGGCGCGGAAATGCTCCACCGCGCCCTCGGCGCCGACCAGCTTGAACAGCCAGCCCCACGGCCCCCTGATGCGCTCGCGGACCTCCGCCCGGCGCTGGTCGAGCCAGAGGATCGCCGGACGCAACGGCCTGCCCTCGGCATCGACGTGGATCACCGTACCGCGCTGGGTGGTCAGCGACACCCCGCGGATGAGCCCGCGATCGATGTCCACCTGGTCCCAGAGCCGCCGACAGGCCTCGCCGAGCATCGCCCAGTAGTACTCGGGGTCCTGTTCGGCCCAGCCCGGATGCTTCGAGTAGTAGGCCTCCAGCTCCACCTTGCCCTTGCCCAGCAGGTTGCCCTGCAAGTCGAACAGCAGGGCGCGCACGCTCTGGGTGCCATTGTCGATCGCCAGCAGATAGTTCTTGTCGTTCATCTCGTTCTCGTCTCGGCTGGTCAGACGGGCAGGCTGTAGTGCCGGCGCCAGAGGTCCAGATAGGCCTGTTGCTCACGTTCCCAGCGCGGGTCGTCCCAGCCCAGGCGCGCTTGGCAGAGTGCGCGGATACGCGGCAGGTATGCCGCGCCGCCTCCGGGCAACAGCAGGCCGAGGCGGGTGCGGCGCAACAGCAGGTCGTCGAGATGCAGCACCATTTCCGCCTCGGCGGCGAACGCCAGTTCGGCCCAGAGCGTTTCGCTGGCACCCACGCAGTCCGTTCCGAGGGTGTCCACCAGCCGCTTGAGGCGGACCAGGTCGCGTCCGTAGCGACCGGCCAGGCGGCGTCGCTGGCCGCTGCCGAGCCCGTCGATGAGCGGGCCTTCGCAGGCGCCGAACACCGCCGCGCCATCGTCCGTGACCGTGCGCCCGAGCAGCGGCGCGCAGGCTTGTAGCACCTCCACCGCCAGCGGCCGGAAGGTGGTCAGCTTGCCGCCGGCCAGGGTCACGCAGCCCGGCTCGCGCCAGAGCACATGCTCGCGTTTCTCGTCGGAAGGCTTGCCGCTGTCGTCGCCGCTGCTGACCACCGGTCGCACGCCGGCCCAGGTCGACAGCACGTCGCACGCCTCGATGGCGGCGGCGGGAAACTGCTGGGCGCAGGCCGCCAGCAGGTAGTCGAGTTCGGCGCGGCTGATCCGCGCGTCCTCCCCAAGGCCGTCGCGATGGTCGAGATCGGTGGTGCCGACCACCGTCGCGCCCTCCCAGGGGAACACGAACACCGGTCGCCGGTCCGTGGCGTGCATGAAGCTGAAGGCATGGGCCACCGGCAGGCGCCAGGCCGGCAGCAATAGATGGCTGCCGCGCAGCGGGCGGATGTGCTCGCTTCCGCCGGGCTGGCGCAACTCATCGGCCCAGGCCCCGGTGGCCACCGCCAGGGCACGGCAGCGAAAGTCGAGAAGCTCGCCGCTCTCGCGGTCCTCGGCGCGCAGGCCGACCACCTGGCCGCCCTCGCGCAGCAATTCGCGCACACGCATGCCGTTGAATGCCTCGCCGCCGTCGTGACGCGCCTCGGCCAGCACCCGCAGCACCAGGCGCGCATCGTCGGTCACCGCATCGAAGAATCGCGTGCCGCCGAGCAGCCGTTGTTCCTTCAGGCCCGGCGCCAGGTAGCGCAACGCGGCGGCGTCGTAGAAACGGTGGTTGCGCCGCCCGGCAAGGGCGTCGTAGACGCTCAGCAGGCCGCCGAATAGCCGCGGGCCGGGAAAGCCGCCGCGGTAGTGGGCCATCACGAAGCTCAACGGCTCCACCAGCCCAGGCGCCTCGCCGAGCAGGCGCTGGCGCTCGCGCACCGAGTCGCGGGTCAGCCGCCACTGGCCCTTGGCGATGTAGCGCAGGCCGCCATGGACCATCTTCGACGAGCGGCTCGAGGTGCCCCAGGCGAAGTCCCGCTGCTCCAGCAGCAGGCAGCGCCAGCCGCGCCGCGCGGCTTCGCGGAGGATGCCGGCACCGCTGATGCCGCCGCCGACCACGATCAGGTCCCACTCCTGCCCCGCCAGCGCCGGCAGGCGGCGGCGACGCCACTCCTCGTTCCAGGCTGAAGTCATTCCGCTCAGTCCTGCAGCAAGGTGCCGCGGTTGAGCCGCCCGGCCGGATCGAAGTGACCGGCCATGGCACGCAGCGCGGCGACGCCCAGTTCGCCCTTCTCGCGGGGCAGGTAGGGTGCGTGGTCCTTGCCGACGCCATGCTGGTGGCTGATGGTGCCGCGATTGTCGACGATCGCCTGGCTGGCCGCATGCTTGAGACGCTTCCAGCGCTCCAGCGTCGCCGCATAGCTCGCGGCCGGACGGAACACGTAGGTGGTATAGATGCTCGACCCCTCGCCATAGACATGCGAGAGGTGGGTGAACACATGGACCCTCTCGCCCTCGGCGGCCAGGCCGTCGCGCAGGCTGGCCTCGATCTTCTGCAGCAGGCCGTCGACGTTGCTCCAGTCGGTGGCGGTCTCCAGGGTGTCCACGGCGTAGCCCGCCTGCCACAGGGCCTCGCGCAGGTAGGGGAAGCGGAAGCGGTTCTGCGCCCACTTGCGCCCCAGCAGGGTGCCGGTGAAGACCCCGCCGAAGCGTTTCAGCAAGGCCTTCGCCTGGCTCAGCGACAATCCGTTCTGCCGACGGTTGCCAGTCACGCCGAAGGTCAGCATGCACTTGCCCTCGCCCGCGCCGCGCAGTGCCAGGTATTTCTCCAGCCAGGCGATCTGTCCGGGATGGCCGGCCAGGGCCAGTTGGGTCATGGTCTCCACGGCGTTGGACAGGCGCAGCATCGACAGCGGCACGCGCGCCTGGGCCAGCTCGCGGGTGGCTTGCAGGGCCTGCTGCCAGTTCGGCAGGAAGACGCTGTAGAAGCGCTCGTCCTCGGCCAGCGGCGAGACCCGCACCTTCACCGAGGAAATGATCCCGAAGCGTCCCTCAGAGCCCAGCACCAGTTCGCGCAGGTCCGGTCCCGCCGCGGATGCCGGGAAGGTAGCGATTTCAAGCGGCCCGGCGAAGGTCTCCAGGGTCCCGCCGGCGAAAAGTTGTTCGATCCGCCCGTAGCGCAGCGACTGCTGGCCGCTGGAGCGGCTGGCGACCCAGCCGCCGAGGGTCGACAACTCCCAGGACTGCGGGAAATGCCCGAGCGTGTAGCCCAGCGCACGCAACTGGCTCTCCACCTGCGGGCCGGCGGCGCCGGGGCCGAAGGTCGCGACCAGGCTCTCGCGGTCCAGATCGAGCAGGCGGTTCATACGCTCCAGCGAGACCGTCAGTACCGGCCGCCGCGAGGCTTGCGGATTGATATGGCCGGCCACGGAAGTACCGCCGCCATAGGGAATCAGTTGCAGGTCGCGGGAGTCGGCCAGGGCCAGCAACTCGCGGATCTGCTCGGCGGTTTCCGGATAGGCCACGGCGTCCGGGTAGACGCCGAAGTCGCCCTCGCGCATCGCCAGCCAGTCCGGCAGGCTCTGCCCGCGGGCATGCAGCAGACGCTCACGGGGGTCGATGCTGTAGCGCGGATCGGCCTCCAGGCGCGACGCCGGAACCTTCGCCAGCGCCGCCTCCAGGCTGGCGTCCGGCAAGCGTGCGCCCTGCCCGACCAGTTCCGCCAGGAACCCACGGGCGCTGTCCGGCAATTCGACCACGGTGCTTTCTTCGCCCCAGCCATTCCAACGACGCATGAACCTCTCCCCTCGCTTGTCGCGGCAACCTGTTTATCGGAACCTTTCTGGCTGCCTATACTAGCCAGCCGCCCTCGCCTGTCACTGTCGGATCGAGACACTCCCTGTGACCGATCAAGACAGCCGGCACGCACGCCGGACGGCCTGTTCCACCCGCCACGACAAGAACAACGACCATGCAGACCCTTGGCTCCACCTCGGTTCCGGCCCTGCTGAAGTACCTGCGCCACGCCGAACGGCTCGGCCTGGACATCGCCCCTGCCCTGGCCGCCGCCGGCCTCCAGGCCGACCAGCTCAACGACAATCGCCAGCGCCTGCCGGGCGAAGCCCACGAGCGCCTGCTCGGCTATTTCTGCGAGCATTCCGGCGATCCCCTGTTCGGCCTGCATTCGGCGCGCTTCGTCCAGCCCGGCTCCTGGAGCGTGCTCGGCTACATCGCGATGAACTGCGCCACCCTGGGCGAGGCCATGAGCCGCATCACGCCCTACGAGAAGCTGGTCGGCGACATGGGCACCAGCCGCATCGAGGCGGCCGGCGGGCAGGTCCGGCTGATCTGGAACTGCCGCCACCAGACACCCCTGGTACGGCGCCACATGGTCGAGCACGTCCTGGCTTCCTGGGTCCTCTACGCGCGCTGGATCGCCGACCTGGAAGGTTCGCCGGACGAGGTCTGGCTGGAACACGACCTGCCGGACGGAACCCGCGTGGAAGACTACGAGACCTTCTTCGGCTGTCCGGTGCGCTTCACCCAACCCTGTTCGGCGCTGCTGGTACCACTGGACTACCTGGCGCTGCCGCTGCGCCAGGCCGACGCGACGCTGCTGCGCACCCTGGAAGAACATGCCCTGGCGCTGATGGCCGAGCTGGACGATGACGAGCCGCTGCCGCTGCGGGTGAAGAACGCCCTGCGCCAGCTACTCAAGGACGGCCTGCCGCGCAAGGAACGGGTGGCGGAGAAGTTCGGCATGACCGTACGCACCCTGCAACGCCACCTGCAGCAAGCCGGCAGCAGCTACCAGCAGACCCTCGACGAACTGCGCCGCGAACTGGCCGAGCACTACCTGCTGCATAGCGAGCTGCCGATCCAGGACATCGCCCAGTACCTGGGCTTCACCGAGTCCCGCTCGTTCCATCGCAGTTTCAAGGGCTGGACCGGGCAGACGCCCGGCGAGTACCGGCAACGGCGGAAGGAGCCGGCGGCGCAATGAGAACGGCGGCCATCCGGCCACCGTCGGCTCAGTCGAGCAGTTCGCTCAGCGGAATGAACGCCACGCCCTCGCCTTCCACGAGGGTACGTCCCTCGCGGACCTCCACCAGCCCCTCGGCCCAGGAAGCGCTGCGCAGTACCCCGGAACTCTGGTTCGGATAGAGCACCGCGCGGCCCTGCTCCAGACGACCACGCAGGTACTCGCGACGCTGCCCCGCCTTGGTCCAGGCGAAGCCGGCCGGTACCTCCACCCGCAGCGGCGCGACCTGCGCCACGCCGAGCCGGCGCAGCAGGTAGGGACGCGCCAGCAGGGCGAAGGTGACCAGGGTTGAAGCCGGATTGCCCGGCAGGCCGATCACCGGGATGCCCTGGAACTGGCCGACGGTCAGCGGCTTGCCGGGTTTTATCGCCAGCTTCCAGAGGGTCAGCTCGCCGGCTTCGCGCAGCGCCATGCCGAGGAAGTCGGCCTCGCCCACCGATACGCCGCCAGTGGAAAGGATAAGGTCCACCCCGGCCAACCCGGCCAGGCGCTCGCGGGTACGTGCCAGGTCGTCGGGAAGGATACCGGCGTCGAGCACGTCGCAGCCCAGGCGTTGCAGCCAATCCTTGAGCAACGGACGGTTGCTGTTGTAGATCTGCCCGGCCTGCAGCGGCTGGCCCGCCTCGACCAGCTCGTCGCCGGTGGACAGCAGCGCCACCCGCGGCTTGCGTCGCACCTCCAGGGTCGCGCAGCCGAGCGAAGCCGCCAGCCCCAGTTCGATGGAGCGCAGGCGCGTGCCGGCCGGCAGGACCAGGTCGCCCTGGCGGATTTCCTGGCCACGCGGGCGCACATGCTGGCCCGCGCGCAACGGCTGGGTGAAGCGCACGCGGCCATCGTCGAGCGCTTCGGCGTTTTCCTGCATCTCTACCAGATCGGCGCCTTCCGGCAGCGGCGCACCGGTGAAGATCCGCGCACAGGTACCCGCTTGCAGCGGCTCCGGCGCCTGTCCGGCAAAGATCTTCTGGCTGACCGGCAGTGGCTCGCCGTTCCAGTCGGCGAGGCGCAAGGCGTAGCCGTCCATGGCGCTGTTCGGCCACGGCGGCAGGTCCAGGCCGGCCAGCAGGTCGACCGCCAGCACGCGGCCGCCAGCCTGCTCCAGGGGCACCTGCTCACACGTATCGATAGGCGTTTGCGCGGCCAGTTCGAGGAGCCGTTCCAGCGCCGTCTCGACCGGCATCAGCCCCGGCTGTTCGCAGCAGCCGCTCACCCGCGGCTCTCGCAGGGCGCCGCCTGTTTCAGGTGCGGGACGAAGTTGCACGGGCGATGACGGGCGTCCAGTTGCTCGACGAGGATGCCTTCCCAGGCAGTGCGGCAGGCATTGGTGGAGCCCGGCAGGCAACAGACCAGGGTACCGTTGGAAAGCCCGGCCAGGGCCCGCGACTGGATGGTGGAGGTACCGATGTCGGCCAGCGAAATCTGCCGGAACAGCTCGCCGAAGCCGTCCACCTGCTTGTCCAGCAGGCAGGCCACCGCTTCCGGGGTGCTGTCGCGGCCGGTGAAACCGGTGCCGCCGGTGATCAGCACGACCTGCACGCTGTCCTCGGCGATCCAGGTCGCGACCTGTGCGCGGATCCGGTACAGGTCATCCTTCAGCAACACGCGAGCGGCCAGGTTGTGCCCGGCCTCGGTCAGGCGGTCGACGAACAACTGGCCTGAGGTATCGGTTTCCAGGGTACGGGTATCGCTGACGGTCAGGACGGCGATGTTCAACGGCACGAATGCCGTTTCGGCCTTGTGGCTCATGGGGTTGGCCCTTGCTTGTGGACGTGATCGCGGTGTTATATCACAGGCCCGACACGGAGACCCCAGATGCCCGATAGCGCCCTGCCCCCCTGCTCCATCCTTCTCCTGGCGGGAGGCCGCGGCCAGCGCATGGGCGGTCGCGACAAGGGCCTGATCGAGTGGCAGGGCCTGCCCCTGATCGCCCACCTGCATCGCCTGGTGCGCCCGCTCACCGATGACCTGATCGTCTCCTGCAACCGCAACCAGGAACGCTATGCGGCCTATGCCGACCGTCTGGTGAGCGACGACAGCCGAGACTTCCCCGGCCCGCTCGCCGGCATCCGCGCCGGCCTGGCGGTGGCCCGGCATCCCTGGCTGCTGGTGCTGCCCTGCGACGCGCCGCGCATCGACCGCGCCTTGCTGGAAACCCTGCTGCAGGCCGCCGGCCGCACACCGGCGCGCCCCTGGATGCTGCGCTGCGGCGGCCAGTGGGAACCGCTGTTCAGCCTGATCCCGACGCACCTGGCCGAAGAGATAGAACACGCCTGGCGCCAGGGCGACCGTAGCCCACGCCACGTCCTGTTGCCGCTTGGCGCGGAGGCCATCGAGCTGGCCGCGGGCGATCCGCGGCTGGCCAACCTGAACACCCCCGAGCTGTTGGCTAATCACCGCGAACTGAAGTAAAACGGAAGGGACGTCGAGTCGAATTTTCTCGAAGGTGGGGGGAACACTCGTTTTTAGGGGGGAACTCTTCCTAGAACTCGTCTGTCAGAAACTCGTAACTTCAAAGTCTGACCGCACAGGAGAACTGCGCAATGATCAAGCGGATGCTACCCGCCCTCCTCCTCGCCGTAGGCCTCGGCGCCCTCGCGGGTTGTTCCAGCCCTACCGTGATCACCCTCAACGACGGACGTGAAATCCAGGCCGTAGACACCCCTTCCTATGACGAGGATTCCGGCTTCTACGAGTTCGAACAGCTCGACGGCAAGCGCGCCCGCGTGAACAAGGACCAGGTCCGCACCGTCAAGGAACTCTGATACCGTCGCGTAACAGGTTTTCCTGAAGACCCCGTCGACTCGAACGAGCGACGGGGTCTTTGCTTTTCCGCCCGGGGAAACCGGGGCTCGAAAAAAAGTTCATCTAACCCCTTGTGTACCAAAACTTTTTCTGTAGAATGCGCCCCAACAAAACGGAGCGTAGCGCAGCTTGGTAGCGCGTCTCGTTCGGGACGAGAAGGTCGCTGGTTCGAATCCAGTCGCTCCGACCATATCCCGAAAAACCCGCCTCAACGGCGGGTTTTTTATTGCCTGCGATTCGGTCTTTCTCACAGGGTACGCAGGTAGGCCACCAGGTCGCCCTTCTCTTCCGCGGACAGCTTGCGCTCCAGCACCAGGTTGAAGAACTCCACCGTGTCCTCCAGGGTCAGCAGGCGGTCGTCGTGCAGGTACGGCGGCGAATCCTTGATCCCGCGCAACGGGAAGGTCTTGATCGGCCCGTCGGCGGACGCCATCACGCCATTGACCAGTTTCGGATCGTAGAAGCGCTCCACCTTCAGGTTGTGCATCAGGTTGTCGGTGAAGTAAGGCGGCGCATGGCACCCGGCGCAGGCCGCCTTGCCGTAGAACAGCTTTTCGCCACGCAATTCCTGCTCGCTGGCCTTGCCCGGATCGAGCCGCCCCTCCACATCCAGCTTCGGTGCCGGGGGGAAGTCCAGCAGCGCCTGAAACTCACCCATGAAATGCACCTGACTGCCACGCTCGAGCACGTTCACCCCCTTCTTGGTGGCGATTACCGGGTCGCCGTCGAAGTAGGCGGCACGCTGCTCGAACTCGGTGAAGTCCTCGACGGTCTTCAGCGCCCTCTGCGAGCCGAACAGCCGCTGGATGTTCACCCCGCGCAGCGTCGGCGTGTCGATGCGGTGGCGGAACGGCTGCGGGCGCACGTCGCCGGCCAGGTGGGTAGCGGCATTTGTGTGGCCGTTCGCATGGCAGTCGAAGCAGGCCACGCCGCGGCTCGGATGCTCGCTACGGCGATCGTCGGTGAGGTTGAACTGCTGCTGCGGAAAGGCCGTTAGCAGCAGGCGCAGCCCTTCCAGCTGCTTGGGATTGAGAATCCCGTTGAACAGCTCGAAATAGTTGTCGATGGTCACCAGCTTGCCCTTGGACACATCGCCTAGGTCAGGCCGGGTGGTAAGGAACATCGGTGCCGGGAATTCGGGCAGGAAGTGGTCCGGCAGGTCGTAGTCGAGGTCGAAACGGGTCAGGTCGCGGCTTTCCTGGCGCTTGATCTCGTCGATGAGGAACTTGGGAAAGACCATCCCGCCTTCGGCATGGTTGGGGTGTGGCAGCGGCAGGAAGCCACCGGGGAACAGCCCCTGCTTGCGGATTTCCTCGGGGCTCAGCCTGGCCAGCTCCTCCCAGCTGGTGCCGGCCGGCAGCTTCACCCGGACCCCTTCCTGCAGCGGCTTGCCGCGCGTCATGCTGGCACCCTTGGCCGGCCTGTCGCTGAGATCGTAACGCTGCTCGAGAAGCGTCTTGTGGGCCTGCTCGATCGACGGCTTGTTCGCCGTCATGCGCTTCATGATGGTGGCGAAGTCCTCGTTGATCACCACCGGCGAATAGCTGGAAGTCTTGCTTGGCTGCTCATCCCCCGCGACCACGGCGGATTGCAGCCCCAGGGCGAGCGGCATGACCCAGAGGGCATGGCGCGTCCAGGCGGGCGTTTTCATCAGGCGTCCTCTTTCGTTATGAGGAAACGCCGAGCCTCGTCGTCCCGACCCCACACCCCGGCGGTCCGCGACAGCGGACCGAACGACCTGCGACGCGTCCTGCGCCACGCGGGTTCCCGGCTGTTTCCAGTCAGTCCTGAAGGGAACTCAGGGTTTATCCATCGCCCTTAGGCCTAGCCGAACGCAGCCTGCCGAGCCAATAGGCTCAGGCTATGAAAACCATTGAGAAACGCCTATGCATCGCTTCGCCAGCATCGCCGAAGCCAGGCACCGCGCGGCATGGGGGAAGGAAGCGGAACGCAGTCCGGTTTGCGCATAGCGCGCGGGGTTACCAGCGGTGCCGCGCTTAGCGCGAATGAATAGGCATCAGCGGCTGAGGAAGGCTGCGACCTGCTCGGCCTCGAACGGCCAGTTCAGCTCGGCGCCATTGTCGCAGCGGCGCAGCACCGGGATCCGCAGGCCATAGCGCTCGACCCAGGCTTCGTCGTCGGCGATGTCCACCAGTTCGACCAGCAGGCCATGTTCGACGAAGGGCATCAGCACCGCCTCCGCGACTTCGCAGAGGTGGCAACCGAGGGTTCCGAAGAGTTGGCATTCCGGGGGCATCGAAAGGACCTGTGCAGTGTTTCGCGGCGATGGTAGCACCCGCGCTCAGATGCCAGCGACCTGCAACAGACTTTCGGCCGCCTGCCGGGCCTCGCGGGCCTGGTCCGCCGGCCCGTGGATGTGCGCCATCACCAGGGCGCCCTCCATCAGGTATTGCAACTGCCGCGCAAGCAGTGCCGCCGAACGCACGCCCAGGCGCTCCAGCTGGCGCTGGAAATAGGCTTCGACGAAGGCCTTTTGCTCGGCCGCCTGGCGATGGATCGGATGCGAGCGCTCATGGAACTCGGCGGCGGCATGGATGAAGGCACAGCCACGGAACGCCTCGTCCTGGAGGAACTCCTGCAGACCATCGAACACCGCCAGGATCGCCGCGCGCGGCTGCAACCGTGCCTCGGCTTCGAGCATGCGTTCGGCGGTGCGCTGCCGACGCACCTCCAGGGCGGCCATGATCAGTTCGTCCTTCGAGCGAAAGTGTTTGTACAGCGTCATCTTCGCCACGCCGGATTCGGCCAGGATGCGGTCGATGCCGGTGGCGTGGTAACCCTCGCGATAGAACAGGTCGACGGCGGTGCTGAGCAGTTGCTCGCGTTTGCGGGATGTCATGGAAAGCCTCCTGAGCGGCCCATTATGCGCGACCCTGCCGCCCCCTTGAACCGCTCTGCGTCGCTCCCCGGACGAATACCGACGGAAAAAGGCGAACGCGTGCCTTGAAATATACAGACCTGTCTGTCTAATATCCAGACACCAATACCCGCCTGGAACCCTCAGATGAAACTCCATGACCTGGATCTCTCCGGCAACGCCTACAAGGTCCGCCTGTTCCTCTCCCTCATCGGCCGCGAGGCGACGCTGCGGCCGGTCGATTTCCTCAACCGCGAGCACAAGACCCAAGCCTTCCTCCGCATGAATCCCCGCGGGCAGATCCCGGTGCTGGAAGACGGCGAGCTGCAACTGGGCGACTCCCATGCCATCCTCGTCTATCTGGCGCGACGCCATGCCGATCCCGTGTGGTATCCGCTCGACCCCGTCAGCCAGGGCCGAATCGCCTACTGGCTCAGCTATTCGGCCAACGAGGTGCAGAACGGTCCGGCCAGCGCCCGGCTGATCGCCCGCTTCGACCTGCCGCTGGATCGCGAGCAGACCCACCAGCGAGGCCTGGAAGTGCTGCGCCTGGTCGAGCGGCACCTGGCCGAGCATCGCTGGCTGGCCCAGGGCGAACAGCCGAGCATCGCCGACGTGGCCCTCTACCCCTACCTGGCCCTGGCCCCCGAGGGCGGCCTGGCGCTGGACCACTACCCGGCGCTGAACGCCTGGATCGCCCGCATCCGCGCGCTGCCCGGCTACATCCCGATGCCCGGCCTGTAGCTCGACAGGAGGCAGCATGAGCCAGGAACAGAGCCCCTTCCACGCCGGCGAACTGGCGATCCAGGAACGCGCCGGCGTTCGCGAGCAGGTCGCCGGCTTCGGCAGCCGCGCGATCCGCACCTTCATGCCGGACCAGCATCGGGAGTTCTTCGCCCTGCTACCGCTGTTGCTGGTGGGCAGCCTCGACGCCGACGGCTACCCCAGCGCCTCGGTGCTCTGGGGCCCCCCCGGCTTCGCCCGTTCGCCGGAACCGACCCGCCTGCGCATCGACAGCCTGCCGCAAGCGGACGATCCGCTGGCGGCCAATCTCGAGGCCGGCACCCGCCTCGGCATCCTCGGCCTGGAATGGCCGACCCGCCGCCGCAACCGCATGAATGGACGGGTCCTGGCGCGGGACGGAAAGGGTTTCACGGTCGGCGTCGAGCAGTCCTTCGGCAACTGTCCCAAGTACATCCAGGCGCGCAGCCATCAGCCCGTCTCCAGGATCGCAAGTCCCGCGTTGCAGGGCGAAGGACTCGATCCGCGCTGGCTGTCGCTGGTCTCGCGCAGCGATACGCTGTTCATCGCCAGCCAGCATGCCGACCCACTCAGGGGCGGCGTCGACGTCTCCCATCGGGGCGGGCCGCCGGGCTTTCTCCGGCTCGGCGCGGATGGCCGCCTGTGGTTGCCCGACTACGCCGGCAACCGCCTGTTCAATACCCTCGGCAACCTGCTCCAGGAGCCTCGCTGCGGCCTCCTGTTCATCGATTTCGACAACGGCGACCTGCTGCACCTGCACGCCGAGGCCGAGCTGTTCTGGCCGGGTTCGCAGCCATCCATCCCCTGGCCCGCCGGCGCCGAGCGCCTGCTGGCGTTGCGCCCCGCAGGCTGGCGCTGGCGGCGCGGCCGCCTGCCGCTGGCATTCGGCGAGCCCCAGCCATCCCCTTTTCTTCCTGCCGGTGAATCTTGATGCCTTTCCTGTATCGCCTTGCCTCGTTGTTGATCGCCCTCCTCGTCCTGCCGGTGCAGGCGGCGGAAATGCGAGTCGCCCTGTTGCGCACCTCGGGAGTGGAAACCCTCGATGCGCTCACCGTCGACGGCGGCTCCTGGGTGCGCCGGGTGCCGCTCAGCCATACCGCGGTGCTGATCGAGCACCACGCCGCCACCCTGCTCTTCGACACTGGCCTGGGGCGCGACATCGACGCCCAGTTCCGCGCCGACATGCCTTGGTGGGCAGCGCCGCTGTTCGCTTACCAGAAAGTCGTCCCGGCGCGCGACCAACTGGACGCAGCCGGTATCCGCGTCGATCGCATCCTGCTGTCCCACGCACACTGGGATCACGCCTCGGGCCTGGTCGACTTCCCCGAAGTACCGGTCTGGGCACCCTACGAGGAGATCGCCTTCAGCCGCATCGCCACCCCGCCGGCCGCCTTCCCCAGCCAATTCCGCCATGGCGTGCGCTGGCGACCTTACAGCTTCGATCCGCAGCCGTTCATGGGCTTCGACGAAAGCCTCGACCTGTTTGGCGACGGCCGCCTGGTGCTGGTCCCCCTGCCCGGCCATACGCCCGGCTCGGTCGGTCTGTTCGTCACCCTCGACAGCGGGCGCCGGCTGTTCTTCAGCGGCGACACCAGTTGGCGACTCGAAGGCGTCGAAGGCCCACGGCAGAAATTCTTCGCCGGCCGCGCCCTGGTCGATCGCGATCCCGCGCGCACCCTCGCGCAACTGGCGAAGATCCGCCTGCTGCTCCGCAGCGACCCGCGCCTGAGCGTGATTCCGGCGCACGATGCGCGGGTCCAGGCCGCCCTGGGCTACTTCCCGCACTGGCTGGAATAGCGGGAACGCCCGTCCTAGACAGGGTTCGTGCCAATTCTCGGCCACCCTCGACTAATGTCTAACAGTGGCCGTCTTCCTGTAGTGCTTAAGTAACCGGGCTGTCACAGGCCGACGTGGCGTCACGCCGCCGCCATCGGCCTGCCCCAAGCGCTCGAGGAGACAATAACAATGAGCATGACCCCGATCGCCCGTGCCGTGGCTTTTGCCGCGCTGGGTTCCAGCATTACCGTCCCAACCCTGGCCCATGCCGAGTTCATCAAGGACAGCAAGGCCAGCATCGAACTCCGCAACTTCTACTTCAACCGTGATTTCCGCCAGGAAGGCGCCAGCCAGTCCAAGGCCGAGGAATGGGCCCAGGGCTTCCTCCTGCGCTACGAGTCCGGCTACACCGAGGGCACCATCGGTTTCGGCGTCGACGCCATCGGCCTGCTCGGGGTGAAGCTCGACTCCAGCCCCGACCGCAGCGGCACCGGCCTGCTCAAGCGCGACCGCGAGACCGGCCGCGCCCAGGACGACTATGGCGAGGCAGGGATCACCGCCAAGCTGCGGGCGTCGAAGAGCACCCTAAAGATCGGCACCCTGACCCCCAAGCTGCCGGTGATCATGCCCAACGACAGCCGCCTGCTGCCACAGACCTTCCAGGGCGGCGCGCTGAACTCCATGGAGATCGACGGCCTGACCCTCGACGCCGGGCGCCTGAAGAAGGTCAACCAGCGCGACTCCTCGGACAACGAGGACATGACCATCACCGGTGGCGGCAAGCGCAACATCGTGGTCCGTTCCGGGCTGACCTCGGACAAGTTCGACTTCGCCGGCGGCAGCTACAAGTGGACCGACAACCTCAGCACCAGCTACCACTACGGCAAGCTCGACAACTTCTACAAGCAGCATTACCTCGGCCTGGTGCACACCCTGCCGATCGCCGACAAGCAGTCGCTGAAATCCGACATCCGCTGGGCGCGCTCCACCGACGACGGCTCCAGCAACGTCGACAACAAGGCGCTCAACGCCATGTTCACCTACAGCCTCGGCTACCACGCCTTCGGCGTCGGCTACCAGAAGATGAGCGGCGACACCGGCTTCGCCTACATCAACGGCGCCGACCCCTACCTGGTGAACTTCATCCAGATCGGCGACTTCGCCAACAAGGACGAGAAATCCTGGCAGGCGCGCTACGACTACAACTTCGCCGGCGTCGGCATTCCCGGCCTGACCTTCATGACCCGCTACGTCAAGGGCGACAACATCGACCTGCTGACCACCTCGGGCGAAGGCAAGGAATGGGAACGCGACATGGACATCGCCTACGTGTTCCAGAGCGGCCCGTTGAAGAACCTCGGGGTGAAGTGGCGCAACGCGACCATGCGCACCAACTACACCAACGACTACGACGAAAATCGCCTGATCGTCAGCTACACGCTGCCGCTCTGGTAACGGCAGGACCGGCGGATAGCCGCGCTACGGCCATCCGCCCCTCCCCAGAGCCCCGCGGCGGAACGAAGAGGCCACCCTTGGGTGGCCTCTTTCATGGCGGGATGCCTCGCTCGCAACGTGCAGGACGGATAGCGCCTGGGGCGTTATTCGCCGATACCCCGCCGGACCAAGGAAGTCCGCCCCCTCATTCGTGGCTGATCGCGCCGATCTTGTGGATCGACAGGTCCGCGCCGTAGTACTCCTCCTCCTGGCTCAAGCGGATGCCCAGCAGCGCCTTCATCAGCCCATAGACCGACAGGCCGCCGGCGAAAGCCACCGTCACCCCCAGCAGGCTGCCGAGCGCCTGGCTGGCCAGGCTCACCCCGCCGAGCCCACCCAATGCCTGCTGGCCAAAGATGCCGCAGGCAATCCCGCCCCAGACCCCGCAAAGACCGTGCAACGGCCAGACACCGAGGACGTCGTCGATCTTCCAGCGCACCTGGGTCGCGGTGAACGCCCAGACGAACAGGGCACCCGCCACCAGACCGGTGGCCAGGGCGCCGATCGGATGCATCAGGTCGGAACCAGCGCACACCGCCACCAACCCGGCCAGCGGACCGTTGTGCAGGAAGCCCGGGTCGTTGCGGCCGATCAGCAGCGACGCCATGGTGCCGCCAACCATCGCCAGCAAGGAGTTGACCGCCACCAGCCCGCTGACCCCGGCGAGGGTCTGGGCGCTCATCACGTTGAAGCCGAACCAGCCGATGATCAGGATCCACGACCCCAGCGCCAGGAACGGGATGCTTGACGGCGCCATCGCCACCAGCTTGCCGTCGCGATAGCGGCCGTTGCGGCTGCCCAGCAATAGCACCGCCGCCAATGCCAGCCAGCCGCCCAGCGCATGCACCACCACGGAGCCGGCGAAATCGTGGAAAGGTGCGCCGAACTCCAACTTCAGCCATTCCTGCAAGCCGAAATTGCCGTTCCACACCAAGCCTTCGAAGAACGGGTACACGAAGGCCACGATCAGCGCCGTGGCGCACAACTGCGGGCCGAACCGGGCACGCTCGGCGATGCCGCCGGAGATGATCGCCGGGATTGCCGCGGCGAAGGTCAGCAGGAAGAAGAACTTCACCAGCGCATAGCCACTGTCCACGGTCAGCGCCGCTGCCGGGTGGAAGAAGGTCACGCCGTAGGCGATCCAGTAGCCGACGAAGAAATAGGCCAGCGCCGAGATGGCGAAGTCGGACAGGATCTTCGACAAGGCGTTGACCTGGTTCTTCAGGCGCACGGTGCCCACCTCGAGGAAGGCGAAGCCGGCGTGCATCGCCAGCACCATCACCGCTCCGAGCAGGATGAACAGGGTATTGGAGCCGTGGATCAGGACTTGCACCGCACTATTCAGGTTATCCATGGATTGAGGCAGCCTTCGCGCGTAGAGAGAAAGCACCAGAAACGCCCACGCCCGTCCTTCAACGCACCATGACGAAGCAGTAGTCGTCGTGCGAACCGCCGCTTTTCTTCGGCGGACGTTTCGCAAGGTGCCTGAGGCAGCATGGAAAGCTCCCGGACTTTCCTTGATTTTCATTGGGTTGGACGTTCATCCCGAAGTACCCTCCGGGAGCGCCTGGCGCCCTCGCAAGGGGCATTCCGGCCGACGTGCGCACCAGGGAATTGCAAGCGCCATACCAGTTCGCGCCCCGTTGCGAGGCAGCCGGATGGGCGTCATCTCGCCGCAGCCGCGCCGACAGGCACGCTGTGGCAGTCTTTAATGAAAGGAGCGCCGGGAGCGACCGGCAACGCGCGGAAATTACCCATCGGTTGAACCTTCCGCCCCGCGCTCGGCTCGAAAAAAACACACCCCATGACCAGAGGAGCTCGTCATGCCCCGCAAGACCACTGCAAACGCTGCAAAGGATGAACTGTTGGCTGAATTCCAGGCACTGGTCGCCGATACCGAGAAACTCCTGCAAAGCACCGCCGACGTGGCGGGCGACCAGGCGGAAGAAATCCGCGGCAAGATCCACGACAGCCTCAAGCGCGCTCGCGATACCTTGCGCGACACCAAGGACTCGCTGAAGGACAACGTCCGCGAACGCAGCCAGGCCGCGGTGGACGCCACCGAGGTGTACGTCGGCGAACACCCCTGGCAGAGCATCGGCATCGCCGCCGGCGTCGGCTTCCTGCTTGGCCTGTTGGTCAGCCGGCGCTGAGCCATGAGCGAAGGAAAGGACCCGGCGGACGGCCGCCCCTCCCTGCGGCGCTTCGGCGCCGCCTTCCTCGGCCTGTTGCACGGTCACGTCGAGCTGTTCGGCATCGAGCTGCAGGAACAGAAGGCCAACACCCTGCGCCTGCTGCTGTTCGCCGGGCTGGCCCTGGTATTCGCCCTGCTCCTGCTGGTCGGCCTGTCGCTGCTGGTGCTGATCGTGTTCTGGGACACCAACCGGCTCGCAGCGGCGCTCGGGTTGTGCCTGTTCTACGTGATCGGCTCGCTGTTCTGCGGCTGGCGCCTGTACCAGTCGATCAACGACGAAAGCTCGCCGTTCAGCGCCACCCTGGAAGAACTGGCCAACGACCGCGAGCGACTGCTGCCATGACAAGGAAACGCGCATGAGCCAACTACCGGTGAACGCGACCGGCCTGTCGCGTCGCGAATTGCGCAAGGCGGTGATCCGCCTGCGCCTGGAAATGCAGCGCCAGCAATTGCGCCGCGAAAGCCAACTGCTGGTGCAACCCTTCCGCCAGGCCCAGGGGCTGGGCCACAACCTCAGCCAGCAACTGTTCGGCGGTGGCAATGCGGCGCTCTGGGGCGCCGGCGGAGCCGCACTGCTGGGCGTACTGCTTGGCAAGGGCGGACGCTGGCAGCGTCTGCTGCGCCTGGGCGTCGCCCTGGCCCCGCTGTTGCTCGGCCTGCGCACGCGGAAAGGCCGTTGAAGGATGCGCCGACCGGCAACGGTCGGCGCCCTCCGTTTCCCCAACGCGACGATTGAGCTTGCCGAGGCAAACCGTTAGCGTGTCCGCATCGCCTCAGCGCATCCCTGGAATTCCCGATGGACTGGCAGACCCTGCTCACCCGCGAACGGCTCGGAAAGCCGGTACACAGCAACGATGAACTGGGCCGCAGCGCCTTCCACAAGGACCATGACCGGATCATCTTCTCCGGCGCGTTTCGCCGCCTCGGACGCAAGACCCAGGTCCATCCGGTCTCCAGCAACGATCACATCCACACCCGCCTGACCCACTCCCTGGAAGTCGCCTGCGTCGGCCGCTCGCTGGGCATGCGGGTCGGCGAGATCCTCCGCGAGGAACTACCCGAGTGGTGCGACCCCAGCGACCTCGGGGTCATCGTCCAGTCGGCCTGCCTGGCCCACGACATCGGCAACCCACCGTTCGGGCACTCCGGCGAAGACGCGATCCGCAACTGGTTCCAGCAAGCCGCCGGACGTGGCTGGCTGGACGAAATGAGCGACGCCGAGCGTTCCGACTTTCTCCACTTCGAAGGCAACGCCCAGGGCTTCCGGGTCCTCACCCAACTGGAATACCACCAGTTCGACGGCGGCACGCGGTTGACCTACGCAACCCTGGGCACCTACCTGAAGTACCCCTGGACCTCGCGCCACGCCGAAGCGCTGGGCTACAAGAAGCACAAGTTCGGCTGCTACCAGAGCGAACTGCCGCTGCTCGAGCAGATCACCCATAAGCTCGGCATGCCGCAACTCGACGACGAGCGCTGGGCTCGCCATCCGCTGGTCTACCTGATGGAAGCGGCGGACGACATCTGCTACGGCCTGATCGACCTCGAAGACGGCCTGGAAATGGAGCTGCTCGAATACAGCGAGGTCGAGGCGCTGTTGCTCGGCCTGGTCGGCGACGACCTGCCCGACACCTATCGCCAACTCGGCCCCAGGGACTCCCGCCGGCGTAAACTGGCGATCCTCCGCGGCAAAGCCATCGAGCACCTGACCAATGCCGCCGCCCGTGCCTTCGTCGACCAGCAGCAGGCCCTGCTCGCCGGGCAGCTTGCCGGCGACCTGGTGGAACACATGCACGGCCCGGCCAAGCTCTGCGTGCAGCGGGCCAAGGCCATCGCGCGGGAAAAGATCTTCCAGGACAAGCGCAAGACCCTCCACGAGATCGGCGCCTACACCACTCTGGAGATCCTCCTCAACGCCTTCTGTGGCGCCGCGCTGGAGCAATACGGCGGGCATACGCCGTCGTTCAAGAACCGGCGCATCCTCGACCTGCTCGGACGCAACGCGCCCGACCCGCAGTGGCCGCTGTACCGCGCCTTTCTCCAGGTGATCGATTTCATCGCCGGCATGACCGACAGCTACGCCACGGAAATGGCCCGGGAAATGACCGGACGCTCGAGCCCCTCCTGAACGGAAGGGCTCATACCGCAGCGGCCGCCAACTGCTCCTGGAGTTCCTCCTGCAACGCCTCCAGGGCCAGCCGGAGTCTTTCGCCAGACGCCTGCAGGCACTCCCCGTCGCCACCTCGCCGGCAGGCGTCCTCCAGGGCCTCGCAGGCCTCCAGCAGGGTACGCGCCCCGATCATCCGCGCGGCGCCCTTGATGCGGTGGGCATGCTCGGCGAGCCGGGTCCTGTCGCCCTCGCGCAGGAGGATGGCAAGGCGCTGGAGGTCCTGACGGTTGCTGCCTAGCAGGGTCTCCAGCAGTTCGCGCAGCCGTTCCGGGCGGCCGCCACCGAGGCTGCTGAGAGCGTCCGCGTCATAGAGCCCCCGGGGCTGCGCGGCGTCGCGGCCGAAAGAGGTCGCGAGGTAGTTGCGCAGGGTCTCCAGGCCGAGCGGCTTGAACAGGCAATCATCCATGCCCGCGTCGCGGCAGCGCTGTACCTCGTCCGGCTCGGCGTCGGCGGTATAGCCGAGGATCAGGATCGGCGCGCGCCGCTCGCACCGTTCCTGGATGCGTATCCTGCGTGCCAGCTGATAGCCGTTCAGGCGCGGCATGTTGCAGTCGCTGATCAGCACCTCGAAGCGCTCGTCGGCCCAGAGTTCCAGCGCCACCTGGCCATCCTCCGCTTCCGCCACCCGGTGGCCGAGAAACTCCAGTTGCTGGCGCAGCAGTACCCGGTTGGGCGGATAGTCGTCGGCGATGAGGATATGCAGGCGGCGAGACGGCTCCATGGATGCTGCCAGCGGGTCCTGGCTGGATTCAGGCATTTTCGGCCCGCACTGGCGCAAGAGCAGGTCGAGCGACACCCGGGTGCCTTTGCCCGGCTCGCTGTGCATCTCGACATCGCCGCCCATGAGGTCCACCAACTTCCGACAGATCGCCAGCCCAAGGCCGGTCCCGCCCTGCACCGTGCGTCCCTTGGCCACCTGGATGAAAGGCTGGAACAGGCGCGCCTGGTCCGCCGGAGCGATACCGATACCGGAATCCTCCACGTCCACCCGGACGATCGCCCTCCCCTCGTCCAGGCTCCTTTCCTGGAGACGGATCGTCACCTGTCCCCGCTCGGTGAACTTGATCGCATTGCTCACCAGGTTGGAGAGCACCTGCTTGAAGCGCAGGGGATCGATCAGCACGTCCCGTCCCGGGGCATCGTCCAGCTCCACAACGAGCCTCAGGCCCTTCTGCCGGGCCAGGCCTTCGAACATGCAGCGCACCGACTCCACGACATGGCGCAGGCGAACCCGCTCGGGCGTGAGGGTCAGGTGGCCGGACTCGATCTTGGCGACGTCGAGGATGTCGCCGATGAGCAGTTGCAGCGACCCCGCAGCCTCGTAGGCGACCTCCAGCGAGGCGCGTTCGCGCTGCTCCGGCGCCAGGCGCTGCAGGACCAGTTCGAGGATGCCGATGACCGCATTCATCGGCGTACGGATCTCGTGGCTCATGGTCGCCAGGAAGACGCTCTTCGCCCGATTCGCCTCGTCCGCCTGGCGCATCGCCTCGCGCAACTGGCGGGCCAGGCGCTCCCGTTCGGTGATGTCGATCCAGCCGTTCATCAGGCCGAGCACCCGTCCCTGGCGATCCCTGTAGGGCGTGACCCAATGGTGGATCTCCAGCAATTGCCCGCCGATGCGCACCGCCATGTCGGTGAAGCTCGCCGTTCCTCCCCGAGCCACCGCCAGGCACTGCTGGTGCATGAGCCGTGCCTTGCTGCCCTCGACCCAGTCGGAATCGGTCAACAGGGTGCCGCGGGCCTGCTCACGGGTCATCCGCAGGCTTTCCAGGTAATTGCGGTTGCAGGCCAGCAGGCGACCGTCGAGCGTGCGGATGCTCACCGGGTAGGGAATCCCGTCAACCAGCGCCTGCTTCAATGCCAGGCGGCCGCTCAGGTCGGCTTCGGTACGTTGCCAACGCCTGAGCCTGAGCTGCAGGACGGTATTCCAGCCCAGGCATCCGACGCAGACCAGGCAGGCCACCAGCAGGCCGAGCACCAGGCTGGAAGGGGATGGCGAGCGCAGCCCGTCGGCAGCCTGGCGTAGCGGCGCTTCGTCGACCACATCGGCGTCCCCCGGACGATCCGGAGCGGGAATCCGGAGCATGGAAGCATATTCGCCAGCCGTCGCCCTCGCCGGAACGGCATATCCCGCCATGCAGGCGAATACGAGAAGCAGGCCGAGCATGCACGCACTGCGTTTCTGGAACTTCATTCGGTTCCGGCCCTTAGATAAGCGTATTGCGTTTGGCGAACTCGATGAGATCCACCAGCGAGCCGGCGTTCAACTTCAACAACAAGCGCGCCTTGTAAGTGCTGACGGTCTTGTTGCTGATAAACATCTGCTCGGATATCTGCTTGTTCGAATAACCCTGGCTGAGGTATTGCAATACCGATACTTCGCGATCGGACAGGCGTCCGAGCAATTCCACATCGTCGGAATAGGCGCCCTGTTGCACAGGACGCATGGCCGAGCTGGGAAAGTAACTGTATCCCGAGGCGACCGCATTCACCGCCGTCACCAGTTCGGCCAGTCCGCCCTGCTTGCAGACGAACCCGGCGGCGCCCGCCTGCATGCTGCGCAGGGCGAAGAGCGAGGCGCTCTGGCCGGTCAGGACGAGGATCTTCAGGGGCAACGCCAGCACCATCAGGCGGCTGATGACCTCGAGGCCGTCCAGCCTGGGAATGCCGATATCGAGGATGACCAGATCCGGCTTCAGCTCCCGCCCGAGGCTGATGGCATCCACGCCATTATCGGTATCGCCGACGATCTGGTGCCCTTCGGCTTCCAGCAACATCTTCATGGCCATGCGAATCACGGGATGATCGTCGACTATCAGGATACGGCTCATTGTCTGATTTCCTTGCCAATAAAAATTCAGAAAAAATTCTCCTGAGCAAGATATAGACGGGAGCCATATTGTCGAGATATTCGATGGCAACTCATATACTTTAAGGAATATTCTCACGGAAACTTAATTTATTTCTTACGGCGAATTCAAAACCTCGTATATTGCCAAGCAATTGGCCTGGTTATCTGCATGAAAAACACCCGCATATATACGCGCTCTCCCGGCTCGTTATCTGCCAGAGCGAGTTGAATAGTTCGTCAGGGACTTCGGAGTATTGCTATCCGCATGTACGGCCACAAGCCGCCGACATGCCTTCGGCAGGGCAAAGGGAAGCACGACGGGCGCCGGGCCAGATAGCGCCGGAGCAGGATTGAAAGGGAGGGAAAACGCGACCGCCATCCTCGGGCGGGATGGCGGCGCTATCGCTTAGAGCTTCGGCAGGACAGGCTGTTCCGGGTACCAGGCGTCGACCAACGCGCCGACCTCGACGCTGGCCAGTTCCGGTTGCTGCTTCAACCAGGCCTCGATCAGGGCCCGCTGCTCTTCATTGACCGAGCCACGGCGCGCCAGGCAGACGAAACCGAATTCGTCGCAGCCGCCATAGGTCAGTTCGTTGGCTTCGATCGCCTGATCGATGAAGCGCAACATGAAAGCGTTCACCGCATCGGCATCCACGCCTTCCTTGTAGTGGAAGTTCAATTCGAAACCCAGCTCCTGGAATTCATCGACGCACAATTTCTTGCGCAGGCGGCGGGAACGATTAGTAGCCATGGCGGCATCTCCTGGATTGACGCTCCATTGGCGGAGCCTCGCATTACAGACAGTAGCCGACACCGCTGGAGCCGCGGGCGAACCCCGGCAAGCTCCGCGCGGCGCGGCCGGATTGCCGGCGCACTCTACCAGTTCCGACCATTCGGCGATATGACGGCGAACTCCGCGAAACTCCAGCGCATCGTTATCCGCCTTGCGGCATAATGAGCAAGACGGCCTCTTCGCGTGATGTCCGTCTCTTTTTTCAGGTTCGCTTCGTTTTTCATCTTCATTTCATTTTCTACCCTCCGTCTTCAAGGGTTCTTCATTAATGTTCAAGTCGCTGCGTACTCTTGCCTTCGCCACGCTCCTGCCTTTCGCCCTTCCCACCCTCGCCCAGGTCAACGCCACCCTGCCGGCCAACGTGCAGAAAGCCCTGCAGACCAACAAGCTGACCGGCAACGATCTGTCGCTGGTGCTGATTCCGCTCGACGGCCCGGGCAACCCCACCTACTACAACGCCGACGTATCGGTGAACCCGGCCTCGACCATGAAGCTGTTCACCACCTATGCCGCCCTGGAAATGCTCGGCCCGACCTACCAGTGGAAGACCGAGTTCTACACCGACGGCCAGCTCAAGAACGGAGTGCTCAACGGCAACCTCTACCTCAAGGGCGGCGGCGATCCGAAACTGAACATGGAGAAGCTCTGGCTGCTGATGCGCGACCTGCGCGCCAATGGCGTGACCAAGGTCACCGGTGACCTGGTACTCGACCGCAGCTACTTCAACATCCCGCAGTTGCCGGTATTCAACGACGACGGCGGCGACGACACCAAGCCGTTCCTGGTCGGTCCGGACTCGCTGCTGGTCAACCTGAAGAGCGTGCGCATGGTGGTGCGCACCGACGGCAACAAGGTCAACGTGCAGATGGACCCGCCGCTGGCCAACGTACGCATCGACAACCAGGTGAAGATGACCGCGCCGGCCACCTGCCCGGCCTGGCCGAAGCTGCGCTTCAGCCCGGTGACCCAGTTCGACGGCACCACCCTGCTGGCCACCGGACAGATTCCCCAGGGCTGTAGCGCGCAGACCTACATGTCGCTTCTCGACCACCCCGGCTACACCGCCGGCGCGGTGCGCGGCATCTGGCAGGAACTGGGCGGCAGCATCCTCGGCAAGGACCGCCAGGGCAGCGTACCGCGCAACGCCACGCTGATCGCCAAGGCCTTCTCGCCAGACCTGGTCGAGATCATCCGCGACATCAACAAATACAGTAACAACACCATGGCCCGGCAGTTGTTCCTCTCCATCGGCGCGCAGTTCCGCAACAGCGCCGACGGCGACGACGCCCAGGCCGCGCAGCGGGTGGTGCGGCAGTGGCTGGCGCGCAAGGGCATCACCGCGCCGCGCCTGGTGATGGAGAACGGCTCGGGACTGTCGCGCCAGGAACGGGTCAGCGCCCGTGAGATGGCGGCGATGCTGCAAGCCGCCTGGCACAGCCCCTATGCAGCGGAGTACATCTCCTCGCTGCCGCTGGCCGGCCTCGACGGCACCATGCGCAAACGCCTGCGGCGCACCGCACTGGTCGGCGAGGCGCACGTGAAGACCGGCACCCTCAACACCGTGCGCGCCCTCGCCGGCTTCAGCCGCGACGCCAGCGGCCACAACTGGGTGGTGGTGGCGATCCTCAACAGCCCGCGGCCGTGGGGCGCTTCGGCGATCCTCGACCAGGTACTGCTGAGCCTGCACGCGCGGAAATAAGGCGCAGTACGAAAAAAAAGGCCGCCAGCGGTTGCCCGCCGGCGGCCTTTTGCATGAATGCCGCTCGCCTCAGCGAACGGTGATTCTCCAGGCCCGATGGATCTTCGGATTACGCGCGAAATCCGGATCGAGGGTTTCGCCAGTGATCTCTTCGACCGCATAGCGGGCCTGCACGCTCTCGTCCAGTTCGAACTTGCGGAAGTTGTTGGAGAAATACAGCACCCCGCCCGGCGCCAGCCGCGCCATGGCCAGGTCGAGCAGTTCGACGTGGTCGCGCTGCACGTCGAACACGCCTTCCATGCGCTTGGAGTTGGAGAAGGTCGGCGGGTCGATGAAGATCAGTTCGTACTGGCCATCGTCTTCCCGCAACCACTCCATCACGTCGCCGTGCACCAGGCGCTGCTTGTCGGAAAAGCCGTTGAGCGACAGGTTGCGCCGCGCCCAGTCCAGGTAGGTCTTCGACAGGTCGATGCTGGTGGTGCTGCGCGCGCCGCCCCTGGCCGCATGTACGGTGGCCGTGGCGGTATAGCAGAACAGGTTGAGGAAGCGCTTGCCGGCCGCCTCCTTCTGGATGCGCAGGCGCATCGGCCGGTGATCGAGGAACAGCCCGGTATCCAGGTAATCGGTCAGGTTCACCAGCAGGCGCACATCGCCCTCACCCACCTCGAGGAACTTGCCCTCGCTGCTCTGCCGTTCGTACTGCTTCTTGCCGGCCTGGCGCTCGCGGCGCTTGACCACCACCCGCTCCTGGGCAACGCCCAGGGTCTGCGGAATCGCCGCCAGGGCGTCGAACAGGCGCGCCTGGGCTTTTGCCGGATCGATCGACTTGGGCGCGGCGTACTCCTGGACGTGAACCCAATCGCCGTAGATATCCACCGCCAGGGCATACTCCGGCATGTCGGCGTCATACAGGCGATAGCACTCGATCTTGTCGCGGCGCGCCCATTTGCCCAGTTGCCGGAGGTTCTTCTGCAGGCGATTGGCGAACATCTGCCCGCCCTCGCTCAGCCGTGCCGGCTCGCTCGGCGCCCGCGCCAGGCCTTCGTCGTTGCGTTCGCCACGCTCGCCGGTGACGAACTGGCGCGGCTCGACCTGGATCATCAGCAGCTTGCAGGCCAGCGCGCCGTTCCAGAACGCGTATTGCTTATGGCTGCGGATACCCATGCGCTTGCCCAGTTCCGGCGCCCCGGTGAACACCCCGGCGCTCCAGCCGATGCAGCTCTGGCGCAGGCGCTCGCCGAGGTTCTGGTAGAGATACAGCAGGCTGGCTTCGTCGCCGAGGCGCTCGCCATAGGGCGGGTTGCAGATCACCAGGCCGGTCTGGCCCTTGTCCGGGCGCGGCTCGAAAGTCGCCAGTTCGCCCTGGTAGATCTTCACCCAGTCGGCCACTCCGGCACGCTCGATATTGTTGCGCGCCGGCTGGATCAGGCGCGGGTCGGCCTCGTAGCCGCGAATCCACAACGGCGGCCTGGCCAGGCCGGCCGCCGCGCGCTGCTGGGCTTCCTCGTGGAGCTTGCGCCACAGCGCCGGCACGTGCCCCAGCCAATTGCTGAAGCCCCAGCGCTCGCGCTTGAGGTTCGGCGCGATATCGGCAGCCATCAGCGCCGCCTCGACCAGGAAGGTACCGACGCCACACATCGGGTCGGCCAGGGCACCGCCCTCGGCGGCGATCTTCGGCCAGCCGGCACGGATCAACACCGCCGCCGCCAGGTTCTCCTTCAGCGGCGCGGCGCCCTGCTGCAGACGATAGCCGCGCTGGTGCAGGCTATGCCCGGAGAGGTCCAGGGAAAGGGTCGCCTGGCCGCGGTCGAGGTGCAGGTGGACGCGCACGTCCGGATTGACCTTGTCCACCGACGGGCGTCGGCCGGAGCGCTCGCGCAGGTTGTCGACGATCGCATCCTTGACCTTCAGCGCCCCGAAATGGGTGTTGTCGATGCCCGAGCCCTTGCCGCTGAACTCCACCGCCAGCGTGCCGCCGGCGTCCAGGTGGTCTTCCCAGTTCACCGCGTGGACCGCCATGTACATGGACTCGGCGTTCTCCACCGGGAATCGCGCCAGCACCAGCAAGACCCGGTTGGCCAGGCGCGACCACAGGCAGAGGCGATAGGCCACCTCCAGGCTGCCCTGCCCGCGCACCGCCGACACCTGGGCGCGCGCCTCGTCCAGGCCGAGCCCCTGCGCCTCTTCGAGGAGCAGGCTTTCCAGGCCTTTCGGGCAGGTCAGAAACAATTCGTAAACATCAGCCATATCGCCTTCCCGGGCCGTAGCCCTTGTCAGTGGAAGCACCCTCATGGGCACTTCTTTGGCACCAGGTGCCGTGGTTCGATTGCCGGAACGCTCCCGGCGTTGCTCGCTGCGACCCCGAGTCGCAGTCTGGGCGACCCTTCGTCGGAATGCGAGGAAATCTCAATTGGTGGGGGTGCAAATCGTTATAAGGCGCAACCCCGCGACCCTGCGGCGTTAGCGCCGGAAACCAGGCGTCATGAGCCTGCAACATATGGCCCTATCGACGAAAGCGTTAAGTCTTTATGACAAATCGGTCATTCACACGCCTGAACGCTTTGGTTAGAACTCCAGTTAATCCGCCACCGCAACGGTGTCGGGCGAGGGTCGTCACGCCGGCAACGACCCCTTTCGGCGAAAGCTTCGCCAGGCCTCCCCTGGGGGCCAACGGGACATAACAGTCAACAAGTGAGGGCAACACCCTATGAGAAGACTTAAGCGTGATCCGTTGGAAAGAGCCTTCTTGCGTGGTTATCAGAACGGCATAACCGGTAAATCTCGTGATCTTTGTCCGTTCACCCATCCTACGACGCGGCAGTCCTGGCTCAACGGCTGGCGCGAGGGCCGTGGCGACAACTGGGACGGCCTCACTGGCACGGCCGGCTTACAACGTCTCAATCAACTCCAGCACGTGTAAGCGACAACACGGATAGCACCGATTTCCCCAAGGCACGCCCCATCCGGGCGGCGGGCGCAAGCCCAAGGGCTCCGCAAGGAGCCCTTTTCAATTCCGCCGCGGCAATGCGGCGATGGCGTCCACCGCTTCGCGGATCAACGCCGGTCCCTTGTAGATGAAACCCGAATAGATCTGCACCAGGCTCGCCCCGGCGGCGATCTTCTCCGCCGCGTGCGCGCCCTCGGTGATACCGCCGGCGGCGATGATCGGCAGCCGTCCGCCCAGCTCGCCGGCCAGCACCTTCACCGTGTGCGTGCTCTTTTCCCGCACCGGCGCGCCGGACAGGCCACCCGCCTCGTCGCCATGCGGCAGGCCTTCCACGCCTTCGCGGCCGAGAGTGGTATTGGTCGCGATCACCGCGTCCATCCCCGCCTCGACCAGCGCCGCGGCGACCAGCGCGGTCTCTTCGTCGGTCATGTCCGGGGCGATCTTGATCGCCAGCGGTACCCGCCGGCCATGCCGCAGCGCCAGCGCTTCCTGGCGCTGGCGCAGTGCCTCCAGCAGTTGCTTGAGCGAATCGCCGAACTGCAGGCTGCGCAGGCCGGGCGTGTTCGGCGAGCTGACGTTGACGGTGACGTAGCTGGCGTCGGCGTAGACCTTGTCCAGGCAGATCAGGTAGTCGTCGACCGCGCGCTCCACCGGGGTATCGAAGTTCTTGCCGATGTTGATCCCCAGTACGCCGCGATACTTCGCCGCGCGCACCCGTGCCAGCAGGTGGTCGACGCCGTGGTTGTTGAAGCCCATGCGATTGATGATCGCGTTGGCTTGCGGCAGGCGGAACAGGCGCGGCTTGGGATTGCCCGGCTGCGGTCGCGGAGTGACGGTGCCGATTTCGATGAAGCCGAAACCGAGCTGGCCGAACCCGTCGATGGCGTCGCCGTTCTTGTCCAGGCCCGCGGCCAGCCCCACCGGATTGGGAAATTCCAGGCCCAGCACAGAGACCGGCAGGCTGGCCGGCTTGGGCGTCAGCAGGCGGTTCAGGCCCAGGCGACCGCCGGCCCCGATCAGGTCGATGGACAGTTCGTGGGAGGTTTCCGGGGACAGTTTGAACAGCAGCTGGCGGGCCAGGGTGTACATGGTCGGGTATCGGTCGGCAGAATGAAGGGTGCCGATTATAGCCGTCGAGCACCCGCTCAGGCGAGGCGTTGCAGCGCCAGCAGGCGGCCGTCCTCGCTGAAATCGAGGCGGAACGTGCCATGCACGCCATCGTGGCCGATGAACGGACGCAGGTGATGGGCCGGCAGGTTCACCCGGCGACCGTCGCGGCTGCGCAGCAGGACCCGATTGGCCCTGCCGCCGTAGATGGCCTGCAGGCGTTCGCCGGACAGGGCGATATCCATGATGAGACTGGGCATGGAGCCCCCCGCTTGAATGAACCACGACAGCTTGCCACAAACCACGCGGTTGAATGTCACGCCCGAACCTGTGCTTCAATGGACGGACCGTCGCCGTCCCCTCCCGCCCCTTTCCGCGTCGGTCGCCGAGCCCGAGGAGCCCTCCGTCGATCATGAGTTCCAACTCGCGTAGCAACAGCACCTTCACCGGTCGCCTTTCCGCACTCGCCAACCGCCTGCGCCTGGGTGCCGCGCGAAGCGATGGCCGGGAGCTGCGCGAACGGGCGGCCGCCCTCGAGCTGCCGTTCCAGCCATTGCGACGGCCGGAGCCGAGCGTCTGGTGGCAGGCCGGACCGCCCCTGCACACCCTGGTCGATCTGCCGCGCGGCGCGCTGTCCGGCCCGGTCCAGGAAGACAAGGCGGAAGCCCACGCGGTCCTCAAGCGCCTGGTGCGGGTCAGTCACTCCACCCTGGAGTCGGTCGACCTGAAGACCATCGAAGGCGTATGCAGCCGCGAGATCCTCGTCCAGACACCTTGCCCACGCCTGGAAGACCTGGCCACGGCCGAGGTCTGCCGGGGCGTACGGATCATCAGCTACAAGGATTTCGTCAAGGCCCTGAGCCTGGCCCTGCCGCGTTTCACCAACGGCGACAGCATCCGCCTGCGCCAGGCCGCCTGGCACGGCGAGCGCCTGTTCTGGGCGGGCGAACGTCAGGCCTGCGCCTTCGCCGCGGCGATCGTCTACGCCCGCCGCCGCGAACTGGAACTGAAGCTGCCGGCACACCTGGAACGCTACGAACTGGAGCCCGGCGCGCTGGACGAACTGGAACAGCGCTACCACATGCTGCGGATTCCGACCCAGGCCTGGTCCGAGCCGACCTTCATGAGCCTGCTGCTGGATACCGGCCTGCCCTATGCGCGACTCGCCCTGTTCACCCCGGAAACCCCGGAGTGCCTGTTGCTGCCCCGCAACGACGAACGCGCCGATGCCCTCGGCGAAGGTCTGCGGGCGGCTGGCGCGGCAGACGTGGTGAAGTATCTGAAGCAACTGTAGGCAACCGGCCAGGACTGGCCAGCTCGCGCCCCGACGTGCATCCTCCAGCAGACCCACACAGGAGCGATCGCATGTCCCTACCCCGCCTCAGTCTCTGTCTCGCCCTCGCCTGCGGGCCGGCGCTGGCCAGCCAGGCGCCGGTCTACGGCGAACGCCTGGAAGGCTTCGACTACGCCTATCCGGTGCATTATCTGGACTTCACCTCCCAGGGCCAGCCGCTGAGCATGGCCTACCTCGACGTCGCGCCGAAGAAAGCCAACGGCCGCACCATCCTGCTCATGCACGGCAAGAATTTCTGCGCCGGGACCTGGGAGCGCACCATCGACGTGCTCGCCGACGCCGGCTACCGGGTGATCGCCGTCGACCAGGTCGGCTTCTGCAAGTCGAGCAAGCCGGCCCATTACCAGTACAGCTTCCAGCAACTGGCAGCCAACACCCACGCCCTGCTGGAACGGCTCGGCGTCGCCCGGGCCAGCGTGATCGGCCATTCCATGGGCGGCATGCTCGCTACCCGCTACGCCCTGCTCTACCCGCGGCAGGTCGAACGACTGGTGCTGGTCAACCCCATCGGCCTGGAGGACTGGAAGGCCCTGGGCGTGCCCTGGCGTAGTGTCGACGACTGGTACAGACGCGACTTGCAGACCAGCGCCGAAGGCATTCGCCAATACCAGCAAGCCACCTACTACGCCGGCGAATGGCGCCCCGAGTTCGATCGCTGGGTACAGATGCAGGCCGGCATGTATCGCGGCAAGGGGCGCGAGTCGGTGGCCTGGAACTCGGCGCTGACCTACGACATGATCTTCACCCAGCCGGTAGTCTACGAACTGGACCGGTTGCAGATGCCGACCCTGCTGCTGATCGGCGAGAAAGACAACACCGCCATCGGCAAGGACGCCGCGCCGGCGGAACTGAAAGCCAGGCTGGGCAACTACGCGCAACTGGGCAAGGACGCCGCCCGACGGATTCCCCAGGCGACCCTGGTGGAATTCCCCGACCTTGGCCATACCCCGCAGATACAGGCTCCGGAACGCTTCCACCAGGCACTGCTGAAGGGTCTGCAAACCCAGCCCTGAACCATCCACCGGCGGCGCTCTCGCCATCGGCTTCGCCGCGCCTTGCCCGGCGTCAACACCGATGCCTGCCGCCGGCGTTTCACTGCACTGGCTGCGCGACGACGCGCGGCTCGCGTCGCGCAAGCCCACCCACGCCGCGGCCGTTCCCATCCACATGGAGGTTCATCGTGTTCCCTTGCCAACCCCGTTCGCTACTCGCCGGCGTCCTGCTGGCGAGCGCCCTGCCCGCTCACGCGGAGCTGCCCCACGCACCCGCCTACATCGATGACAGCGCCTACCCGGCCGCGGCCCGCCAACGCATCCTGCCACCGATGTTCGAGCAGAAGCTGGGCAGCCTGCGCTACCTGGCCAAGCCCGGCGACCCTTTGATCACCCAGGCCGAGAGCAGCGACTTCCAGCGCACCAGCGACTACCGCGAGACCCGCGCCTACCTGGAGAAACTGGTAGCCGCCTCCTCCGGCCGCATCGCCCTGCGCGAGTTGCCCGAGCGCAGCGCCGAGGGCCACCCGATGCTGCTGGTGACCGCCTCCACCGAGGCTGACAAGTCCGCCGCCGGCCTGAAGCGCTCCGCCAAGCCGACCTTGCTGGTGGAAGCCGAGATCCATCCCGGCGAGGCCAACGGCAAGGACGCCATGTTCATGCTGCTGCGCGACATGAGCGCTGCCGACCGCCCGCTCGCCGGGCTGCTGGAGAAGATCAACCTGCTGTTCATCCCGGTGGTCAACGTCGACGGCGACCTGCGCCGCAGCGCCTACGGGCGGATCAACCAGAACGGCCCGCGGGAGACCGGCTGGCGGGTGAACGGCCGCAATCTCAATCTCAACCGCGACTTCACCAAGCTCGACAGCGCGGAGATCCGCAACGTCGCCTGGGTGTTCAACCACTACGAACTGAGCTTCTTCGCCGACACTCACTCCACCGACGGCGCCATGTATCCCTACGACAGCTCCTACTGCCACAACGGCAATGGCTGGTCACCGGCGAGCAGCGCCTGGATGGACCAGGTCATGCGCAAGCCGGTGTACCAGGCGCTGGAAAGCCTCGGGCACATGGTCCATGAATGCATCAGCCTGAACGACAATCAGGATCCGACCCAGGGCTACTACCCCTACCGCACCGACCTGGCGCGCTTCTCCAACCAGTACGGCGATATCCGCAACGTGCCGTCGATCCTCATCGAGCAACACGCCCTGCATCCGTACAAGACCCAGGTGCTGGGCAACTACGTGATGCTCAAGGCGATGTTCGAGGTGATCGGCGAGCAGGCCGCCAGCCTGCGCCAGGCCATCGCCAGCGACCGCGAGCGCCTGCTGCGGCAGAAGGAGGTGATCCTCACCTGGAAGCCGGGCGAGACCGCCGAGACGCCATTCGTGGTCGGCGACTACCGCTACGAGCAATCGCCGGTCACCGGGGCCCGCACCATCGTCTGGAGCAACCGGCCGAAGACGCTGAAACTACCGGTGACCGACAACGGCGTACCCGACCTGGTGGTGCCGCGTCCCCAGCGTTTCATCGTCCCGGCGCAGTGGCACGAAGTGATCGCCCGGATCAAGGCCCACGGCATCCGCTACACCACCCTGGAGCGTCCGACCGAAATCGCCGTGACCCTGTACCGCATGGACGACATCAAGCTCGCCGATGGCTTCGAACCGGATCGCGTGCAAGGCAACCGGATTCCGGGCTACGAAGGTCGCCTGCTGGTCAGCGGCACGCCGAAGCCGTTCCAGCGCTTGCAGACCTTCCCGGCCGGCTCGCTGTCGATCGACACCGCCCAGCCGCTGGGCGTCCTGGCCATCGACCTGCTGCAACCGCAGAGTCCGGATTCGTTCTGGTCCTGGGGCTTCTTCAATTCCACCCTGGTGGCCGCCGAGGAGCCGGAGGAATACGTGATGGAGCCGATGGCGCGCAAGATGCTGGCGGAAGACCCGGCGCTGAAGGCCGCCTTCGACAAACGCCTGCGCGAGGACAAGGCCTTCGCCGCCGATCCGCAGGCGCGCCTGCAATGGTTCTACCAGCGCACGCCGTTCTACGACGTGAACGCCTTCGTCTATCCGGTAGGAGTGGTGTTCTGAGGCCCACCTGGGGCTGACGGCGAATAACGCTGCGCGTTGTTCGCCCTACCGCTGGGCTTCGGGAGCCCCATTGCCTCTCCCGCTTGCGGGAGAGGGCTGGGGAGAGGGAGCCGGTCTCAGGTACCGTCGGTGGGTGTGGGCAGGTTGCTTCTCGGCTTGCGCTTGCGCCTGGGTTTCAGTGGTTTTTCAGGTGGCGGCGACAGTTCCCGCTTGCGCAGCTTCTTGAGGATTTCCCGATGCTTCTCGCGCCAGGCCGGCACGTCGAGACCGTGGAGTTCGAGCAGCTCGGGGTTGCGCTCCACCAGATAGACCGCCGCTTCCTGGGCGGCCTCGGCGATCTTCCAGGCGATCGACTGCGGTTCGATGCTGCCTTCATAGGCGATCCAGTCGCTGAACTCCGGAAAGGTCCCGCAGACCTTCTCGAAATCCTCGTCGTGCATGCGCTGCCGGCCACTCTCGATGTTCTCAAGGCGTTTGGGATCCATGCCGACCACCTCGGAAAACTGCGGTCGGTTCAACCCCGTCAGCCCGCGCAACCCGAACAGGCGCTCGCCGGCGCGAAACAGGCAGCGCTTCCTCACTACATAGACCATGTACAGATACTTCCCTTCGTTTCTGGCGCGATGCGCCTCAGTCGCCCTTGCCGCTCGCGGGCGTTTTCCTCTTCCGCTGGCGCCTGGGTTCCGGCGGCTCTTGCAGGGGCGCCGGCTCCGCCTCCGGCGCCTGTTCCGCCGCCAGCAGCGCCTCGCGTATCTCGCGGTGGCGTTCGCGCCAGGCCTGCATGTCGATGCCGTGCCGCTCCAGCAGCACCGGGTTGCGCTCAACCAGGTAGACCGCGGCCGCCTGCGCCGAGTCGGCGACCTTCCAGGCGATCGACTGCGGCTCGATGCTGCCTTCATAGGCGATCCAGTCGCTGAACTCCGGGAAGGTTCCGCAGACCTTCTCGAAGTCCTCGTCGTGCATGCGCTGCAGTTCGTTCTCGATGTTCTCCAGGCGCTTGGCCGTCATCCCCACCAACTCGGCGAACTGCGGACGGCTCAAGCCCATCAGCTCGCGCAGGGCGCGCAAGCGCTTGCCAGCAGTGAACAAACGTCGATTCTTTACCATGTGTAGTCCGCGTCTGATGGTTCTCTATGCATATTGATTCACTAACTGTTAGTAGATCAATATGAATCCAAGCCCTCTAGACCGAGGGTTCCCCTCCAACATCGGACCATGGTGCAGGACGCCTGATGAAAGTGGAAGAACTCCCCCAAGAGGGTTTCGCCGAGTGCCCCCGCTATATAACCCTGATGCGTTTCGCCTTCCTGACCGGCCTCAGCGACCGGCCGGACCTGCTCTATGCCTGGATAGAGAGCGGCGACCTGCCGATGCGAACCTTCGGTACGCAACGCCTGGTGGATATGCAGAAGCTGCAAAAACGCATCGAGGAAGCAAAAAAAGGGGCCGATTCAACCGGGTGAATCGGCCCTTTCTGAAAGACCCTGCCGCCGGCGAAACCCCTCAGCGATTGAGCATGAAGGTCTCGTACTCCAGGTCGTCCAGCGCGGTGGTCAGGCGGTACAGCCCGACCAGCACGCAGACCAGCAGCGACAGGGTGAAGCCATAGCCGAAGAAGCTCGGCCCGAGCAGCAGGCTGACGAAGGTCAGGGCGCCGTTGACGATCACGAACAGCACGCAGAGTTCGAGGACGATGCGGCGCTTGTCCAGGTAGAAGAAGACGTTGAGCAAGGCCATGAACACTACCTGGATGCTCACCCCGATCAGGTCGATGTAGAACAGCGGCAGGTAGTAGCGGGAAATTCCCAGCCAGCCGAGCAGTTGCGGCGCCAGCAGGAACAGCAGGACCACCGCCAGCCCCTGCACCTTGCAGATTTCCAGCAGGCCCTGGCGGATGGCGAGGATCATCTGCTCCTTGAGCAGGCCGATGTGCTGCAGGGTCTCGCCGCCGCGGATCGCCTCGTAGACCCGCTCGTACCACTCGGCGAAGTCGGTCTCGATGCGCACCAGGAACACCGCCATGCCGGGAATGATCGACAGGTAGGCGAGGAAGATCGGCAGGTCGTAGAGGATCGAGGCGCGCAGCGGGCCGATCACCAGGTCCGAGGTGGATGGGTTGAACCAGAAGATGAACTTGTCGATCCAGATCCCCAGGTTGTAGCAGAGGCCGGTCAGCAGCAGGCTGACGAAGACCTGCCGGCGGTCGAGGAAGTCGAAGGCCACCATGCGCCTGGCCGGGTACTCGCGGAGGATGTCGTAGAGGAAGACGAACAGCAGGCTGGCGTGGCCGATCAGCAATGCCAGCAGCAGGCCGTCCATCTGCATGAAGCGCAGCAGGTAGGCACAGGCGACCATCAGCGCGTAGCCGATGAACATCACCAGCAGGATGCGTTTGTAGGCCTTCATTCCCGACAGGAAGATGATCACCAGCCACAGGTTGCAGAGCACCACGAAGTTGGCCATCACCAGCAGGCGGTAGGCGAACGGCTCATCGAACAGGGTCGCCAGCAATATCGCCGAGAGCAGGCCCGCCGCCAACGTCACCAGCAACAGCACGCCCACCAGGTTGGGCAGGATCGCCTCGTGCTTGCGCTCGAACAGGCGATCGGAAATGAAGCGGGTGAAGAACAGTTGCAGTCCCCCGGTGAAGATCAGCGACAACGCCATCAGGTAGGTCACCGTGATCAGGAACTGCCGGACCAGCACGTCCGGCACCACCACGCCGAGGCTCAGCACGCCGATCAGCATCACGCTGACGATCGACAGCACCCAGGGACCGGAGCTGATCAGCCCGGCGTAGAGATAGGCGCGCAGGGTCGCCGTATAGGAATCGCGGGAAAGGATCTTCCGCAGTTCGAAGCCGATGCCGGCCATGTCATGCAATCTCCGTGGCTTCGCGGTACAGCCCGCGGTAACGTCCGAGCATCAGCGCCTCGGTGTAGTAGCGTTCGACCCGTTGCAGGCCGACCGCCTGGGCCGCCTGCCAGCGCTGCGGATTGCGCAGCAGGGCGAGGATCGCCCGCGAAGTGGCCTGCGGGTCGGCGATCGCCACCACCTCCCCGGCGCGGCCCAGGGCGCGATCTTCGGCGTCGGCGCCTTCGATCAGTTCGCGGCAGGAGCCGACGTCGCTGCTCACCACCGGGGCGCCGGCAGCCCAGGCTTCGAGGATCACCAGCGGCTGCGCTTCGCTGATCGAGGTGAGGACCATCAGGCCGAGTTGCGGCAGGACCTCGCCGATCCGACGGAAACCGAGGAACTTCACCTTGTCCTGCAGGCCGAGGCTGGCCACCAGGCTGCGGCATTCGCTGGCATAGTCCGGGTCTTCCTCCTCCGGACCGACGATCCAGCCCTCCGCCTCCGGCATCGCGCTGACCACCCCGCGCATGGCGCGGATGAAGGTCTTCACGTCCTTGATCGGCACTACCCGGCCGACCAGCCCGACCACCGGCGGAATCCCCGGCGGCCGCCGTTCGAGGGCGCCGGCCCAGGCATCGAGGTCGATGCCGTTGGGGATCACCCGGGTACGCCGTGGCTCGGCGCCATCGAGTACCTGGCGCTGGCGGTTGCCTTCGTAGAGGGCGACGATCGGATTGGCGGCGCGATAGGTGAGCAGGCCGACACGCTCGAAGAAGCGGATCCACAAGCGACGGATGTAGCTGACCTCGGCATCCAGTCCGGTACTCAGCTGCTCGTCGGGGTTCTCCGCGATCCAGTTGGCCTGGGCCAGGTCGATCTTGCGCTCCTTGGTGTAGATGCCGTGCTCGCTGAGCAGGTAGCGGCAGCCCCAGCGACGTTGCAGGATGCAGCCCAGCAGGCCGGCGTAGCCGGTGGAGATCGAGTGCAGCATGCGCGCCCGCGGCATCCGCCGGGCCGCCTCGGCGAGCATGAACACCGGCGCCTGCATCGAGCGCAGGGTCCAGAAGTAATTGACGAAGGACGGATCGGTGCAATAGCGCTCGTAGCCTGCGGTGATCGCTTCCCAACTGGCCTTGCTGTGGAGAAAGTCCTCGCGGCCGATGCGGCCCTCGGCGAGCAGGTCGAGCAGCGCGTCGCCCTCCTCCACGTCCAGCGTCTCCGGGTAGTGGAAGAAACGGTGCAGGTCGCGCAACGCCTTTTCGGTCTCGCTACTGCCCTGTCGCGTCTGCGGGTTCGGCGAACTCCAGGCGGTTTCCAGGAAGTGTTCCTCGATGTGCAGCACATTGTCCGGGATCGGGTAGTGGCGCTTGCCGTAGGCATCCTTCTGGCCGCCGATGAAGAACACCGAGAAGGTCAGGTCGGGGAGACCGAGGATCAACTGGTTGACCCAGCTGGAGACGCCGCCGCGGACATAGGGCCAGGTGCCCTCCAGCAGCAGGCAGACATCGGCGACGGGCGCCGTCGGAGCGGTGTGTTCGGTCATGTCCAGTATCTCGCCAGGGCCGCGAAGGGCGGCCGTTGCAGCATGTCGTCGGGCATTCCGGCGAGAAGCCGGGGGATGTCCCGGTAGCGCCGCTGGAAGAACGCCACCTCGGCGCGGAACGGCGCCAGCTGGGCACTATCGATTCCCGCCTCCTCGGCGGCCTGGAGGGCGTGCCCGGCATCCTCCAGGCGGCCTTGTTCGAGGGCGATGCGTCCGGCCAGCAGATGCAGGTCGGCCGAGGGTGTGCCGCGCAGCGCCTGGTCGGTATGCTCGCGCGCCTGCTCGAGGATGTGCTCCAGTACGCTGCCCTGGGCCAACCCCAGGTAGGCCAGTTCCCAGTACCAGCGCGCCAGGGTCCCGTGCAGCGCGCCGCGTCGCGCCGGCGTGGCGCCGGCGAGGCGGCCGAGGGCGGCCTCGATGCGCTGGTTGATCCGGCTTTCCTTCTGGTCGAGCATCGAGTAGGCCAGCAGGCGGACGTCGTCGGCGGGGTCGCGCAGGGCCAGCTTGAGGATCGGGATCGCCTCCTTGCCGGGCATCCGCCGGGTGGCGAAGATCGCCGTGAGCCGCTGGTTCGGGTCCGGCGCATGGCGCAGGACGTCCTGCAGACCGCCGTCGCTGAACATCATGTCGAGGCGCTTTTCCTTCGGCCGGAACGGCAGCTCGGGGACGCCCATCGCCTGCCAGGCCTGCTCGCCACGCTGGCGTGGCAGGTACAGCGCCGGGAATACCGCCGCGGCGACGCCGACCGCCCCGATCAGCGGCACGAAGAAGGCCAGGCTGAAGAGGAACAACGGGCTCCACGGCAGCGGGAACTTGTAGCGCCGCGGCAGCAGCAGCCATACGCCGACGCACAGCAGGGCGCTGCCCAGGCCGTGGGCGAACAGGTAGAGCGCCAGCGCCTGGCCGATCGGCAGGTCGGCGAAGACGCTCGCCCAACTGCTCAGCTCGAACAGGAAGGCGCCGCTAAACAGCCACTTGCTGATCATTCAGGCCGCACTCGTTGAAAAGGAAATGTCCCAGCGCCTGCCGATCGTTGCCGGCGTCCAGTTCGTACTGGCGGATGCGCACGCCCAGCGACTCCAGCTCGCGGGCCTGGCCGAAGCGTTCGGCGAAGAGAATCCTCAGGCGCTGCAGATACCCCTGGGAGCCTTCGGCGGAAGTCAGCGGCAACAACACCAGCAGGACCCGCCGGCCCTCGTCGTTGCGCAGTCGCAACTGCACGTCGAGGCCACGCTGGCTGCCTTCCAGCAGGCGCTGGACCTCTTCGCCGTAGCGCGCATCGGTCAGCTCGAAGGCATACAGGCAGGCCGGCAACCCATGGTCGCGGGCGTCCAGCAGGGAGCGCTTGAGGTACTGGGAGAAGCGCTGGGCGTCGATGTCGGCCAGTTGCAGCACGCGACGGTCGCTCTGCAGCAAGTCGGCGACGTGCCCGGCAAGGATCGCCAGCAGGCTGAAGGTGCGCTCGTTGAAGACGAAGAACGGCATCTGCTCCACCGCCAGCAGAGCGAGGATCCGCCCATCGGTGTCGACCAGCGGCACGCACACCTGCAGCGCGCTGTGCGCACGCTGCTCGCCGCGCTCCAGCAGTTCCTGGCGCACGCTGACCAGTTCGCCGCGCTCCAGGCAGGTGCGCACCAGCAGGTCGTCGCCGTCCAGCGCCGGCATCTCGCCGAGTGTCGCCAAGGGTTGCGGCTCCGGGGTGCGGTCGTGGCGCACCCGGTAGAGTCCGGCGATGCGCAGCGAACCGTACTGGGCCAGCAGCGCCAGCACGGTTTCCGCCAGCGCATCGAGCGGTGCCTCCTCGCCCGGCAGCTCGCGCAGCAGTTGTCGCAGACCGAGCAGCGAACTGCGCAGGCTCTGGTCATTGCCGGCGACCCGCTGTTCCAGGCGATCGTGGGAGATGCGCAGGATGTGATGGGCGCGGGTGAATTCGTCGAGGCGCAACTGGCGGTACTCGTTCGCCAGCTCCAGGCGCTCCAGGCGGCGTTCCCAGATGTCGCGGAACTCGCCCACCAACATGGCGCAGAGCAGCACGCCGACGATGAAGGCCGCCGGTACCTGGGCATAGGCCTCGACGCCCTGGGCGCGGAACGCGAACAGCGCGGCCACCAGCAGCGCCGCGCTGGCCAACCCGCGGACGAAGCCGTAGCGCATGCCCAACAACAGGGGCGCGAGGATCACCCAGGGAAAGGTGGCGTTGACCTGCAGCGGGTCGTCCGGGCTGAACCACCAGCCCAGGCCCAGCGCGAGCGCGCTGATGACCAGCGTCTCGACCCAGGAGACACTGCCGCTGGCGCGCGGTGCGAGGGTGAAATCCTTGTGCGCGGACATCGCCGTCACTCGAGCCGCAGGTCGCCGACCAGCTCGCGCAGGACTTTCTGCGCGGCGCCCGCCAGGCTTTCCCGGGACCAGCCGGCGCGCGCCCCGCTGGTGCTCCAGAGCACCCGCCCGGAGGCCGGCTCCAGCACCTGCAGGCTGACGCCCACCGCCGGCTCGCCGTCCAGGCCGTTCTTGTACTGCCACTCCTCGACGCTGCCGGTGACCACGTAGGCCAGCTTCTGCTGGCGTGCCCAGTCCAGCGCGCGCTGCTGGCGCTCGCGGTCGTCGACCAGTTGCAGGTCGCCTTGCGGCTGCGCCGGGTACAGGCGCGGCCGCACACCCTCCTCGGCCAGCACGCTGAGCAGGATCTGCTCGGCACGCTCGCCGGCCTGCGGCGCCTGGGAGTAATTGAGCAGCGGCACCAGGCCCCACTGCGCGCCGCGCGCCAGCGGCGTAGCGCTTTCGCTGGTGAAGCTGGAGCAGCCCGCCATGAACAGGGCGACGGCCGCGAGAGCCAGGCAGCGGATGGATTGCATGTTGTGTTCCTCCTGTTGAATTCCGTATCCGGGCCGCGCTCAGCGGCCGAAGCGCGTGCTGTAGGTCACCCCGAGCGTGCCGCCGGCATCGCCGCCGCCGCCCTGGGGAGCCGACTGGTAGCCGAAGGTGAACGCCAGTTCGTCATCGCCCAGCAGCTCCATGCCGATGCCGAGATCGATGCCGTAGTTGAACTCCTTCTCTGTCCACTGCCAGCCGGCCAGGGTGTCGACGATCCAGGTGTATTGCGGACGGCTGCGGTTCAGCGCGCCAGGGAAGCCACGGCGCCAGGTGCTGCCGAGGTAGACCTGGCCATAGCGGTCCTGCAGCAGGTCCTGGCTGCGCGCGCCATCGAGCGCCAGCGCACCGCCATGGGCCGCCAGCAGGTCGTCCGGCAGACGGTTCTCCAGGCGATTGCGCTGGTAGTCGATGCCGCCGCGCAGTTGCCAGGCCGGGCCATCGAAGAACAGTGTGTGGGCCCACTCCAGGGACAGCGCCTCGCCGTTGCCGAGGTCGTCGCCCTGGCGGGTGGAAAAGCGGTTGTGCGCCAGCGACCAGCTCAACTGGTCGCGCCCGCTGAGGGTGTGGCGGCCGCCGAGTTTCACGCTGTCGCGCATGCCGAGGGCGCGCATCAGGCCGGTCTCGTCGGTCTCGCGGTGCCAGTCGAGGCCCGCTTCCAGTTCGTCGCGCGCACTCAGCCGCCAGTTGCGCAGCAGGCCCAGGCCGTGGCGGTCCTCGTCGTCGCGCCAACTGCCATCGAGCGTCGCCGCGGCGAAGCCCTCGGCCAGTTCGCGCCGCAACGTCAGCCTGGCGTTGCGTTCGCTACCGAGGAGCGAACTATCCAGTGCGTCGCCGCGATAGCGACCGCTGCCCAGCGCCAGGTCGGCGTACCAGTCGTCGCCGAGGTGGCGCGCCGCGCGCAGCGTCGGTCCCTTGAAGTCGAGACCGCCGAAGTCGCGCTTGTTCCAACCCAGTTGCAGGCCCTGGGGCGTGCGTTCGAGGATTTCCGCCGCCTGCCGCCGCAACTGCTCGCGGTTGTCGCGCGAGTGGCCGTCACCCAGTGCGCCCAGGGCCTCGCCCAGCGCTTCGCCGCCATGGCCGAGACGCACCAGCGCCTCGACCCGCTGCGCCGGATCCAGCTCGCCGCGCTCCAGCAGGCGTTGCAGGGCGGCGCGATTCTGGCTGCGCAGGGCGGCCTGGATCTCTTCGTTGCGCCCGATCTTCAGGCCCCGGCCGCGCGCCCAGGCCAGCCAGTCATCCTTCAGCGGCTCCTGGTTGGTGGCGGCGAGCTGGTCGAGGAACTGCTCGAACCACAGCTGCAGCATCGCCGGCTCGCCATTCCAGGCCCGCCGCGCCTCGCCCTGGGCGAGCAGCGGCCCCTGGGCCACGGCGAGCAGGCGCAGGTAGGCGGCGAAGCTGTCCGGGGTGGCCCTGACCGCCTCGCGGTCGAGCCGCCGGAGCAGTTGCCGGCGCAGGCGCAGGGCCTTGTCCTGGTAGCCGCTGGCATCCAGCGCGTCGGCGTAGGCGGCCTGTACCAGCCAGTCGTTGGGATTGGACTTGAGGTACAGGCGGAACCAGGCCAGCGCCTGGTCGTTACGCTCGAGCAGCAGGCTGGCGCTGGCGAACGGCAGCCACAGCGTGCTGTCCCGCAGCGCCAGGCCATGCCACTGCGCCAACAGGGGCACCAGGCTGTCGCGACGGCCACGGTCGATGTAGAACCAGAGCAGGCGTTCGCGCACCAGGTTCTCGCCGGGGAAACGCACCAGGGCTTCCCGGTACAGACGCTCGGCGACGTCGCCATGGCCTTCCTGTTCCGCCAACCGCGCCCTGGCCACCCAGTAATAGGGGCTGCCCTGCGCTTCCGGCAGGCCTTCGGCCTCGGCCAGCAGGCTCTTCAGGGCCGGCCAGTCGTGGAGGTTCTCCGCCAGTTGCAGGGCGCTGGCCAGGCGCCGCGGATCGCGGCTGCGCTGCCAACTGCCGATAAGCACCTGCAAGGCCTGCTGCGGATTGCTGTCCCGGTACAGGGCGATCAACTGGTCCTCGTCGCTGCTGTTCAGGCGGATGTCCAGGGCCAGCATGCGCTCGTAGGCGGCGCGGGCATCGTCGTCCTGCTCCAGGGCCCAGGCCAGCGCCGCGCGCAGGCGCCAGAACTCCGGCTCGCGGATCGCGCGGGTATCCACGCCGGCGAGGACCTTCCAGGCCTGGCGCGGATCGAACAGGTTCCAGTGGGTTTCCGCCCACTGCATGCGTTCCTTGACACTCAGCGGGAAATGCCGGGCCATCCGCGCCCAGACCCCGGTCTCTTCCTGCAACTGCTGGGTGTGTTCGAGGATCTGTTGCAAGCGCTGCCAGGCCAGGCGCTGTTTCGGATAACGCTGCACGTAGCCGCGCAGCCATGCCTCGCCCTCTTCCGGCGTGCCGCGGGTTTCATGGCTGTAGACCAGCGCATCGAGTTCCTCGTCGGTCATCTGTCGCTGCGCACCGATGGGCGCCAGCAGCTCGATGGCGCTGTCGAAATCGAACATCTGCAGCGACAGGCGCCAGGCATGCTCGCGCAGGGCCGGGTCATCGGCGCCGGCCAGCAGTTGCTTCCACAGGCCCAGGGCCTGCGGGCCGTTGCCGGTCCATTCGCCAAGGCGCGCGAGATCGGCCAGCAGCGTCCTGTCCTCCGGGCGCAGGGCCAGCAGCTCCCGGCCGACCTCCCAGGCCCGCTCGATCCGCCCGGCGGCCATGTTCAGGCGCAGGTCGGCAGCCAGCGCCTCATGGTCCTCGGGGCGCAATTCGCGCCAGCGCCGGATGAAGCGTTCGGCCAGGTCGTAGCGCTGGCTGCCTTCGGCGGCGCGTACGCCCTCGGCGAGCCAGGCCAGGGTCGACTCATCCTCCGGCAAGGCGTCCAGCCGCTCGTCCAGTAACAACGCCGCATGCTCGCCGCGCTCGCCAGCGAGCAGGCTGGCGAAGGCCTGGCGCAGATAGGCCAGGCGCTTCGCCGGCTCGGTTTGCGCTTCGGCCAGTTGCCGCTGGATGTCCGCCGCCGGCAGCGGCTCGCCGGAAGCCAGGTACCAGCGCGCCGCCTCGTCCAGCCAGCGCTGCCGGCCCTGCGGGTCGCGGCCGGCCAGTTCGGCAAAGGTCCGCGCCGCCAGGTCCGGCGCGTCCAGGGCCAGGGCATGACGGGCAAGTCGTTCGAGCATGGCGTCGTTCAACGAAACATGCTCGATCTTGCGCAGGCGCTCCAGCAATCGGCGCGTCTGCTCCTCATCCATGCCCTCGGGCCTGGCCAGGGCGCCAAGGATGTCCAGTTCCACCTCGTAGAACGGCGTTGCCAGGCGGTCCTTGCCGCGCAGACGGGCGAGGTGATGACGCGCCTGCTCGAAGTCGCCGAGCTTGACCAGCAGGTCGATCAGGGTCAGGCGCAGCGCGTCGTTCTCCGGGTGCGCCTGCAACAGCAGTTCGGCGTAGTTCACCGAGACCGCGTCGGGCTCGCCATCGCCGCTGGGCATGAATACTTCTTCGCTGTTGAAGGTCAGCCACAGCACCAGCGCCACCCCGAGAGCGACCGGCAGCAGGGCCCAGGGATTCAGCAGGCGCGCCTTGGGATGCTTGTCAGCGGCAGACGAGTTGGCCATCGCGCACCTGCTCCATCGGCAACTCGAACGTCCACAGGCCGTTGCCGGCCTTTCCCGGGAAGGCCTTGCCGGCCGCGCTAAGCCGGCAATCGCCCGCCGCGCGCACCACCAGGCGCAATGGCAGGTGCCCGGCGAAGGCGAACTCGACGCGGCCATCGTCGCGGTAGCGCCAGTGCTTCAGCGGCAGGTTGGCCTCCTCCAGCGCCGGCCGCGGATCGCGGCTGTCGCGCAGGACCAGGCGCGCATTCGCCGCACTCAGGTGTACATAGCGCCCCTGGGGCAGGTCGCGCACGCCCGCGACTCCCGTGGAGCGAGCGAGGTCCGGCCAACCCAGCGCCGGGTCCAGGCGCACCGTGCGCAAGGCGGCGAAGCCGCGCAACTGCCAGCTGCCATCGGCACGCTTGGCCAGGCTGGCGCGATGCAGGCCTTCCAGGCGCGGGATGTAGTCGCTCATCCACAGCGACAACGGATGCTCCGCCTGCATCGCCGCGTAGATCTGGTGCATGGTGCGGATCGAGGCCTGCTTGGTCCCCGAATAGAAGTGGTAGTACAGGTGCAGGCCGCGCAGGCGGCGCGGGCTGTCGGTCAGGGCGAAGGTATCGATGACGCCGCGGAAGCCGTAGTACGGCCCCTGCCAGAGATTGGTGTAGACGTTCTCGTTGATGATCGGCGCGTAGTACTGCACGCCGCCGCGGGTGGGCCGGATCAGCGGGTAGAGTCCGGTCAGCGAGGGAAAGGCCCGGGTCAGCGCGGTATTGCCGCCGTTGACGTTCATCAGCCCGGCGTCGTAGGCGAGCTTGATGGTGGCGGCGTCGGGCAGCGCGTCGCCGGACCAGAAGATCATCTTCACCGGCTTCCGCGGGGTGGTCAGGCGCTGCTCGATGTAGTCGCGGGCCCCGATCACCTCGCGTACGAAGTCGACCTTGTCGTAGCCCGGGATGGCCATCTTGTAGCCATACTGGGCCTCGAAGTTCTCGCCCTGCTCGGCCAGTTGCGGCTGCCAGAAGAACGGATGGCTGAAGGTATGGCTGGCGACCTCGACCTTGTCGTCGGCGAAGATGCGCCGGGCGATCGGCTCCAGCTCCCTGGCCAGGTGCGGGTACATGCCCTTCGGCCCGACCTCGCCTTCGATCACCGAGACCGAGGTGAGGAACGGATAGGGCTTGATGAAGTCCTCCAGCACCTGCTGGCCGGCATAGGGACTGCCGGGCACCTCGGCACGGGAGACGAAGCCGTCGCCATCGATGTGCACGGTGGCGATGCGCCGGCCATTCTCGGTGGTCGCGTCGGGACTCGGCAGCGGCGCAAGGCGCAAGGCCTTGCGCAGGAAGGCGAACGGATCGAGGATCCAGCGCCGGTGCTCGCTACCCTCCTCCAGCACATAGGGCGCCAGGGCGAAGCCGCCCCAGTCGGCGGTCGCCACCGGCACGTACTCCTTGCCGTCGCCCTTGAGCTTGAGCGCCGGGGCCACCCGCGCCGGGTCGAGTACGGTGAGCGCCGGCAGGTCGCGGACCCGGATCACCAGCGGCGCCTCGAAGGCGCCCAGCAGCGCCTGGTCGTGGGTCTCGGTGCTCGGCTTGACCTTGAGCTTCTGCGACAGCCGGCGAATACCCAGGCGCTGCAACAGGCCGTCGTTCTCTGTGGGCAGGCCGGCGAGGAACGCCACCGGCACCTTTTCGTCGAGACGCGCAGCGATCCAGTTGTCGAAGGCGTCGCTGGCCAGCGGCGGTCCACTGGTCATCCAGGTGACTACCCCCGCGTAGAGACCGCTCAGCGAACGTTCGGGCAGCGGCTGGTCGGTGGGCAGGTAGTCGACCCGATAACCGAGGTATTCGAGCAGGCCGCCGAGGTAGACGTGGCCGGGGCTCAGGGTCAGGTCGCCCTCGCGCGGATCGTAGAGCAGCGCGATGCGCCGCGGTTGCACCTCGACGTCGCTCACCCCCAGGTAGTCCAGCGCCGGGGTGCTGACGAACGGCACGTAGCCTTCGCTACGCAGGCGCGCAGCGAGCGTGCGCGCCTCGTCACGCCGCTCCGGCGGCAGGTAGTCGATGGCGACGATGGGCATGCCCTGGGCGCGCAGGGCATCCAGGTGGCCCTTCAGCCAATCGCGATCGTCCTGGGGCACCTCGCGGTATTGCCCGGCAGCGGCGTCCCAACCGGCATGGATCGACTCCACGGCCACCGCCGACGCGACGCCGGGCAACTCCGGCAGCACTTCGAAACCGCGATTGAAAAACAGCTTGAGGCCCGGCTCCTGGCGATGCAGTTGGGCGAGGAAACTGGCCAGCGCCCGGCGCTGGCCCTCGCGGCGCTCCTCGGCCTGTAGCTGGAAGCTGTCCAGGGTATCGAGGAACAGGCCGGCGTAGCCCTGTTTGCGCAGCTCCGCGGCGCGCTTGAGCAGGTACGCCCGCCAGCTCGGCGCGGCGAGGTCCATTACCTGGCTGTTCCAGGCTTGGTTGCGGACCGCGCTCTTGCCCCGGGCCAGGCCGCTGTCGGCGATGGCGGCGGCGTCGCCGTCGAACTCGCCGACCGACAGATAGGCGAAGGGCGTGCTGCCCTGCTCTTTCAGATACCCGACATCGGCCGGCTTGAGGTGCGCCGCTTCGAGCACCACCCAGTCGAACTGGGAAAGCTCGGCCAGCGGCGGCCGCTCGGCGTACCAGAACGCCACGCTGGACGGCCCGCCGGCAGCCCCTGCGGCAGCGCCGGCACAAAGCGCCAGCGCCAGGCCGGCAAGCCAGGCGAGCGGGCGTTCGATGGGTCGAAGGGTGTTACGGCGGGACGGCAGACGCAGCACGGCGATTCCTTTCTTGCTGAACCGCATGCCCAGCCTACGCGGCAGGGTCGATACCGACCGAAGCGGCAGGTCGGGAGCATGGATGCGGTTTCCGATGGCAACGTCGAATCCCTGACAGTGCGGGCACGGCCAAAGCAGCCGCAGGCGATTAACGTCAATCTAATGACTAAATATGCTAATTGCTAATTTTTTAAGCGGAAACTGTCAATTTTTAGGCACATACATGACGCCATGGTGTCCTTTTGCCTGCTCTTGCCTCCCGCGTGACCGCCGCGACGTCATCGGAAAACTCACCGGGCGGGGAAGGAAGTACGGGCTGCCGGGGGTTTATGCGATCGACAGGATCCCGGCCAAGGCATACGAAGCGGAGAAGTCATAGATCCATATGAACCTATTAATAGAGTTTCTAATAACTAAATATTTATTAAATCTGTGAGTCAGGTTGTCCTTTCCGGGCTAACGCCGGGCGCCGGACATTTGTCGCCGCGCAGCGCCTCAGCCACCGCAAACACCGCAGGTTTTCGCCGCGCCAGAATGAAAGAGCCCCGCACTCAGGCGGGGCTCTTGCTTGCCGTCAGGCCGCTCGCATCAGGGGATGCAGACACCGTGCTGGCTGCTCTGCGCCAGGTCCATCAGCTCGCGGTTGGCCACGGCGTACATGGCGTAGTCGGTACCCGACGCGGCACGCAGTTCGACCAGCATCGCCCGCCAGCGCTCGACCAGCGGCAGGTGTTGTTCCAGCCACAGGCCGACGCGAGCCTCGACCTCCTTCGGTCCGTCCTGCATCTGCAACACCGAGACGGTGATCGCCCGCTGCTGCCAGTCGAGGTCGTCGCGGAACGCCTCGCGGGCCAGCGCCTGCCAGTTGTTCTCCACCGGCAGGTTGGTGATCTGTTGCAGGTACCAGGTAAGGTCCAGCGCGCTGCCCACGGCGAAATAGGCCTTGGCCACTTCCGCGGTGTCCTGGCCGGTCACGTCGGACGCCTCGATGATCGGCAGCAGCGTATACAGGTGGCTGGTGCCGGCCACCATGCGTGCCAGCAGTTCCGGTACGCCGGCGTCGACGTAGGTCTGGTAGCGCGCCTGCCACAGCTCGCGGGTCGGCCCTTCGAGCAGCTCGTTGAGCTTCAGGCCGAGGGCGGCAATGCGCGGGCCGAAGTGGGCCACGTCGCGCGCCGCGTCCAGCTCGTTGCGGCGGCTGCGGAGGAACCAGCGGGTGGCGCGGCGACCGAGACGCATCAGTTCGTCCATCAAGGTCAGCTGGATATCAGCGGGCACCTGGTAGTCGAGGTTCTCGATCTGGCGGAACCAGTGCGGCAGGTGGAACACGTCGCGAACGATCACGTAGGCCCCGGCGACGTTGGCCGCGCTCATGCCGGTGGACTCCTTCAGGCGCTGCACGAAGGTGATGCCCATGTGGTTGACCAGGTCGTTGGCGATCTGCGTGCTGACGATCTCGCGCTTCAGGCGATGGCGGCGCATGGCGTCGCCGAACTTCTCCGCCAGCAATGCCGGGAAGGCGGTCTCCATGTCGCGGGTCAGGTAGTCGTCGTCCGGCACCAGCGATTTCAGCAGCGATTCCTTGAGGTCGATCTTGCTGTAGGAGATCAGCACCGACAGCTCGGCGCGGGTCAGCCCCTGGCCGGCACTGATGCGTTCCGCCAGCTCCTCGTCGGAAGGCAGGAACTCCAGGGCGCGATCGAGCTTGCCACGTGCCTCGAGGTCGCCCATCAGCCGCTTGTACTCGGCGATCCGCTCGCGGGCGCGGCGTTGCGCCAGGGACAGCGCCTGGGTCTGCTTGTAGTTGTTGCCCAGCACCAGGGCGCCGACCGCGTCGGTCATCTTCACCAGCAGCGCGTTGCGCTGCTTCTCGGTCATGTCGCCGGCCTGCACCACTTCGTTGAGCAGGATCTTGATGTTGACCTCATGGTCGGAGCAGTCCACGCCGCCGGCGTTGTCGATGAAGTCGGTATTGTTGGCGCCGCCGTGCAGGCCGAACTCGACCCGCGCCAGTTGGGTCATGCCCAGGTTGCCGCCCTCGCCCACCACCTTCGCGCGCAGCTCGCGGCCGTCGACGCGCAGACCGTCGTTGGCCTTGTCGCCGACATCGGCGTGGGTTTCCTTGCTCGACTTCACGTAGGTGCCGATACCGCCGTTCCAGAGCAGGTCGACCGGCGCCTTGAGCAGCGCATGGATCAGCTCGGTGGGCGCCAGCCTGTCGGCCTGGATGTCGAAGCGCGCCTGCATTTCCGGGGTGATGGCGATGCTCTTGGCGCTGCGCAGGAAGATCCCGCCGCCGGCGGAGATCAGCTTGGCGTCGTAGTCGGCCCAGCTCGAACGCGGCAGGTTGAACAGGCGCTGGCGCTCGACGAAGCTGCTGGCGGCGTCCGGGTTCGGGTCGATGAAGATATGCATGTGGTTGAAGGCGGCCACCAGTTGCAGCTTGTCCGACATCAGCAGGCCGTTGCCGAACACGTCGCCGGCCATGTCGCCGATGCCGATGACGCTGATGTTGTCCTTCTGCACGTCGATGCCGCGCTCGCGGAAGTGCCGTTGCACGCTGACCCAGGCGCCCTTGGCGGTAATCCCCATGCCCTTGTGGTCGTAGCCGGCGGAGCCGCCCGAGGCGAAGGCGTCGCCGAGCCAGAAGCCGTACTCGGCGGCGATGCCGTTGGCGATGTCGGAGAAGGTCGCCGTGCCCTTGTCCGCTGCGACCACCAGGTAGGGATCGTCCTCGTCGTGGCGGACCACGTTGGCCGGCGGCACCACTTCGCCTTCCTTGAGGTTGTCGGTGATATCGAGCAGGCCGGAAATGAAGATCCGGTAGCAGGCGATCGCCTCGGCCTGGATCTCGTCGCGGCTACCGCCAAGCGGCAAGCGGCGCGGGACGAAGCCGCCCTTGGCGCCGACCGGCACGATCACCGCGTTCTTCACCTGCTGGGCCTTGACCAGGCCGAGCACCTCGGTGCGGAAGTCTTCCTCGCGGTCCGACCAGCGCAAGCCGCCGCGAGCCACCTTGCCGCCGCGCAGGTGCACGCCCTCGACGCGCGGCGAGTAGACGAAGATCTCGTACTTGGGCACCGGCCTGGGCAGCTCCGGGATGGCCTTCGGGTTGAACTTGAAGCTGAAGTAGCTCTTGTTCTGGCCGTTGCCGTCGGGCTGGTAGAAGTTGGTCCGCAGGGTCGCCTTGATCAGGTCGAGGTAGCGCCGCAGGATGCGGTCCTCGTTGAGCACCTGGACTTCGTCGAGGGCGCCGAGGATCGCCTGCTCCAGCTTCTGTTGCTTGTCTTCCAGGTCTTCCGCGGTGAGTTTGCGCGCCAGGTAGAAGCGGGTCTTGAACAGCCGCACCAGCTCGCGGGCGATGTCGGTGTGAGCATTCAGCGCGCTGGCGATGTAGCCGAGGTCGAAGCCCAGGCGGATCTGCTTCAGGTAACGCGCGTAGGCACGCAGCAGGGCGACGTCGCGCCACGGCAGGTTGGCGGTCAGCACCAGGCGGTTGAAGGCGTCGTTCTCGGCGTCGCCGCTGACGATGTGGACGAAGGCGTCCTGGAGGATCTCGTTGAGCTGCTGGATGTCCACGTCCAGCCCTTCGGCGTAGGTGAAGGCGAAGTCGTGGATCCAGTATTCGCGGCCGTTCTGGTGGCGCAGGCGGTAGGGGAATTCGCCGAGCACGCGCAGGCCGAGGTTCTCCAGGATCGGCAGGACGTCGGACAGGGCCAGCGGGGTGTCGGCGTGGTACAGCTTGCAGTGCAGTTGCTGCTCGCCCTGCGCCAGCGGCTGGTAGAAGCTCATCACCAGCGGGCGCTGCTCGGAGAGGCTGAGCAGGTGCTGCAGGTCGACCACCGCGAAGTGCGGGGCGAAGCGCTCGCGGTAGCCGGCCGGGAAGCCTTTCGGGAAGTCGGCCAGGACGTTGGTGCCCTTGGCCTCGCCGAGGTTTTCCACCACCAGGCTGCTGTAGTCGTCCTGCCAGGAACGGCAGGCCTGGATCACTTCTTCCTCCAGGCGCGCCGGGTCGATGTCGATGCGCGACTTCGGGTCGACGCGGAGGATGAACTGCACGCGGGCCAGCACCGACTCGGAGAAGAAGGTCCAGAACTCGCAGTCGCTGGCTTGCAGGCGCTCCATCAGGACCTGCTGGATCTTCAGGCGCGTCTCGGTGGAATACACGTCGCGCGGCACGTAGGCCAGGCAGTAGCAGAAGCGGCCGTAGGGGTCCTTGCGCAGGAACACGCGGATCTTGTTGCGCTCCTGGATGCGGACGATCGCCAGGGCGGTGCTGAACAGCTCGTCCACCGGGGTCTGGAACAGGTCGTCGCGCGGCAGCACTTCCAGCACCTGGGCCAGTTCCTTGCCGAGGTGGGCCTTGGTGTCGAAACCGGAGCGCCGCATCACTTCGGCGACCTTGCCGCGGATGAAGGGAATGTCGTTGACGCTCTCGTTGTACACCGAGGAGGTGAACAGGCCCATGAAGCGGCACTCGCGGATCACCCGGCCCTTGCCGTCCAGCTCGCGGATCGACACGTAGTCCGGGTAGGCTGGGCGGTGCACACGGCTCGGATGGGCAGCCTTGGCGAAGGACAGCAGGACCGGTTCGCGCAGGTAGGCGACGGCATAGTCCTCGATGTGCAGGTCATCCTTGCTCAGGCCGGCACGCAGCAGACGGGTAAGGCCGAGGAAGGATTTCTCGTCGTAGACCATGCGCCCGCCGTCGGCCTCGTCGGCGACGCTGAATTCCTCGTAGCCGAGGAAGGTGAAGTGGTTGTCCAGCAGCCATTCGAGATAGCTGCGCACTTCCTTCAGTTCCTCCGCCGGCACCTTCAGCTTGGCCTTGCCAAGCCAGGTCAGCAGTTCGCGGGCCTTGGCCTTCATCGGTTCGAAGTCGGCGACGGTCACGCGTACTTCACCGAGCACTTCCAGGATGGCCTTCTCCAGCGCCCGCAGTTCGCCGGCGTGGGCGCAACGGTCGATCTCCAGGTACATCAGCGATTCCTGGCTGACGTCCTTGCCCTGGCTACCCTTGGGCAGGATTTCCTTCAGCTCGCCCTTGGCCGAGCGGCGCACGCTGAGGACGTTGGTCTGCAGGGTATGGATGCTGTAGCCGCGACGGTTCAGTTCCATGCGCACCGAGTCGACCAGGAACGGCAGATCCGGGTGCAGCACTTCCACCGCGGTGTGGGTGGATTGCCAGCCGTGCTTCTCGTAGTCGGGGTTGTATACGCGGACTTCGGGCTGGTCGCGGTCGAAGCGCTCCAGCAGGCGCCAGGCGGAAAGGGTGCAACCGACCAGGTCGGAAAGCCGACGCTGGGTCAGTTCATCGAGGGAGATCAGGCTGAAGAACTGTTCGGCGAACAGCGTGACTTGTGGTAACGCCTTGTCGCCGAGGTGCTGCGCCAGTGCCGTCTGCAGTTGATGCTGGAAATCGGCTTTGCTGGCCGCGGTGAAGAACGCCATGGTTGTACTCCGCTTGGCTTGTTATTTCATGGAGGCGAGCGGTTCGCGGGAAAGGTCGCGAGCAACGCACCTTCGGACCGACCCTCGCTGCGTCCATGAAGTTCAGCAGAAGCTGAGCATTAATCCAGGCAGGCAGGCGCACAGCAAAGGCTGACCGGGAACCGCCCTTTTTCGGCGAGCGACCCGCCGGTCATATCCGACAGAGCTTAACGAGCCGGCAAGGCAAAACACTTACCGTGCTGCGACATATTCGTTCACCCCGGGAGCATCGGCTCACTGCACCGGCAGGAAATGCATGAACAGCAGTCCCTGGGCGTAGTTCACGCTGATCCGCCGGTAGCGTTCGCCGAGCACCTCGGCGAGCAGGTCCAGGCGCGCGACGATCTTGGCGAACTCGCGGGCGTAGCTGAGGTTGCTGGCGTCGTCGGTGAGGGCGTTGGAAAGCAGCAACGGGGCACCCTTGTCGTCCTTGCGGGTAGCCAGCATCCAGGTGGCGACCTCGACGTTGCGCGCGGCGTTGTAGACGTACTGCGCGTCGATTCCCTGATAGACGTAGAACTCGGTGCGCCCGCCATGGGCGGTGATCAGCATGCTGGCCAGGGAGTAGATGAAGGCACCGACGCGGTCGCCCTTGAACGCCGGATCGAGGGAGTAGGACAGCGCGGCGATGTCGCGGCGGCCGCCCAGGTCGCTGAGTTCGCGGTTCTGCTCGATGGCCCGGCGGATCGCCAGCTCGGCGTCGGCCTGGCTCGGCAGGCCGGTCTTCTTCCATTCGGCGGGATTGCGCTTGTACAGCTTCCAGAGCAACTGGTAGAGGCTTTGCAGGTTGTCGCGCATGGCCAGGGTGGCCATGCGATCGGCATCGGTCTGGAGGAATTCGCCGGCGCGCATCGAACCCTGGCTGGTGTCCTCGCCGGCGGCGTTGCGCGGCGCGTTCGAACATCCGCTGGCGAGCGCGCCGAGCAGCAACAGCAGCCCGCCGACCCAGCGCCGCCACCCACGCCGGGCGCGGCCCTCCCCCTTGCGCCGGGCAAGCCCCGGCAATGTCGCTCCTGACAAACGCTCTGTCCATTCGCTGTTCGCATCGCGGAAACCGACCCGCCTGAGCCGGCGAAGTTCCCCGGGCGCGTCGATCCGCCACGCTTCGCGAGGCAGGTCACGGCGAGAGGCGGAGGCTTTTCACCGGCATACCCGCGCGGGTTCACGAATAGGCGCGGCACGAGCGTCGGAGAGTACGCTAGGCAGTCGCCGTGCGCTAACATGTGCGGGATCGGGGGGCCGTCATCCGCCGCAGAGCGGAGCCTTCTCCCCGCCCGCGCGCGCCGGCCTCGCCGTGCGCCACCGAGCGACACCCCAGCAGGCCTTGGAACCGGTAGTCCAGACAATGAGCAACGAGCCAGAAAGCACGCAGCACAAGAGCGCCCTGCAGGGACTGAAGGGCTACCTGTCGAGCCAGATCCTCGGCCAGGAAAAACTCGTCGACCGCCTGCTGATCGCGCTGCTAGCCGACGGCCACCTGCTGGTGGAAGGCGCGCCGGGACTGGCCAAGACCAAGGCCATCAAGGACCTCGCCGAAGGCCTCGAAGCCGAGTTCCACCGTATCCAGTTCACTCCCGACCTGCTCCCCGCCGACATCACCGGCACCGAGATCTACCGTCCGGAGACCGGCACCTTCGTGTTCCAGCAAGGCCCGATCTTCCATCACCTGGTGCTGGCCGACGAGATCAACCGCGCCCCGGCCAAGGTGCAATCGGCGCTGCTCGAAGCCATGGCCGAGCGCCAGGTTTCGGTCGGCCGCAGCACCTACGACCTGCCACAGCTGTTCCTGGTGATGGCGACACAGAACCCGATCGAGCAGGAAGGTACCTACCCGTTGCCGGAAGCCCAGCTCGACCGCTTCCTCATGCACGTCAAGATCGGCTACCCGGAGGCCTCGGTGGAACGCCGCATCCTCCAGCAGGCGCGTGGCGAGGCACTGAACGGCGAGGCCCGGCCGGAGCGCAGGGTGACCCAGGAAACCATCTTCGCCGCGCGCCAGGAAATCCTCGGCCTGTACATGGCCGACGCGGTGGAGGAATACCTGGTGCAACTGATCATGGCCACCCGCACCCCGGCCAAGCACGACGCGGAACTCGCCGAATGGATCTCCTACGGCGCCAGCCCGCGCGGCTCCATCGCCCTCGACCGCTGCGCGCGCGCCCACGCCTGGCTGGGCGGACGCGACTTCGTCAGCCCCGAGGACATCCAGGCGGTGCTGTTCGACGTGCTGCGCCATCGCCTGATCCTGACCTTCGAGGCGGAAGCCGCCGGCATCGACCAGGACCGGGTCGTGCAGCGCATCCTCGACGTGGTCGCCGTGGCCTGAGGCCGCCGCCATGCTGAGCGCCGCCCCTGGCGTCGAACTGGGCCTCGACGAGCTTCTGGAAATGCGCCACCGGCTCCACGAAGCGCGCCTGTTCTCCTCGCAGAACCGCCGCAGCCCGCTGGTCGGCCTGCATCACTCGCGCCTGCGCGGACGCGGCGTGGACTTCGACCAGGTGCGCATCTACCAGCCCGGCGACGACGTACGGACCATCGACTGGCGCGTCACCGCGCGCACCCGCGAGCCGCACACCAAGCTGTTCCACGAGGAACGCGAGCGACCGGTGTTCGTCCTGGTCGAACAGAGCCAGCGCCTGTTCTTCGGCTCCGGCCTGTGCTTCAAGGCGGTGCTGGCGGCACGCGCGGCGGCCTTCATCGGCTGGTCGGCGCTGGCCCACAACGACCGTATCGGCGGCCTGGTATTCAGCGACCGCGACTGCCACGAAATCAAGCCGCGACGCAGCAAGCACAGCCTGCTGCAACTGTTCAACCAGCTATTGCGGGCCAATCGCGAGCTGCGCGAGACGCCGGCCGAGCGACCTGGCGAACTGTTCGGCCTGGCCCTGCGCCGCGCCCGCGAAGTGCTGCGCCCGGGCAGCCTGATCCTGGTGCTGTGCGACGAGCGCACCCTCAATGACGTCGCCGAGCAGCAACTCAGCCTGATCGCACGCCATACCGACCTGGTGCTGCTGCCGCTGTCCGACCCGCTCGACCATGCCCTCCCCGCCGCCGGACTGCTGCGCTTCCGCGAAGGCGCCGCCGACCTCGAGCTGGACACCCACGCCGACGAGCTGCGCCAGGCCTATCGCGAGCTGGCCGAGGCGCGCCGCGCGCGCTGGCAGCGGCTGGCCCAGCGACTGGGCGTGCCGCTGCTGCCGCTGTCGACCCAGGAAGACCTGGTGGAGCAGTTGCGGGACCTGCTGGAACAACACCAGCCGGGGTATCGCGCATGAACCCGCTCGACCGGCTGGAACCGCTTATCGCCCCCCCGCCCATCGGCTGGTGGCCGCCGGCGCCCGGCTGGTGGCTGCTGGCCGCCCTGCTGCCGTTGCTCGGTTGGGGGCTCTGGCGACTGCGCCGGCACCTGCCGCGGCGCACCATCGCCACCCGCGGCGAAGCGCCGCTGGATCCGCTGTGCGAAGCGGCCCTGGCCGAACTGGCCGCGCTTGCCAAGCCCTACGGCAGGGCTTCCGCCGGGCCCTGGCTGCAAGCCATCAACGGCCTGCTCAAGCGGGTCTGCAGGGCGCGCTGGCCAGATAGCGGCAGCCACGCCCTCAGCGGCCGCGCCTGGCTGGCGTTCCTCGACAACCGTTGCCCGGCCGCCGGCCTGACCCGCTGGATGATCCTGGTGGAAGGCGGCTACCGTGCCGACTGCACCCTCGACGACAAGGCCGTGGACGGCCTCGACGCCGCCGTCGCCACCTGGATTCGCAAGCATGTTTGAGTTCGCCTGGCCCTGGGTCTTCGCCCTCGCCCCGTTGCCCTGGCTGCTGCGCCTGGTGCTGCCGGCCGCCGACAGCGGCGAGGCGGCGCTCAAGGTGAGCTTCCTCGACGAACTCGAAAGCCTCGCCGGACGCCGTGCCCGCGCACGCCTGCCGGCCTGGCGGCAGCAGGTGCGCTTCGCCCTGCTCTGGTTCCTCCTGCTGCTCGCCGCGGCCCGCCCGCAGTGGGTCGGCGAACCCCTGCCGCTACCCGCCAGCGGCCGTGACCTGCTGCTCGCGGTGGATGTCTCCGGCTCCATGGACTACCGCGACATGCGCTGGCAGGACGACGAGATCAGCCGCCTGGAACTGATCAAGAAACTCTTCGGCGACTTCATCGAAGACCGTCGTGGCGACCGCGTCGGCCTGATCCTGTTCGGCAGCCAGGCCTACCTGCAGGCGCCGCTGACCTTCGACCGGCACACCGTGCGGGTCTGGCTGGACGAGGCGCAGATCGGCATCGCCGGCAAGAACACCGCGATCGGCGACGCCATCGGCCTGGCGGTCAAGCGCCTGCGCCAGCGGCCCGCGGAAAGCCGGGTGCTGGTGCTGATCACCGACGGCGCCAACACCGGCGGACAGATAGCCCCGCAGATCGCCGCGCAACTGGCCGCCGAGCAACAGGTGAAGATCTACACCATCGGCGTCGGCGCCGACCCGCAGCAGGGCGGCGTGCCCGGCCTGTTCGGCTTCAACCCGGGGCTCGATCTCGACGAGCCGACCCTGCGCGGTATCGCCGAGATCACTGGCGGCGAATACTTCCGCGCGCGATCCAGCGCCGAGCTGGAAAGCATTTCCGCGACCCTCGACCGCCTCGAACCGGTCGCCCAGCAGACTACCCGGGCGCGCCCGGCCCTGGCGCTGTACAGTTGGCCGCTGGCCGCCGCCCTCGGCCTGAGCGTGCTGCTGGTGGCGCTGGAACTCTGGCCACGGGAAAACCGGACCTGGCCGCGCCGCCGTTCCGGGAGGCAACCATGAACCTGTTGCTGGACGCCTGGCCGCACTGGCTGCGCCCCTACTGGCTGCTGCTGGCGCCGCTGCTTGGCTGGTTGCTGTGGAAGCTGCTGCATCGCCAGCGTCGTGCCGGACGCTGGCAACTGCTGCTGCCGACGGCCTTCCAGCCCTGGCTGCTGGTCGGCGGCGCCGGGCGGCAGAACCGCATGCCCTGGATCTGCCTCGGCATCGCCTGGCTGCTGGCCCTGCTGGCCTTGCTCGGGCCCAGTTGGCAGCAACTGGAACAGCCCTCGATGAAGCGTAGCGACCCGCTGGTGGCGATCCTCCAGCTGACTCCCGGGATGCTTGCCGGCGACCTGTCGCCAACCCGCCTGGAACAGGCCCGGCGCAAGCTGCTCGACCTGCTTCGCACGCGCAACGACGCGCAGACCGCGATCGTCGTCTACGCCGGCAGCGCGCATACCCTGGTGCCGCTGTCGGACGACCAGCTCACCGCGCGCAACCTGCTCGACGCCCTGAAACCTTCGATCATGCCCGAGCCCGGCCAGCGCGCCGACCTCGCCGTGCGCCAGGCCCTCGACCTGCTGGAACAGGGCGCCCAGGGCCGCGGCCGCCTGCTGCTGCTGACCAGCGGGCTGAGCGAACCCGAGCGCCAGGGCATCCGCAGCGCCCTCGAGCACCGGGCGGCGCGCCTCGCCGTGCTCGGCGTCGGCACGCCGAAGGGCGCTCCGGTGCAGCAGGAGGATGGCAGCTTCCTCAAGGACGACCAGGGCGGCATCCTCCTGCCCAGGCTCGACGAAAGCGGGCTGCGCCGCTTCGCCGTGGAGATCGGCGCCGGCTACCAGCGCCTGCGGCCGAACGACCGCGACCTCGACAGCCTCGGCCTGCTGGCCCGCGGCGGCACGCTGGAGGAAGACCGCGAGAACGCCCTGCTGCGCTTGCAGCGCTGGGCCGACCAGGGGTACTGGCTGCTCCTGCCGCTGCTCCTGCTGGCCGCCTGTGCCGGACGGCGCGGCTGGCTGTTCTGCCTGCCGCTGTTGATGCTGAGCCTGCCGCAACCGGCCATGGCCTTCCAGTTCGAAGACCTCTGGCTGCGTCCGGACCAGCAAGGCCAGCGCCTGTTGCAACGGGGCCAGGCGGACGAGGCGGCGAAGCGCTTCGAGGACTTCCGCTGGAAAGGCCTGTCGCTCTACCAGGCCCGCGACTACGCCGCCGCGGCCCAGGCCTTCGCCCAGGGCGACCAGGCCGACGATCACTACAACCGTGGCAACGCCCTGGCCCGCCAGGGCGAACTGGAAGCCGCCGTCGACGCCTACGAACAAGCCCTGGAGCGCCAGCCGCAACTGGTCGCCGCGCAACGCAACAAGGCCCTGGTCGAGGAACTGCTGCGCCAGCGCCAGGAACAGGCGGCGCAGCAGCAGGCCGGCGAGAACAAGGAACAGCGCCAGGAAGCGAGCCAGCAGAGCCCGCCATCCGGAAGCAGCCAGCGGCCGCCGCGCGATGCGGCGACCGTCGATGCGCAGAAGGCCCAGGCCGCGGCGCCCTCGACCAGCCTGCCGGAAGACGAAGGCGAGAAGACCGCCGGAGCACCCGGCCAAGCGCAGCCGCAGCCCGACGCCGAGGACGAGCGGACGGGTGACGAGGAAGCCGACGACGGACTCGACGACGAACGTCGCCAGGCCCTCGAGCAATGGCTGCGACAGATTCCCGACGATCCCGCCGAGTTGCTGCGGCGCAAGTTCTGGTACCAACAGCAGCAACGCCAGGAAGCCACGCCATGATCCGCCTGTTCTGCAGCCTGCTTCTCGCGCTCCTCTGCGTCTCCGCCCACGCCAGCTTCAGCGCCAGCGTCGACCGCGCCCGCCTGACCGAAGGGGAAAGCGTCGAACTGACGCTGGAATCGGACGACCCGACCCTCTTCGGCAAGCCCGACCTGAGCCCGCTGGACGCCCTCTTCGAGGTCCTCGGCACGCGCCAGGTCAACCGTCTCGCCACGCAGAACGGTCGGGCCCAGGCCACCACCCGCTGGATCGTCACCCTCCTGCCGAAGCAGAGCGGCTACGTGGCGATCCCGCCGATCAGCCTCGGCGCCAGCAGCACCCAGCCGATCAGGCTGCACGTACTGGAGGCGCGCGACCGCGCCAAGAGCAGCAAGCTGGCGCCGGTCTTCATCGATGCCAGCGTCGACCAGGAGAAGGTCTACGTGCAGGCCCAGGCGATCCTCACCCTGCGCATCTACCACTCGGTATCGCTATACGACGACAGCAGCCTGACCCCGCTGACGATGAACGACGCGAAGGTCGAACAGCTCGGCGAGGCGCGCACCTACGAGAAGGAGATCAACGGCATCCGCCACGGCGTGATCGAGGTGCGCTACGCGATCTTCCCGCAGAAGAGCGGCACCCTGGAGATTCCTGCGCAAGCCTTCAGCGCGACCCTGGTCGACCGTGGCAGCGACGACTACAACCCCTTCGGCCCGCGCCCCGGCCGGCAGATGCGGGTGACTTCGCCGAGCATCCCGCTGCAGGTCCGGCCCAAGCCTGCCGACTATCCGGCCGACGCGCCCTGGATGCCGGCCCGCGCGCTGAGCATCAGCGAAAGCTGGAGCCCGCAGCCGGAGCAGGCGCAGGTCGGCGAATCGCTGACGCGCAATGTGCTGCTGAAGGTCGAGGGGCTTTCCGGCACCCAGCTTCCGCCGTTGCCGCTGCCCGACGTGCAAGGCCTGCGGCGCTACCCGGACCAACCGCAGCTGGCCGACCAGAGCACCGACCAGGGCCTCATCGGCAGTCGCGAGGAACGCGAGGCGCTGGTGCCCGAGCAGGCCGGGCGCATCGAGTTGCCGGCGCTCGAAGTGGTCTGGTGGAACACCCGCGAAGACCGCCTGGAGCGCACCAGCCTGCCACCGCGCACCCTGGAAGTGGCCGCCGCGCCGCAGGCCGAGGCGGAGCCGCCGGCGGCGGCGCTGCCGCTCGGCGAACGCCTGGAGCCGACGCTCTGGCCCTGGCAACTGGCTACCGCCGTGCTGGCCCTGACCACCCTGCTCGGCTTCGGCCTCTGGTGGCGCGCCCGCCAGCTGCCGGCGGTGATCCGCGCCGCAGCCAACGGCCCGAGCAGCCGCAGCCTGCTCGACGAGCTGCGCCGCGCCTGCCTGGCCAACGATCCCCAGGCGACCCGCCAGGCCCTGGACGCCTGGGCTCGTCAGCAACCCGATACCCTGGCCGACATGGCGGCCCGCTTCGTACCGCTGTCCGACGCCCTGGATGGCCTCAACGGCGCGCTGTACAGCGAGAGCGGCCATTCCTGGCAGGGCGAGGACCTGTGGCGGGCGATCCGCGCCCTGCCCACCACGGAACAAGCGCCGGCGGGAGCGGTCGACAATGGCGGCCTGCCACCGCTCTATCCGCGCTGAACGGCGCTATGGTTAGGACTGGCACGACATTCCGATTCCGCAAGAGGGCCCGCATGCGCTTCCGTACCCTGTACCTCGTCCTGTGCGGCCTGCTCCTGGGCCACGCCGCGACGGCCGCCGAACCGCCGACCGCGCCCACGCCGCCGACGCAGCCGGCCGAAGGGCCGGGCGGCGCGGCCTATCGCCATGCCAGCGTGCATCAGTGGCACTTCGGCGAAGGCGCTCGCGAATACTGGGTGTTCACCCCCGAGCAACCGGTCCCCGGCAACGCTCCGCTGGTGATCTTCCTGCACGGCTGGAGCGTGATGCAGCCGGACCTCTACCGCGCCTGGATCGACCATATCGTCCGCCGCGGCATGGTGGTGGTCTACCCGCGCTACCAGCCGGACCTGAAGACGCCCAACGCAGACTTCCTCGACAATGCCGCCGGCGCCCTCGGCGACGCCCTCAGGCGCCTGCAGGCCGGCGAGCTGGGGGTGCGCCCGCGGCTGAACCAGGTCGCCTACCTCGGCCACTCCGCCGGCGGACTGCTCGCCGCCAACCTGGCGGCCGCCAGCGAACGCCTGAAGCTGCCGGCGGCGAAGGCGCTGATGGTGGTCGAGCCCGGCAAGAGCCAGGGCAAGCGCTGGGACGGCGTGGCCCAGGAACGCCTGTCGGGGCTGGCCAAGGGCACCCTGCTGCTGGCGGTCTGCGGCGACGAGGACAGCCACGTGGCCTGCACCGACGCCAAGCGCATCTACCGCCAGAGCCGGCACATTCCGCCCAGCGACAAAAACCTCCTGCTGCTGCGCAGCGATCGCCACGGCGCTCCGCCGCTGCTGGCCAACCACGCGGCGCCCACCGCGCCGGTATTCGGCCCGCAGTATCCGAAGGAAGAAGACAGCGACTGGTTGCTCGACCGCGTCGAGAAGCGCCTCGAAGTGCAGCAGGCCGAAGGCCGCTATACCGGCCACGACCCGCTGGTGATCGACGCCCTCGACTGGTACGGCACCTGGAAGCTGTTCGATGGCCTCACCGACGCGGCGTTCTACAACCGCAACCGCCAGTACGCCCTGGGCGCTACGCCGGAGCAGACCGGCATGGGCCAATGGAGCGACGGCACCCCGGTGAAGCCAATCAAGGTGCTCAAGTAGCCAGCGCTAGAAGTCGTAGCTCAGGCGCAGGTTGACGGCGCTGCCGCCGACCCGCTCGCCTTTCGTCCCCTGCAGCTCCAGGCTGCCCTGCAACGGACCGCGGCGGGCGTGCAGCGCCATCCCCGCACTGAACAGGTCGCGCCCCCGATGGGCCGAAACCTGCTTCAGGTCGACGCCCTGCAGGCTAGCCTCGGTGTGGCTCGCCGGCACTCCCAGGGCACGCTCGTAGCCCAGGTTCAGCTCCGGCTCCAGCGACCAGTCGGCCACCCGCAGGCTGCGCGCGACGCTCAGTTCCAGGGTGGCGAAGGTCGCATCCCTGGCCGCGCGGTCGACGTCCAGCGCCAGCTCGCTGTGCTTTTCGCGGAAACCTTTCCATTCCGTGCGGGTCGCCAGCAGGCCGACCCGCGGCTCGACCCGCCAATCGTCCTTGCGCCAGCGGTAGCCGCTCTTGACGCTGGCGTGGTAGAGCCAGCCCTCGCTGTCGCCCTTGGCCGTGGCAAAGCCCGGCAGGCGCCGCTTGCTGGCGGCGTCGAGGTAGCCGGCGCCGAGCATGGCACTGACGTAACCGCCCTGTTCCAGGCTGTCGAAGGCGTGTAGCAAGCCCACGGCGAGCTGGGTGATGTCCAGCTCGACCTTGCCGCCGGCGCTGTTGATCCGTCCCTTGGTCTGCGCCAGCGTCGCGCCGCCCTGGGTTCGTTCGTCGAGCGCCTGGACCAGGCCCAGGGCAATGCCGTCGCTACGCTCGCGACTGCCGCTGACGCCTGAGCGCCCCTCGTTGCGCAAGCCGGAAGCGAGCCCCTGGAACCACAACCGCGGCGCCTGCCCGGGCTGCGCCCAGGAAAGCTCGCCGAACATCGCGCGATCCACTTGCGACGGCTGCCGACTCAGGTAGGCCAGGCTGTCGGCATACACCTGGCCGCCGGCGCTGCGTGGCAGGCCAGCGAGATCGCCGCGCGCCAGGCTGGCCTGCAGCCAATCGTTGTAGGCGCCGGGGCGCAGGGCGATGGGCCGGTCACGGAGCGCGTTCAACGCCGCCGCGGAACGCCCGGCGTTGCCTTGTAGGTTGACCTGCCCCGGCAGGTCGAGCGGAGCCAGGGCCAGGGCGATGCCATCCGCAGCGAAGCGCAAGTCGTGGCGCAGGCCCCGCGCGGCCAGGCCCGGCGCCTGTTGCAAGGCATCGAAACCGCCCTGATAGGTGGCGCCACGCGCGACCGTCAGGAACTTCTGCCCCGCCCCCGCCGCATCGGCCGCCGTCAGTTGCAGCCGCCCGCCCAACCGGGCGAAAGCAGCCGCGCCGTCGAGGCGGATCGGCGGTTGCCCGCCCAGCGCCACCCGGGTCGTGCTCGACGGCGACAGTTCGAGCGAGCGGGTGAAACTCGGCGCGCCCGCGAGGCGGTCGGCGGCGAGCACACCGTCGATCCGGGTCGGCGCGGCAATGGTGCCGCCGCCGCCCAGCTCGCCGGCCCGGGCTACCCTCAACCCCGGTCCTTCGAGCGTGCCGTCCACCACCAGGCGCCCGCCGCGAACCTCGCTGGCGGCAGAGAACCGGTTGCGCCCGGCGAGCGCCAGTTCGCCGGCCTCGACCGCGACCCCGGCGAAACGGTTATCGCCCGACAGCCGCAGCGCGCCGCTGCCGGCCTTGCCAAGCATGCCACCGGCGCGGATGTCGTTGTTCCAGGCATCCCTGGCATTCCAGCCGCCGCGCGCCGCGTCCAGCGTCACCCGCTGATCGCCGAACAGCTGGCCTGGTCCACGTACCGCCCGGGCCAGGTCCAGCAACCCCCAGCCGAAACGCGCGTCGACCCCAGGCTCGCCAAGATCGACGGCGGTGCTCAACATGGTCATCCGCACCTGCGCCATGTCCATGTAGGGAAAACGCTCGGCCAGCAATGCCGCGCTGGCGCTGACTAGCGGCGTGGCGTAGGAGGTACCGCTCTGGTCGGCATAGGTGTAGGTCAAGCGTTCGGCCGAGGCACCGTTCGCCGCGGCCACGTACATGTCGCCGGGCGCCGCCAGGCACCAGTCTTTCGTCACCCCGCACTGGTTGGAGTAGTCGGTGAGGTCGCGGTCCGGACCCAGCGCGACCACGCTGAGGAAACCGCTTTCCAGTCCGGGCATGAAGCGCGGCAAGGTGGCGAGCAAGCCGGGCTGCGCGCGGCTTTCGTTGCCGGCTGCGAACACCAGCAGGCGCCCGTCGCGCACGCCGTCGGCCAGGGCATTCAGGTAGGGATGCGGCGCTGCGGGATCGATCGCCGCATAAGCGGCATCCACCGCGGCGGCGTCATTGCCGATAGGATCGTCGTTGTAGCTGTTGTTGATGATCCGTACCGTCGGCGCGCCCCGGTAGAGGGTGCTCAGGGCGCCATGGACGAGTTCCTCGCTGCCCGGTTGCAGCAGGCTGGCCTGGCTCGCCGCTTCGTCTTGTTCCTCCTCTATGTCGGCATCCTCGTCATCGGCTTCGTCGCTGGGCCTGATTTGCGTCTGGAAAAGCCCGACCTTCGGCGCCACGCCACCACGATAGGTGAAATCGGCAATGACCTCCGGCCTGGCCGCGATGATTCCGCTGACATTCGCGCCATGGCTGGCGACCTGGATTTCTCCGCTTTGCTCATCGCGATCGAAGAGCGGCCGGGAGGGATCGGCGATCGCTTCCTCGCCGTCGATGGCCACTCGGTTGGCCAGCGGAGTGATCGCCTGGCCGGCGAACGCCGGATGCTGCGGAAGGAAACCGCCATCGATCACCCCGACATCCACGCCTTTGCCGGTCAGGCCCAACGCGCGCGCGACCGGCACGCCGATGAAGTCCTGCTCCCAGCCGCTGGACCGGGCTTCGGCCAACGCACAGGGCGACAGCGATAGCGAAACGCCCAGCGGCACCAGTGTGCGTATCCCGCACTTTCGAACATCCTTCCAACGCGTCGTCCGCGACATGGCAAAAAATCCCCCAAAAACGAAAGGCACCCGCACTCTTCGCGGATGGCACCCGGCAATAGCCTGGCGGCTAGCGTTCCGAGCAGGCGCACGCTAGCTCCCGGGGGGTTAAAAAAGGCTTAACGCGGACACGCCGACGGGAGCGGCACGGGGTCACAGCGGAGGCGCAAACCGGGTGGGCAACTGGACAGCCCGCGCCCCGATCGACGAACATCGCTGCCCGACTCGCGAAAACCGCCGACCGCCCGCCTCTCCCGAACCGCCCATGGCGCGACGGCCATCCACCGCCAGTCGACCAGCCCATTCGTCACGCGACCCAGGCCATGCATATCCACGTACTCGTCGTCGAAGACAACTTCGATCTCGCCGGCACCGTCATCGACTACCTCGAGGCCGCCGGGGTGGTCTGCGATCACGCCCGCGACGGCCAGGCCGGCCTCAACCTGGCGCGCGCCAACCGCTACGACGTGATCCTGCTGGACATCATGCTGCCGCGCATCAACGGCCGGCAGGTCTGTCGCCAGCTGCGCGAAGCCGGCCTGCAGACCCCGGTACTCATGCTCACCGCCCTGGATACCCTGCAGGACAAGCTCGACGGCTTCGACGCCGGCGCCGACGACTATCTGCTCAAGCCCTTCGAACTGCCGGAGCTGCTGGTCCGCCTGCAAGCCCTCAGCCGGCGCCGCAGCGGCCAGGCCCAGCGCCTGCAGGTCGACGACCTGGTGATGGACCTCGACAGCCGCCAGGCCAGCCGCGGCGGCACGCCCCTGGCGCTGTCCCCCACCGCCTGGAAGATCCTCGAGTGCCTGATGCGCGCCAGCCCCGCGCTGGTCACCCGCGAGCAGCTGGGGCGCAGCGTCTGGGGCGACGAGCCGCCGGAAAGCAACACCCTCAACGTGCACATGCACCACCTGCGCAGCACCGTCGACAAGGGGTTCGCCACCCCTCTGATCCATACCCTGCACAGCGTCGGCTTCCAGCTGGAGCGAAAATGAAACGCGGCCTGAGCCTGATCCCCATCGTCGGCGGCGGCGTCAGCCTGATCCTCGCCGGGGTGCTGCTGGTCTACACGCGCATGCTCGGCGACTACGGCGAGACCGGCGCCCTCTACCTGCTCAGCATGATGATGGAAGAGGAAGGGCTGTACTTCGCCCAGCGCTACCAGGAAGACCCGGCTACGCCGGCGCCGGACAGCTACTACTTCAAGGGCAGCGTCGGCACCGCGGGGCTGCCGCCGAAACTCAGGGAGATGCTCGACACCCCGCCCTACAAGAGCATCGGCGCCATGCAACTGCTCGGCAACTGGGACGACGATGACGAAGAGGAGGATGACGACGCGCCCAGCGACGATGCCTACGTGGTGGTCCGCCAGCCACTGGCCGACGGCAAGACGCTCTACCTCTACGACAACGACGCCGCCGGCAGCATCGACACGCCGCTGTCCGACGCCATCATCGACGCCCGCGTCAGGCAGACCTGGATCGTCACCCTATCGGTCACCCTGCCTTCGCTGGCCGCCGTCGGCCTGCTGGTCTGGTTCATCGTCGCGCCGTTGCGCAAGCTGACGCGCTGGTCGATGACCCTCGACGACCTCGCCCCGGACAGCCAGCGGCCGCGCTTCAACTACCGCGAACTCAACGTGCTGGCGGATACCCTGTGGAACAGCGTGACCCGGATCAAGGACTTCAGCCAGCGCGAGGAGCGCTTCCTGCGCTACGCCAGCCATGAGCTGCGCACCCCGCTGGCGGTGATCGGCATGAACCTGGAGCTGCTCGACCAACCCGGCCGCGCGCCCTCCCCGCATGCCTTGCAACGCATCCGCCGCTCGGCGCTGGGCATGCAGCAGATGACCGAAACCCTGCTCTGGCTCAGCCGCGAGAGCGGCGAACTGCGCGACGACGGACACATCGAGGTCGGTCGCCTGCTGGAGGAGCTGCTCGAGGAACAGCAGGCGCTGAGCCAGCGCCGCGGCCTGACCTTCCACCTCGACGTGGAGCCACACAGCCTGCCGCAGACCCGCGCGCGGATCATCATCGGCAACCTGCTGCGCAACGCCCTGCAGTACAGCGACGAGGGCGTGGTGGAAATCGTCGTGCGCGACCGCAGCCTGCTGATCAGCAACCCCATCGGTGCGGCCCAGGGCACGGAGGAGTCGATGGCGTTCGGTTATGGCCTGGGCCTCGACCTGGTCCAGCGCCTGTGCCAGAAGAGCGGCTGGCGCCTGCATTACAGCAGCGACGAGCAGCGCTTCCGCTGCGAGCTGCTGTTCCCCGCCACACCGGACTGAAGCGCGGCGGCCTTCCTCCGCGCGAAAAAAACCGCGGCCGGGGCCGCGGTCTTGGCGAGGCTCGGTGCGACTCAGTGAGCGAACAGCGAGGCCTTCCTGGCCTGCAGCTTGGCCGGGTTGATCAGGAAACGCGCCAGGGCCGGCAGCAGCCAGAGGGCGCCGAACATGTTCCAGAGCAGCATGAAGGTCAGCATCAGGCCCATGTCGGCCTGGAACTTGATCGCCGAGAAGATCCAGGTGGCCACGCCGATCGCCAGGCACAGGCCGGTGAACAGCACCGCCTTGCCGGTGGAGCGGAGGGTCTCGTAGTAGGCCTCCTGCAACGGCAGGCCCATGCGCAGGAAAGACTCCAGGCGGGTGTAGATGTAGATCCCGTAGTCCACCCCGATGCCGACGCCGAGGGCGATCACCGGCAGGGTCGCGACCTTCACGCCGATGCCCAGCGCCGCCATCAGCGCGTTGCCCAGCACCGAGGTGAGGATCAGCGGTAGGACGATGCAGAGGGTCGCGGCGAAGGAACGGAAGGTGATCATGCACATGGCCGCCACGCAGATGTACACCAGCACCAGGATGATCAGTTCGGACTGCTTGATCACCTCGTTGGTGGCGGCCTCGATCCCGGCGTTGCCGGCGGCCAGCTGGAACTGCAGGTCGTCCTTGTCGTTCTCCGCGGCGAAGGCCTGCACCGCCGCCACCGCGCGGTCGAGGGTCTCGGCCTTGTGGTCGTTGAGGAAGACCAGCAGCGGCGCCAGCGAGCAGTCGGTGTTGTAGAGACCGTCGGCACGGGCTATGGAGTTGTTCAGCACGTCCTGGTTGCGCGACAGGGTCTCCCATTTCAGGTTGCCTTCGTTCATCCCCTTGATCACCTGCTTGGACACGGTGACCATCGAGATCGCCGACTGCACGCCCTCGGTGTTCTCCAGCTTCCAGGCCAGCTCGTCCATGGCCGCCAGGGCCTGGTGGGTGGAGCAGCCTTCCGGGGAGGTCTTGACCATCACCACCAGCACGTCCGAACTGGTCGAGTAGTTGCGGATGATGAAGTCGTTGTCGAGGTTGTAGCGCGAGTCGGGACGCAGTTCCGGCGCGCCCTGGTCGAGGTCGCCGATCTTCAGGTGCTTGCCATACCAGAGGCCGCCGCCGAGCATCAGCAAGGCGATGGCGATGGACACCGGGGCCACCTTCGGGCTGGCGAAGTTCGACAGCAGGCGCCAGAACGGGTGCTCGCGCACCGCGTCGTCCTTGCTGCGCTGCACTGCCTTCTTGCTGATGCCGATGTAGGAGATCGCCACGGGCAGCAGGATCAGGTTGGTGAAGACGATCACCGCCACGCCGATCGAGGCGCCGATGGCCAGCTCGCGGATCACCCCGATGTCGATCACCAGCAGGGTGATGAAGCCGACGGCGTCGGCGAGGATCGCGATCATCCCCGGCAGGAACAGTTGGCGGAAGGTCAGCCGCGCCGCCATCAGCGCATTGTCGGCGCCGCTGGACTGCAAGGCGATGCCATTGATCTTCTGCACGCCGTGGGAGATGCCGATGGCGAAGATCAGGAACGGCACCAGCATCGAATAGGGATCGAGGCCGAAACCGACCAGGTTGAGCAGGCCGAGCTGCCAGAGCACCGCCACCAGGGTAGTGATCAGCACGGCGATGGTGCTGCGGATGCACTTGGTGAACCAGTACAGCAGGACCAGGGTGATCAGCAGGCAGATACCGAAGAAGCCGACCACCATCACCAGCCCGTCGATCAGGTCGCCGACCTTCTTCGCGAAGCCGACGATGTGCACCTTCACGTTGGGATTCTGCAACTGGTACTTGTCGCGGATCTTCTCTTCCAGCTCATGGGAGAACTGGCGGTAGTCGAGCTTGATCAGTTCGCTCTGGTTCTTCGGGTTCGGGTACATCTCCAGCAGCGGTACGTCGACGATGCTCGACTTGAAGTTGTTCGCCACCAGGCGGCCGATCTGCCCGGACTTGAGCACGTTGTTGCGCAGTTCCTCCAGCGCCCGCGGCGAACCGTCGTAGGTCTGCGGGATCACCTCGCCGCCGGCGAAGCCTTCCTCGGTCACTTCGGTCCAGCGCACGCTGGGGCTCCACAACGACTTCAGGCCGGAACGGTCGACGCCGGGGATGTAGAACACCTCGTCATGGATCTGCCGGAGCGTCTCCATGTACTCCTTGGTGAAGATGTCGCCGTTCACCGCCTCCACCGAGATGCGCACGGTGTTGCCGAGGTTGGCCAGGTCGTTGCGGTGCTCGAGCATTTTCTGGATGAACGGGTGCTCCAGCGGGATCATCTTCTCGAAGCTGGTGGACGGCCGCACCTGGGTGGCCTGGTAGAACAGGAAGACGCTGACCAGCAGGCAGAGGAAGATCACCACCGGCCGGTTGTTGAAGATCAGGCGTTCGAGCAGGCTCGCCTTGTTTTGCTGATGCTGGTTCATGGCACTCATGCGACCCCGCCTTATTGTGGTTGTTCGAGCGCGGCACCGTTCGCCGCAGCGAGGTGCACGCCGCCCTGGCCGACCAGGATCAGGTGGCCGTCGCCGGTGGCGCTGACGCCGGCCAGGGACAGCCGGTCGGGACGGTTGAACACGCTGAAGCTGCGCCCGCCGTCGGAGCTTTCGAGGACACTGCCGCCGTGGCCGACCACGACGATACGCCCGTCCGCCAGCAGCGCGCCGTCGGAGAGACCGAATTCCAGGTCGCCGGACGCCGCCTTCAGCGGTATCTCTTCCCAGCTGTCGCCGAAATCGGCGGAGCGGAACAGGTGGCCGCGCAGGCCGTAGACCAGCACGCCGCCCGCATCGGCGGTACCGATGGCGCCGAACAGCGAGCCCTCGTAGGGGCCTTCGAGTTTTTCCCAGGTGGCGCCCCAGTCCTTCGAGCGGAACAGACTGCCGGCTTCGCCGACCACCAGCAGGCCGTTGTCCTTGACCGCGGCGATGGCGTTGAGGTGGAACTGGTCCTCGTTGTCCAGGCGCTCGCTGACGTCTTCCCAGTGCTGGCCGCCGTCGCGGGTCTCCAGCAGCGCGCCATAGGCACCGACGGCCAGGCCGTGCTGTTCGTCGGCGAACCAGATGTCCAGCAACGGCGCTTCGCGGCCGAGGTCCTCGAACTGCCTGGTCCAGGTGCTGCCGGCGTCGTCGCTGACGAGGATCTGCGCATCGTGCCCGACCGCCCAGCCCTTGCGCTCGTTGACGAAGAACACCGAGGTGAGCAACTGGCGGGTCGGCACCTTGGCCTGGGTCCAGGTCTTGCCGTCGTCGTCGGAGAGCAGGATATGCCCACGGTCGCCGACCGCGACCAGCCGCTTGCCGGCATGGGCGACGCTGAGCAGCAGGCTGCTGGCGGCCTTCGGCGATTCCACGGCGAATTGCGGCGGCGCGGCGGTTGGCGTCGACTCGGCCAGGACCGGGGTGGCGGCGAAGGTCAGAAGAGAAAGCGCCCCGAGAAACGACAGGGCCCTGCTGGCCAGGGGCGATCTGGAAGGAATGGCCGGATGCCGCGAAGCGTCCGCGGATTGGCCGGGCGAAGTGCGCCACGTCATGGGCTCACGCATGGATACCGTCCCCGTTGTTGTTATTAGTGGTTCGTGGTGAGCGTTATATAGCCAGCGTTTGGCGACGGAGACAATTGAAGCCACGTTATCTTTTGTTAAGCGTGTAAGCCGTCTGTAACGGGGGATCGGCGCCGCCCTCCTCCCCGGAGGGAAGCGGTCGGCGCCGGCGAGCGGAGCGATCAGCGGGTGCCGCGGCGGCGCAGGGCCGAGGGCTTGAAGTAGGAGTCGTCCGGTATCGCCTGGGTGAAGTCGATGGTACCCGGCTCCTCGTTGTCCAGGTTCTGCACGTGGTAGCGACGCGCCTGCAGGTCGTGGAACACGTCCAGCGCGCTCCAGGTGTACGGCAGGTCGTAGAAGTTCTTCAGGTAGGCCATGGACACCCGCCACAGTTCGCCGCGACCGTCGTACTGGTCGACCACCGCCGCGCTCCAGCTGTCCTCGTCGAGGTACAGGGTGCGCTTGGAGTAGATATGCCGCGCGCCCGGCTTCAGGGTACCTTCCACCACCCACACGCGGTGCAGTTCGTAGCGGGTGTATTGCGGATCGAGATGGCCCGGCTTGAGCAGTTCCTCGTACTTCACCTCGGGGCTGCTGACCTTGTAGTTGTTGTAGGGAATGTAGATTTCCTTCTTGCCCAGCAGCTTCCAGTCATAGCGGTCCGGCGCGCCGTTGAACATATCGGTGTCGTCGGCGGTGCGCAGGCCGTCGGCGGCGGCGATCGGCGTGTCGTAGGCAAGGTTCGGCGCACGCCGCACACGGCGCTGGCCGGCGTTGTAGCCCCAGGCCTGGCGCGGCTCCTTGACCTGGTCGAGGGTCTCGTGCACCAGCACCGCGCCACCGGCCAGGCGCGCCGGGCTCTTGGTGAACGACAGGTAGTAGAACATCAGGTTGTTCAGGTCGGCGAAGCTGCCGCCCTTGAGGTAGTACTTGAACAGCGCTTCCTGCTGCGAGGTCACCAGCGAGTAGCTACCGTTGCGCTGTACCGCGACTTCCGAGGCGCGGCGCACGACATAGGTACCGCGGTAGCGGGCGACATGGTTCCACAGCGCCTCCACGCCGCTCTTCGGAATCGGGAACGGCACCCCGCCATAGGCGTCGGCGAACCCGTTGCCGCCGTCCAGCAGCCTGGCGCTGGTGGCATTGGCGAAGGTGTTGTCGTACAGCCACTGCGGCGCCGAGCCGGAACGGCGACTGGGGTAGACCGGCATCCGGAAGCTGTCCGGGTAGGTCTTGAACAGCGCCAGTTGGCCCGGGGTCAGGTGTTCCCTGTACTGCTCCAGGTTGGCCTTGTCGATGGTGAACAGCGGCTTGTCCGCGGCGAACGGGTCCGGGTGGTGCTGGCCCGGCTTGTAGCCGGCCGGCGCCTGGGTGATGCCGCCGGTCCAGGCGGGAATGCTGCCGGCGGCGTTGCCGGCCTTCTCCGCGCCCAGCGGGGTGAGGCTCGACTTCAGTTGCGCCGCCTCGCCGGCGGAAACGCCGGCCAGCGCGCCGCCGCTGCCCAGTGCCAGCGCCAGGGAAGCGCCGATCAGCAGGTGCTTGTTCAACATGAGGGTTCTCCGTGTGAGGTGCCGGGCGCTCGCGGCGCCCGTGTCGTTATCGGTTCGGTCAGAAGGAGTACTTGACGGTCAGGCCGATGTTGTCGCGGTCGCGGATGTTGTTGTTCTGCCCGCCGCCGTAGAACTCGGTGTACTGCAGTTCGCCTTCCAGGCTGTTCAGGTAGGTGGCCTTGACCCCCAGGGTGTAGGCCTTGCGACCTTCGATGAAGTTGCCGGTCTGGTAGGAGTTGCCTTCGAAGTCGTCCTTGTAGACCACGTAGGGCGACACGTTGACCCCGGCGAACACGTCGTTCCAGGTGCCGCTGAGCAGCAGGGTGTAGCCGTAGGCGTTGCGGTTCACCTGGTCGCCACGGTCGCCGCCGGAAACGTACGAGCTGTTGCCACGCCCGGCATAGTAGCGGGTGCTGCCGTCGTAGGCGGTGTACTTCAGGCTGCTGCCACGCAGGTGTTCCGAGGCCAGCTCCGCGACGCCGGTCAACGAGTCGAAGCTCAGCGACGGGCCGAAGTTGTAGATGGTCCCGAGGGAGGTGTTGAACGCCTCGACCCGCTCGTAGTTGTGGATCTGCCCGCCGAGGCCGACCATCTGCCCGCCGACGTTGATCTGCCCGCCGTTGGCGGCTTCCGCCGCACCGTGGGCGAGGTCGCCGATCAGGTCGTTGGTGGCGGCGATGCCGATCGGCAGGTTCGGCCGGTAGGCCAGCTCGCCGAACACCGAGGCGTCGCCCACCGTGGTGTTGAAGCTGAAGCCGTACATGCGGATGTCTTCGGCGAACTCGCGCCGGGCATTGATGTTGCCCATCACGTCGGCGGTCACCAGGCCGTTGGCCAGGGCTTCGGCGAGGTTACCGGCGATCGGCCGCAGGGTGTTGGCCAGCGCCGCCAGGTCGGCCCCGGCATAGTCGCCGATGTCGGCGTACAGGGTCGGCTCCTTGGAGTGGTAGTTGACGAAGTAGAAGCCGAACTCGGTGCTGTTCAGTTCCTCGGCGATGTAGCGGAAGGCCACGCCGAACTGGCCGTCGTTGCGCGCGTTGATGTCCTTGCCGATGGACGACACCTTCATCACGTTGCCGTAGGCCGGGGTCACGCCGTTGGCATAGAGGCCGGTGTTCTTCAGCGCGCCGCTGAGCAGCGGATTGTTGCCCAGCGCCTGGTACAGGCCGATGACGTTGCCGAAGCCGGGCACCGGGGTGTCCAGCGCGGTGCCGGTGAAGTCGCTGTAGCCGGTGTTGCCGCCGTCGGCGAACAGGTCGGTCTCGGAGAAGAAGGTTCCGACCGGGTCGAGGCGGGTTTCCTTCCAGTTCCACTGGTAGAAGGTTTCCATCGACAGGTTGTCGGTCAGGCCGATGTTGAAGCTCAGCGCTTCCACCGGCATCAGCACTTCCTTGAGCTCGGAACCGGGCAGGCGGTACTTGGCGGCGTCCACCGGGTTGGTGGTGTTGACCCCGCCACGGTAGAAGATGCCCTCGCCCCAGTTGAACACCTGGCGGCCGAAGCGCGCGCTCAGCGGCATGTTGCCGATGTCCCAGCTGCCGTAGACGTAGGCGTCGAGGATTTCCGCCTTGTGCCCGGCGATGTCGCGGGTCTGGCTGGTGAAACGGTCGTCGTGGGGATAGCTCTGGCTCGGCTGCGATGGATCGTTGTGGCTGTAGTAGTCGTTGCGCTTGTCCATGATCTGGGTGTCATAGAACGCCGTGCCGCGGATGAACACGCCATAGTTGCGCCAGGTCGCCTCCAGGTCCGAGGTGATCTTGTAGACCTCGGAAACCAGGCCGGTATCGAAGTTGCGGTTGCCGTCGTTGGTGTTGATGTCGTTGTTGCTCTTGTCCTGCCCCTGCACCCGCCACAGGGTGCCGTAGGACAGGGTGGTATCGAGCGAACCGGACACCTCGTTGTCGAGGAAGCTGAATTCGACGGCCTGGGCCTGGCCGCCCAGCAGCGGCAGCAGCCCGGCGAAGGCGAAGCCGGCCCGGGCCGGCGCGGAGCGCAGCCGGGGCTGGCGGTTGGGGATGTACATCGGGAACTCACTCCATGTGGTCATGCGTTGGGCGCCGCCACTGCGGGCGGTTCGCCGTTCGGCCGTTTCTCTGCGGCCTTGTTATGGGTGGTCGCGGCGTCACCGGCCTCGCGTCGACGAAAGGGAACCGCGCGACGAGGCAGTGCAACCGGGATGCCAATTCAACGGAATCCTCCAGGGAATTCAATGGATTGCGACAAAAACAGGACTTCCTGCCAGATGACTGTTCATTCACTGACCAGAAAACAGGAAGTGTCCGACAAAACGCGCCAGGCGAATGTCGCCGGTGGCGCGAAAAGTCCCTTCGCAGAGCCTGCGCAGGGTGGTTCGCGAAACACGATTAAGCGGGCTCCATCAATGGAAAACAGTGAAGCGATTCCCAGAAGTAACAAAGGGCGTTACCAGCCAGTGGCCAGTAACACCCTCTTCTGGGAGAAGCTGGCGGATCAGGCCAGGCTCTTGCTCACCACTTCGTAGACGTCGCTGGACAGCTCGCCGGAGGCCAGGATGCGTTCCAGCTCGCCGCGCATCAGCGCCTGCCGCGCCTCGTCGTACTTGCGCCAGCGGGTCAGCGGCACCAGCAGGCGCGAGGCGATCTGCGGGTTGAGTGCGTTGAGCACGATCACCTGGTCGGCGAGGAAGCGATAGCCGGCGCCGTCAGGACGATGGAAGTTGACCAGGTTCTGGTTGGCGAACGCGCCGATCAGCGCGCGCACCTTGTTCGGGTTCTTCAGGGTGAAGGCCGGGTGCTGCATCAGCGCCTGGACCCGCTCCAGCCCGCCCGGCAGCGGCGAGCCGGCCTGCACGCTGAACCACTGGTCCATCACCAGCGGGTCGTCCTTGAAGTAGTCGGCGAACATGGCCAGGGCCTTGCCCTTCTCCGCCTCGAAGCCGGAATTGACCAGCACCGCCAGGGCGGTCAGGCGCTCGGTCATGTTGTCGCAGCCTTCGTACTGCTCCAGACAGGCGGCGAGGATTTCCTCCCGGCCCGACAGCGACAGGTAGGACAGCGCGATATTCTGCAGGCTGCGCCGGGCGATGTGCGAGGCCTCGGCGAGGTAGGCGGTGTCGCGGGAAATCTTGCGGTTGGCCTGGTAACGCTGCCACAGCGGCTCGAACAGCGCTTCGCCGATACGCTGGCGGGCGAATTCGCGGGCGGCATGGATCGCGTCGACATCGGCGACTTCGCTGATCTCGGTGAGATAGGCCTCGCTGGGCAGCGAGAGCATCTCGGCGACCATCGCCTGGTCCAGCGCCTCGTCCGCCAGGAGGGTGCGGTAGGCCTCGATCAGGCGCGGGTCGAGTACCAGTTGCGCGCCGCGCTGGTGCTGGCCGATCAGCTCCTGCAGGACCTGCACCGAAAGCTGTTGGCCGGCCTCCCAGCGGTTGAAGCCGTCGCTGTCGTGCTGCATGAGGAACAGCAACTGGTCGCGGCTGTAGGGGAAGCTCAGTTTCACCGGCGCGGAGAAGCCGCGCAGCAGCGATGGCAGCGGCTGCTCCGGCACCTCGACGAAGACGAAGCGCTGCTCGGCCTCGGTCACCGCCAGCACGCGGTTGCCGCCCTGGGCCGCGGCCTCGCCTTCCAGGCGCAGCGGAAGTTCGTTGCCCTGGCCGTCGAGCAGGCCCAGCTCCAGCGGGATGACGAAGGGTTCCTTGCTCGGCTGGCCGGGAGTCGGCGGGCAGCTCTGGCGCACCGTCAGGGTGTAGCGGCGGGCGGCGGCGTCGTACTCGCCTTCCACCGCCAGGCGCGGAGTGCCGGACTGGCTGTACCAGCGCTTGAACTGGGTCAGGTCGACGCCATTGGCGTCTTCCATGGCCTTGACGAAATCGTCGCAGGTCACCGCCTGGCCGTCGTGGCGCTGGAAGTACAGGTCCGAGCCCTTGCGGAAGCCTTCGGCGCCGAGCAGGGTGTGGATCATCCGCACCACTTCCGAGCCCTTCTCGTAGACGGTCAGGGTGTAGAAGTTGGAAATCTCGATGAACGAGTCGGGGCGCACCGGATGCGCCATCGGCCCGGCGTCCTCGGCGAACTGGTTGGTGCGCAGGAAGGCGACGTCCTCGACGCGCTTGACCGTGCGCGAGTTCATGTCGGCGGAGAATTCCGAGTCGCGGAATACGGTGAAGCCTTCCTTGAGCGACAGCTGGAACCAGTCGCGGCAGGTCACCCGGTTGCCCGACCAGTTGTGGAAATACTCATGCGCCACCACGCCCTCGACCCGCTGGTGGGCGGCGTCGGTGGCGGTTTCGGCGCGGGCCAGGACGCAACTGGAGTTGAAGATGTTGAGGCCCTTGTTCTCCATCGCGCCCATGTTGAAGTCGTTGACCGCGACGATCATGAAGATGTCCAGGTCGTATTCGCGGCCGTAGACCTCCTCGTCCCAGCGCATCGACTTCTTCAGGCTGTCCATGGCGTGCTGGACCTTGTCGATGTTCTCCGGCTCGACGTAGATGCGCAGCGCCACGTCGCGCTGGCTCATGGTGCGGAAGCTGTCCTCGACGCACCAGAGGTCGCCGGCGACCAGGGCGAACAGGTAGGCCGGCTTCTTGAACGGGTCTTCCCAGGTCGCCCAGTGCCGGCCGTTGCCTTCGGAACCGCTGGCCACCGGGTTGCCGTTGGAGAGCAGCACCGGGTAGCGCTGCTGTTCGGCGCTGACGGTGGTGGTGAAGCGACTCATCACGTCGGGACGGTCGAGGTAATAGGTGATCTTGCGGAAACCCTCGGCCTCGCACTGGGTGCAGAACATCTTGCCGGACTTGTACAGGCCTTCCAGCGCGGTGTTGCTCTCCGGATGGATACGCACCGTGCTCCTGAGGACGAATTCGGCCTGCCGCGGTTGCACCCCGAGCTGCTCGTCGTCCAGTTGGTAGTCGTCCGCGCCGAGCGCCTGGCCGTCCAGTTCGAGCGCCAGCAGCTCCAGTTGCTGGCCATGCAGCAACAGCGGCGGCAGGCCGGCGCCGCGCTCGGGGTTGCGCCGCAGCTTCAGCTCGGCGTGCACCAGGCTGTGGTCTTCGAACAGTTCGAACTTCAGGTGGGTCTCGTCGATCAGGTAGTCCGGCGCCTGATAGTCCTTGAGGTGGATGACTTTCGGTTGCTCGGTGCGCATGGCTTGTGGCCCTTCTGCTCAGTGATGCACGGCGATCTGGTAGGCCGTGTATTTGCGAATGTTGATCACCCCGGTGTCGAGGATCAGGTACTGGCCCTTGATACCGCGAAGCGTGCCTTCGACGATAGGCGTTTTTTCCAGGTCGAGGCTGGCGACCTTGCTCGGGTAGGCCTCGACCGGGTAGGCGATCTCGAGCGGATCGAGGTCGATAACCGGTTGGATCGCCTGCAGGCCGAAACGTTGCTGCAATTCGCGCAGGCCGTCGGCGCACTGGTCGAACAACTGCTCGCGGACTGCCGCCAGATCGACCGGCTCGGCTTCGCCCTTGAGCATGGCCCGCCAATTGGTGCGGTCGGCGACCTGGCTGCGCAGCAGGTCTTCCACCAGGCCGGACTGCTGGCGGGTGGCCACGCGCAGGATCGGCAGCGCCTGGCGCGCGCCCTGGTCGATCCAGCGGGTGGGAATCTGGCTGGCGCGGGTGATGCCGACCTTCACCCCGGAGGAGTTGGCCAGGTACACCACGTGATCGGTCATGCAGAACCGCTCGCCCCACTCCGGTTCACGGCAGGTGCCCTGCTCGTAGTGGCACTTCTCCGGGCTGACGATGCAACTGTCGCACTGCGCCAGCCGGGTGAAGCAGGGATAGCAATAGCCCTGGCTGAAACTCTTCTTCGTCTTGCGGCCGCAATGGGTGCAGAAGATGCTGCCGAGGTACTCCAGGCGCAGCGGCCGGCCGATCAGCGGGTTCACCGCGACTTCGCGGTCGTCGAGGCGGAAGGCGTATTGCACGGGAGCATTGCTTTCCAGGCGCGCCGTCATCTTGCTCAGCGCGCCGCGGGCGATTTCTTCCATCAGTGCACGGAGTCCGACTTGAACAGGATGTTCGGGATCGGCTCGTCGGAATGCGAGGAGCAGTGCTGCGGGCCCATGTAGCCGGTGCGCTCCTCCTCGGGGAGGTTCTGCAGCTCCCAGGCGATCACCGCCTGCAGGCAGAGTTCCTTCTGCTCCTGGGTCAGCTTGCGGCCGTCCGGCCACTTGCCGATCTCGATGGCCAGCTTGAGGTTCTGGTAGATCTCTGGAGTGATGTTCTCGATCGCTTGGTTGAAGGACGACATGGCCGGCTCCGGTGAAAAGGCGTACCGGCCATTCTACCGGGCCGGGGCCGGCGGCGCACATCGAAGCTGCCGCAGCCCCTCGCTCAACGGCGACGCCGCGCCAGCAGGCCGCCCAGCAAACCGCTGAGGCAACCGACCAGCAGCCCGCCAACGTGCGCGCCGTTGGCGATGGAGCCGAAGCCGAGCAGGTCGATCACCCCGGACAGGCACACCAGCAGCCAGATCAGCATCATCGCCACGACGCCCCTGGGCAGGCGATAGGCCTGGTTCGGCGCCAGGTACTGGAAGATCCAGCAGTGCCCGAGCAGGCCATAGAGCACCCCGGACAACCCGCCGAACAGGCTGGCGCCGCTCACCGCGTACTGCACCACGTTGGACACCAGGCCGAACAGCAGGGTCAGGCCGAGCAGCATCGGACGGCCCTGGCGGAATTCGATGCGCCGGCCCAGCTCCCAGAACCACATGGCGTTCATCGCCAGGTGCAGCCAGCCGAAGTGGATCAGCATCGGCGTGAACAGCCGCCACCATTGACCCGCCGCCAGGCTCTCGGCCAACGGCGTGAACAGCGCGTACTGGCCCTGGATACGGAAGTCCTGGAAGGTCAGCCAGCGCATCGTCGCGAAGTTGTCGCCAAGGTAGGTGACAGCGGCGACGACGAAGGTCAGCAGCAACACCGCGGCGGTCATCGGGCTCATCCGCAGTTGCCGGACGAAACCCTGCCCCGCCGGTCGCGGCGCGGCTTCCAGGGTCGCCTGCGGATCGCCTTCGGGATAACGCCGGTACAACTCGCGGACCTGCTCGGCGAGCCGCTCGTCGGGCACCCAGAGGACCTGCTGGCCGGATTCCTCGCTGACCCGGTGCGGCACGTTCAGACGCCGCAGCAGGCCGACGAAGCCGGCCAGGTCGACCGACAGGGGAAACTTCAGGACCTGCACCGCGCTCACTCGTCAGCCTCCGGCCGCTTCACTTCGACCCAGACGAACTTGTGCCGGTCCAGGCGGGTTTCCTCATCCAGGCGGTAGGCCGCCAGCTTGCCGTACATCACCGCGCTGTAGTCCAGGCAGGCCAGGTTCGGCCGGATCGGCGCCGGCGTGCCGCGTCGCCAGTAGTGGCCGACGAACAACAGCGGTTCGTCGGCGCCGTAGGTCAGCAGGCTGGACTTCTGCTCCTCGCTGAGCGGCTCGCGGGCGATCGCTTCGGGCAACGCGTCGGGCTGGAAGACGATATCGCCGTAGGTGCGCGGCGCCTCGTCCTCGACCCAGAACTTGGTGCGGAAGAAGGCGCGCGTATAGCCATCGCTGCTGGTCAGGGTGGCGCCGTGCGGCAGGCGCATGTCGGTGCCGCGCAGCAGGCGGTTGCAGGCCAGGTCGGCGAAGCTGCCGGGCTCCGCCGACTCCTGCAGGAAGGCTTCGCTGATCCGCCCGTCGGGGAACTGCCGGCGCAGGGTCGCGATCAGTTCGCCGTCCCAGCAGGCATGGACCATGCGGAAGCGCCCGGCATCGAGGAACAGCGGCAGTTGCTGGAACCAGCCGAGGAAGTCGCGCCAGTCGGCGTCGTGGCCCTCGAACTGCTCGAGGGTCTCCTTGATCAGCCGGGCATGCCGCGGCGTATGCTCGCGGACGTACTGGCGGCCGCTGCCGGGCGCCGCCGGGGTGCTCCAGCCGAGCGCGTTGAATTCGTGGTTGCCCATGATGCACAGCGCCTCGCCGGCGTCGACCATCGCGTGCACCCGGTGCAGGGCCTCGCGGATGCGCGGGCCGCGGTCGACGATGTCGCCGAGGAACAGCGCCTGGCGCCGCGGATGGCGCCAGACGCCGCCCTGCAGGCGGTAGCCGAGCAGGTCGAGGAGGCGGTCCAGGGTATGCGCGCAGCCGTGGACATCGCCGATCAGGTCGTAGCCACGTCCGGGGTCGAGTTGCATCAGTCGCCTCCGCCCAGGCGGCTGCCCCAGCCGAGCTTGGTCCGGCAGATCTCGTAGTAGTTGTGGTCGATGGGGTGGATCAGGCGCAGCTTCTGCGGCTTCTTGCTGATCGTCACGGTATCGCCGGGGGCGCAGGTGAAATGGTTCTGCCCGTCGCAGGAGACCTGCGGGTAGATCTGCATGTTCGGCGACACGACGATCTTCAGCTCGCTGTTGCCGTCCACCACGATCGGGCGGCTGGAAAGCATGTGCGGGTACATCGGCACGATGACGATGGCATCCAGCTTCGGATGCATGATCGGACCACCGGCGGACAGCGCGTAGGCGGTGGAACCGGTGGGCGTGGCGACGATCAGGCCGTCGGCCTTCTGGCTGCAGACGAACTGGCCGTCGATATACAGCTCGAACTCGATCATCCGGGTGGACTTGCCCGGGTGCAGGACCACGTCGTTGAGCGCATCGCCCTGCCCCATCGAGTCGATACCGCGACGCACCTGGGCATCGAGGAGGAAGCGGCTCTCGACGATGTACTGGCCGTCCAGCACCTCGCCGACCTTGACCTCCAGTTCGTCCGGACGGATGTCGGTGAGGAAGCCCAGGCTACCGCGGTTGATCCCCAGCACCGGCACCTTGTGCCGGGCCAGCGCGCGGGCCGCGCCGAGCATGCTGCCATCGCCGCCGACCACCACCACCAGGTCGCAGATCTCGCCCATGATCTTCCGCGAGCAGGTCTGCAGGCCGTGTCCGGGCAGGACTTCGGCGATGGTGTCCTCGAGGATCACATGCAGGTGGCGATCGATCAGGAATTTCTTCAGCCGGCGGATGGTGTCCAGCACCTGGGTGCTGCCGAGGCGGCCGATGATGCCGATATTGCGAAAGGGTTCCATGCGGTTCCTGCGAAAAGCTGGCGGGCGGGATAGAGCGGATTATGGGCGAAAGCCGCGGACAGCGGCAAACCCGCGCATGTACGGGAAATCGCCGCGAGTGGCGCAACCCGGCTAACCTCTGGGTATGACGCTGCTGACCGAACTGCTCGACGAATTGCGCCACCCGGCCGTCCGCGACCTGGCCTGGACCCTGCTCGCCCCGCCGTTGCTGCGCCGGACCCCGGAGCCGCAGCGCCATCCGCTCGCCGCCAGCCGCTGGCGCCAGGAGCCGGAGCGCCTGGCCGCCTGGTTGCGCGAACAGGAGCGACAGCCGCAGCATCTCGCCGCCTGGCTCGCGCAGTGGCCACGGCAGCGTCTCGGCCTGTACTACGAACATCTCTGGCAATTCGCCCTGGAACAAGCCCCGGACGTGCGCCTGATCGCCGCCAACCTGCCGGTGCGCGACGGCGGGCATACCCTTGGCGAACTCGACCTGCTGCTGCGGGACGACGACGGCATCCACCACCTGGAACTGGCGATCAAACTCTACCTGGGGCCCCAGTCCGGCCCCGGCGACTGGCTCGGGCCCGGCGGCCAGGACCGCCTGTCACGCAAGCTGGAACACCTCTGCCGACACCAGTTGCCGCTGGCGGCGACCCGCGAGGGTCGCCAGGTGCTGGCCGCCCATGGCGCCGAATCGGCCGTTTCCGCATTGTGGCTGAGCGGCTACCTGTTCCATCCCTGGCCCGGGCCGGGCAGCCTGCCCGCCGACATCGAGCCACGGCATCTGCGTGGCCGCTGGCTCCGCCAGCGCGACTGGCCGGCGTACCTGGCCAGCCTGGCCGGACCGCAGGCCGGGCAGCATTGGCTGCATCTGTCGCGCGAGCACTGGCTGGCGCCGGCCATGCGGCGGCAGGACCCGCTCGACCCACCGCGCGACGGCGCTTGCTGGAACACCGCCTTCGCCGGCGAGGCACGTCCGCAAATGCTGGTAAGGGTGGTGCCGCGCGACGGCTACTGGGTAGAGGCCGAGCGCCTGTTCCTGGCCAGCGACGACTGGCCGCCGGGGCTCAGCCTGTGGGGTAGCGCGCGCCAGGCCGCGGATGCCTGATCAGAGCAACGCCAGCAAACGCTCCTGCAATGCCCGGCGGCCCTGCAGGCCTCCGCTGTGCAGCGCTACCAACCGGCTGCCGCGAGCCACCGCGCCGCTCTCCACGGCCTCGCGCAGGGCGAGCAGCAGCTTGCCGGTGTACAGCGGTTCGAGGGCGACGCCGCTGGCCGTCTCGAACTCGACGATGAACCGCGCCAATCGCCCATCGAGGCGGGCGAAACCACCACGGCTGGCGTCCAGCAGGCGATAGCCGGCATCGGCCCAGCCCGCCTCGGCAAGGGTCGCCGCGACCTGGGCGGCGACGCCATGGTCCTCCGGCACCGCCAGCGCGCCCACCACGGGATGCCGCCCGGCCTCGCCGAGCACCAGGCCGGCCAGTGTCGTACCGGTACCGGCGGCCACCCAGATCGCGTCGTAATCGTCCCAGCCGAGCGTCGGCAACTGGGTCGCTATGCGCTCCACCAGCCCGATGCAACCGCGCGCGCCCAGCAGCCCGCCACCGCCCTCGGCGACCGGCAGCAAGCCTGGGTAACGTTCCCGCCAGGGAAGCCAGAAGCCGGCGGCATGCCGCTGGCGATAGCCGCCGTAGCCGAGCCAGTGCAGTTCCATGCCGAGACTGCGCAGGTCGCGCACCGTCGGCGTATCGACTTCGTGTCCGCGCAACAGGCCGACGCAACGGAAACCGAAACGCGCGCCGGCGCCGGCCAGCGCGTGCAGGTGGTTGGAATGGGCGCCGCCGAGGCTGATCAGGCCGTCCAGCCCCTGCTCGCGGGCCAGCGCCAGGTGTGGCGCGAGCTTGAACCCCTTGTTGCCGGAGATCAGCGGATCGGCCTGGTCCAGGCGCAGCAGCGCCAGTTCGACCCCAGCCCGTTGCAGCCAGTCGAGTTCGAGACGCTGCAAGGGTGTATGCGGTGACCAGTGGGGAAACGGCAAGGAGTCAGCTCACGGTGCGCAGGCGCCCCGTGGTCTTGTGCCGGGCGCAGCAGTTGGTGTCGCCGGCGACGAAGCGCGCCGGGTTGTCGACCCGGTCGAGCGGCAGGTTGCAGCGTTCGCCGCCGGGCAGCAGCGCCTCGCAGCGCGGCTGCTGGAAGTGGTCCAGCCACTGGCGGTACTGGCTCTCGGAGACGAAGCACTTGGCCGCCGCGTAGGCCAGCGGATTGTCCTGGTAACGCGGGATGTCCTGCAAGGGGATGGTCAGGTGCCCGGCGCCGGGATGGTAGGCGACGAATACCACGCCCTGGCCGGATAGACGCTCCAGCAGTTGCTCCGGCCCCTGGGCGGCCAGACGGTCGCGCTCGGCGCGCAGCTCGGCCAGTTCCTGCTCCAGTTGCTGGTCCAGCTCGTTGCGGTAGGCCAGTTCGACGTCGCGGATCGAGACCTGCTCCTTGTAGCCGGCCACCGCCGCCGCCACCCGAGCCTCCAGTTCGTCGGCGAACTCCGAGCGCAGCAGGTCGGTCTCGTTGCGCCCCTGGTTCTCGATGAAACGCAGTTGCCGGGTCAGTTCCTCGCGGTTGCGCTGGAACTGCTCGCCCTGCTCCAGCAGACGCTGCTGCAACTCGGCGTTCTCCCGCGCCTGGCGCTCCAGGGCCTGTTGCAGGCTGAGCACTTCGCTGCGCAGGATGTCCAGTTGCCCGCGGGCGTCCTGTTCGCGCCTGGCCAGTTCCTCTTCGTGCTGCCGGGCGAGCCCGGCCAGGCGCTGCTCCTGCTGCCGGGCCAAGGTGGCGAGCTGTTGCCGCTGCTGCTTGACCAGTTGCGCCAGGCGCGCCGCCTGCTCGTCCTCCTGCTTGCGCGGAGGCTCCGCGGGCGGCGCCTTCGGGGCGGCGGGACCGGCGGCGTACCATTGTTCTTCGGCGGCCATCTGCAGCCGCTGCGGCTCCACCGCGGCAGGCTCCTCGTCCACCAGCAGGCCGAGCTGGTTGCGCCTGAGCGCATCGCGGATGAGTACGAAATGGTTGCGTCCGGCGCTGCTCTCCGGGTCCCACAGGTGCATCTGGTGCCAGGACACCGGACACTGGCTGCGACAGGCCAGGCGGATCGGCCCGCCGCCCATGTCGGGGCCGCGTCCGGCGCGTTCGGCGAGGTTGCGCAGAGGCAGGTTCCAGCCGGTGTCGGCGCCGCCCTGCTCGTCGAAATCGAGATAGAAGAACACCGCTGCCCGCGCCTGCAGGCGCGGATTGATCAACACATAGGCCAGGTGCATCTGCCGGTCGGCGTATTCCGGCATGCGTACCAGACCATCGAGCAGCGCCTCGAATTCGGGATACAGCATTTCCTTGCAGACGCCGCTGTCGTTGAAGAACAGCACGGCCTCCGCCATCTGTGGCTTTTTCTGCATGCTCATCGCTAACCCTCGAACGCCTGGCGAGGCGGCCCGCATCCGGCAGTACCCATCTGGCATGTCACCTGAAAAACAGGCGCTATCTCGTTGTTCGGGCAAGTCTAGGGGAAAAAATGTCGCGGGCAATGTGACTGGGTTGGCAGACACCCGGGCGATGCCGGACGGCCCGCCGAGCGGTAGGGGAAATTGTGAAGCGGTCGGGTTTTGAGCGGACGGAGATCACCGTGGCAGAGCGCCACCGTTCACCAAACCGGTGCGCAGCGCCCCGCCGCGCCGACGAGCGCGGACAGGGGCGATACGCAGAACCTGTGCGAGCTGGAGAAAAGCCGTTTTCAACGCAGTTTCTCCGCTACGCAACAGATCGCGGACAGGTTCTCAGAGTTCGGCGGCCAGGCGCGAACCCTGGTTGATGGCGCGCTTGGCATCCAGCTCGGCGGCGACATCGGCGCCGCCGATCAGGTGCACGCTCCGGCCGGCCGCCAGCAGGCCGTCCTGCAACTCGCGCAGCGGGTCCTGGCCGGCGCAGACGATCACGGTATCCACCGGCAGCACCTGCGGCTCGCCCTCGGCAACGCGGATATGCAGGCCGGCGTCGTCGATCCCGAGATACTCCACGGCATTCACCATCTGCACCTGCTTGTTCTTCAGGCCGGCGCGATGGATCCAGCCGGTGGTCTTGCCGAGGCCGTCGCCGACCTTGCTCTTCTTGCGCTGCAGGAGGAACACCTGGCGCGCCGCCGGATGCACCTCGGCCTTGACCCCGGCGACGCCGCCGCGGGCCTCCAGGCGGGTATCGATCCCCCACTGCTTCCAGAACGCTTCGCGCTCCAGGCTGGTGGACGGACCGGCATGGGTGATGAATTCGGAGACGTCGAAGCCGATGCCGCCGGCGCCGATCACCGCCACCTTGCCGCCCACCGGCTTGCGCTCGAGGATCGCGTCCAGGTAGCTGATCACCTTCGGATGCTCGATGCCGGGGATCGCCGGCGTACGCGGGACGATGCCGGTGGCGAGGACGATCTCGTCGTAGCCGCCCGCGACCAGGTCGTCCACGCCGACCCGGCGGTTCAGGTGCAGCTCGACGCCGGTGCTCTCCAGCTTGTTGCGGAAGTAGCGCAGGGTCTCGTGGAACTCTTCCTTGCCGGGAACCCGCTTGGCCACGTTGAACTGCCCGCCGATCTCGCCGGCGGCGTCGAACAGGCTGACCCGGTGCCCGCGCTCGGCGGCCACGGTGGCGGCGGCCAGGCCGGCCGGACCGGCGCCGACCACGGCGATCTTCTTCGGCCTGGCGGTGGGAATGTAGTTCAGCTCGGTTTCGTGGCAGGCGCGCGGGTTGACCAGGCAACTGGTCAGCTTGCCACCGAAGGTGTGGTCGAGGCAGGCCTGGTTGCAGCCGATGCAGGTGTTGATCCGTTCGGCGTGGCCGGCGGCGGCCTTGTTGACGAAGTCCGGGTCGGCGAGGAACGGCCGGGCCATGGAGACCATGTCGGCATCGCCCTCGGCCAGGACCTTCTCCGCCACCTCGGGAGTGTTGATGCGGTTGGTGGTGATCAGCGGGATGCCGACCTCGCCGCGCAGCTTGGCGGTGACCTTGGTGAAGGCCGCGCGCGGTACCTTGGTGGCGATGGTCGGGATGCGCGCCTCGTGCCAGCCGATACCGGTGTTGATCAGGGTCGCGCCGGCCTTCTCGACGGCCTTGGCCAGCAGCACGATCTCGTCCCAGCTGCTGCCGCCCTCGACCAGGTCGAGCATCGACAGGCGATAGATGATGATGAAGTTCGGCCCCACCGCCTCGCGCACCCGGCGGACGATCTCCACCGGCAGGCGCATGCGATTCTCGTAGCTGCCGCCCCAGCGGTCGGTGCGCTGGTTGGTGTGCTGCACGAGGAACTGGTTGATGAAGTAGCCTTCCGACCCCATGATCTCGACGCCGTCGTAGCCGGCGACCTGGGCCAGGCTGGCGCAGTTGACGAAGTCGGCGATCTGCTTCTCGATGCCTTCCTCGTCGAGTTCCTTGGGCTTGAACGGATTGATCGGCGCCTGGATCGCGCTCGGCGCCACCTGCTTCGGGCTGTAGGCGTAGCGGCCGGCATGCAGGATCTGCATGCAGATCTTGCCGCCCGCCTCATGCACCGCCTGGGTCACGATCCTGTGCTTCTCCGCCTCTTCCGGCGTGCTCAGCTTGGCCGCGCCGGAATACACGCCGCCCTCTTCGTTCGGGCCGATGCCGCCGGTGACCATCAGGCCGACGCCGCCACGGGCGCGTTCGGCGAAATACGCCGCCATGCGCTCGAAGCCCTGCGGCTTCTCTTCCAGGCCGGTGTGCATGGACCCCATCAGGGTGCGGTTGCGCAAGGTGGTGAAGCCGAGGTCCAGCGGGGCGAGCAGGTGCGGATAGGGAACGGCGGCGGTCATCGGGGGTCTCCACATCGGGCGAAACGCGTTCACGGATATGCCGCGGCCTCGGGCGCAATGCGCGGGACGGGCAGCGGTCGGTATGGCGACGACTCTAAGGAGCGCCACCGGAGCGCTCAATGATCCTAAATGACAAGTTACTGATCGGAATGCACAGGGATGCTTGGCAAGCCGACGCCACTCCCCTACCCTGTGGGCTGCCTTGGAGACCCGCATGCGCAAGCTGATCTTCCTGATCCTCATCACCCTCTTCGCCGCCTACGCCGGCTGGGCCGAACGCCGCCCGGTAGGCCACTACCTGTCCGACCTGCGCAGCCAGGTCAGCGTGGTCCAGGGCCAGCCCGGCGAGCGCGGCAACCTGCTGGCGGTCCAGCCGGAACTGTTCACGCCGGACTACCAGAGCGCCGAACGGTTGCAGCTGAAATTCCACGCCTACCTGGAAAATGCCCGCCGCCAGGGCCTGCTCAACGAGCGCACGGTGGTGGTGTTCCCCGAGCATGTCGGCACCTGGCTGGTGGCCAGCGGCGAGAAGCCCGAGGTCTACGCCGCCGCCGACTGGCCCACGGCGATGGACTGGATGGCCGCGAGCAACCCGCTGAAGGTGGCGCGCGGCTGGATCACCGCGCGCGGCGAACAGCGTCTCACCGACACCCTGTTCCGGATGAAGGCGGTGGACATGGCCCACGACTACCAGACCCTGTTCGGCGGGCTCGCCCATGATTTCAAGGTGACGGTGGTCGCCGGCTCCATCGTCCTGCCCGACCCCGAGGTCGAGGACGGCGAGCTGCGTCCCGGCACCGGCCAGTTGTACAACGTCAGCCTGACCTTCGGTCCCGACGGCCGGCCGCTCGGCCAGCCGCAACGCAAGGTGTTCCCGACCCACCACGAACTGAGCTACCTCAACAACGGTCGCGGCGAGCGCCTGCAGGTGCTGGATACGCCGGCAGGACGCCTGGGCGTGCTGATCGGCACCGACAGCTGGTACCCGGACACCTACGCCACCCTGGTCGAACAGCGCGTCGAACTGCTGGCGATCCCCGCCGCCCTGAACCAGAGCGGTCGCTGGCAGCAACCCTGGCCCGGCTTCGATGCCGAGCTGGTTCCCGGCGACGTGCGCCTGGCGCCGAACAGCCTGAGCAACGCCGAGGCCTGGCAGCGCCTGGCGGTCGGCGAGCGCCTGCTGGCCAGCGGTGCACGCGGCGCCGCCGTGGCCTTCGCCCATAGCCGCCTGTGGAACGTCACCGAAGACGGCCAGAGCCTGCTCGGCTCGCCGCAGGGCATGCGCCAGGCCAATCCCGGCGGCGGTGCGCAACTGGTCAATCTCTGGCTATGAGCGCGCCCCGGGTTCGCCTCGGCGACCTCTCGGTCGGCTTCGTCCAGGCGCTGGCCGACGCCCTGCTCGCCGCCGGCGTCGAGCCCGCACCACTGCTCGAGCAGTACGGCCTCGACCAGCGGCGCCTGGCCGAACCCGGGGCGCGCCTGTCGATCCCTCGCTACATGCGCCTCGGCCATGCCGCCATACAGCTCAGCGGCGACCCCGCCCTCGGCCTGCAGATGGGCCGCCTGAGCCGTCTCGGACAGATGGGCCTGGCCGGCGTCAGCGTCGCCCAGGCGCCCAACCTGCGCGCCGCCGCGCGGGCGATGATCCACCTGGAACCGCTTTACGCGCAGAACTACCGGGGCCAGTCGAGCCTGGTGGAAGACGCCGGCGGCGCCTGGCTGCGCTTCTATTCGATCAGCCCCTACAACGCCTACAACCGCTTCGTCGTCGATTCGGTGCTGGCGGGCTGGATCAGCCATCTCGGCGCCCTGGCAAGGCAGCCGTTGAAAGCGGAGCGGGTGGAGATCGAATATCCAGCACCGCCTTGGGCCGAGCGCTACGAGGCATTCTTCGGCTGCCCGGTGGAATTCGGCGCGCCGACCAACCAGTTGCGCCTGAGCCAGGCCAGCCTGGCCCTGGCGAATGCCGAGCACTGTCCGAGCACCTGGAACCAGATGCTGGAACTCTGCAACCGCGAACTGGAGCAGTTGACCCGCACCCGCAGTTGGCGCGAGCGCGTCAGCCGCCTGCTGGGGCCGATGCTCAATGGCCGCGAGCCGGACCTCGAGGAAGTCGCCGCGCGCCTCAAGTTGCCGACCTGGACCCTGCGGCGCAAGCTGGCCGAGGAAGGCACGCAGTTCCGCAGCATCCTCAACGACACCCGCCGCGACCTGGCGATGGTCTACATCCGCGAGACCGACCTGGCTTTCGGCGAAATCGCCTACCTGCTCGGCTTCGCCTCGGCGGAAGCCTTCCAGCGCGCCTTCAAGCGCTGGAGCGGACAGACGCCCGGCGAATTCCGCCGCGCCCAGCGACAGAGCGCCTGATCACATCTCGGTGGCGTCGTCCGCCGGCTCCGGCAGGTCGCATTCGGCGGCATGCTGCTCCAGCAGTTCTTCCTGGTAGTCGTCCATCGCGGATCACCTTTCGTTCGTCTGTGTCTTTCAGCTGTAGACGAGGAAGATGACAGCGGGATTACCGCGCGCGGACCGACGGAGCGGGAAACCCGGCAAACAAGGAGAAAACGGAAGACGCAGGGGACGACGGAAACGAAAAAAGCGGCCATTGGCCGCTTTCTTCGTGGCTCACCCCGCCTTGGCGTGGTGAAGATGTATGGCGCAGCGGACGGGACTCGAACCCGCGACCCCCGGCGTGACAGGCCGGTATTCTAACCGACTGAACTACCGCTGCGCGTCGGCTGGGCAAGATGCCCGGTAAAGCGACTTCCTCTCGTTGCAGCCAGGCTGCCCGCCTTCTGGCGGAAGACGGCGAGTTCGGGGTGGTGAACTCGGGAGGGGAAGTGAATGGCGCAGCGGACGGGACTCGAACCCGCGACCCCCGGCGTGACAGGCCGGTATTCTAACCGACTGAACTACCGCTGCGCGTAACTTGCGAGATTGGTGGGTGATGACGGGATCGAACCGCCGACCCTCTGCTTGTAAGGCAGATGCTCTCCCAGCTGAGCTAATCACCCTTCACTCTCGAAGTGGGGCGCATTCTACCGACCGAAAAACCTAAGTCAATGCCCTGATTGAATTTTTTTTGAAATTTCGGCGATCGCCTGTCGCCACGGTCGGCGCCGGGGCCCATGCCGGCCCCAGCCACGGGCCGCTCACTCGACCCGCAGGCTCAGGCGCGCCGAGACCCGGCCGTCGACCTGGCGGTCCAGGCCGGCCTCCGCCACCTGCACGCCCTGCCCGTTCAACTGCTCCAGCCAGGGCAGCAGCTTGGCGAATGGCGCCGGCTGCAGGGCCACCTGCACGGCGCCCTCGCCTTCGTTGTCGAGGCGCTCGACACTCAGTCCGGCCTGGGCCGCCGAAGCCGTGACCATGCCCTGCAGCGCCGCCGGGTCGATCTGCGCCTGTGGCGCCGCGGCATCGGCCTGGCGCACGTTGGGCGCCTGCTGCTGGATGTAGGCATGCAGCGCGCGCTGTTCGGTGAAGTACTGCCGCGCCGACTGCAGATGGCGCTCGGCCGGGCGCCACAACGCCAGGTAGAGCACCACCAGCAGGAGGAACGCGCCGAGCCAGAGCAGCGCCAGGCGGTCCCGCGCCGGCAGCCCGCGCCAGCGGATCGCCAGCTGCGAGGTTTCCGCCTGGGCCCTGAGGCGCTCGTGGAATTGCGTCATCACCTTCATCTCAACCTCCTATCACCAGGCGCGCGCTGACCGTCGAGCCATCGCGGCTGGCCGAACCCAGCTGCACCGCCAACCCCGACTCGCTGAGACGCGAACGCAGCCGTTCCAGCACGTCGAAACCGGGAGCCCGCACCTGGAGGGCGACGTCACCGCGAGCCGCGCTGAAATCCAGTTGCTCGACGCTCACCGTCGGCTCGCCGCCGATCACCGTGGCGGCCTGGCCAAGCAGGCCGAGCAACTGGCCCTCGCCGCCGCTGCTGGCGCTGTCGGCCAGGTGCTGGTCGAACTGCGCGCGCAGGTTGATCAGCTTGCGGTCCTCGGGAAACAACTGGCGGTAGAGTTCTGCGCTCTGCGCCGCGTAGCGGTCGCCTTCGCGCTGCAACTGCCAGGCCTGGACCAGGGTAAAGCCCCATTGCAACACCAGCCACAGCCCGACCAGCCCCAGCAGCGGCCGCCAACGGCGCCACTGGCTGCTCTGCTGGCGCGCGGCGAACTCGGCCTGGGCCAGGTCGGTGCCCAGCGGCTGCTCGCTCAGCCAGACGTGCGGATTGCCCGCCAGGGCCTGGACTTCCACCCCCTCCAGGGGCGCCACCTCCTGCGCGGCGAAGGCCCGCTGCGGCGGCGGGCAACTGTCGCGCAGCACCGGCCAATCCTCGCTGCCGCAGGCCAGGCGTACGGCACCGCTGCCGCCGAGCAGCCAGCGCTCTTCCAGCCAGAACAGGCAGCTGCCCTCGCCCGGCAGGCAATCGGCATCGACATGCAGCGAAGCCGGCGCCTTGCCCACGCCCTCGGCCAGCGCCAGCCAGGCGGCAAGCCAGGTGCGCTGCACGGCGAATACCCGGTGGCGGCCGTCGGCCAGCGCCGGACCAAGGGCAAGGTGCATCTGCTCGACATCGTCGGCCAGTTGTTCCTCCACCGCGAACGGCAGCGACTGGCGCAACCAGCGCGCCTTCTGCGTAGGCAGGTTCACCGCGCAGGCGGTCACCGCCTCCACCGGCAGGTACAGCCGCCAGGGCGCACGGATTTCCGCCAGCGCCTGGGCGAACGGCGCGCGCCGGCACTCGCCATCCTGCACCCACCATACCGCCAGTTCCCCATCGGCCCCCGCCGTGCTGGCGGGCGGCAGGAACAGCGCACTCACTCCACTCATCGCTCGTCCTTCTTCCAATCGTCGCCGCCCGTCGACGGGATGGGCAGGCCGCCCTGTCCCATGTCGCGGGCCATCACGCGTATCTTGCCGTCCTTGCCCCGCTGCAAGGTACTCACCAGCACCTGCCGGCGGTCGCCCAGGCTGACCTCGCTGATCACCTGGAAGTAGCGGGTGCCGACGGCATAACTGACGTTTCCGGTCTTCGAACCCAACTGGGTCAGATGCTTGGTGAAATCGTCCTTGCTCTGGAAACCTTCCCGACCGCGGGCGTCCACGATGTTTTCCGCCTGTCCCGGATCGATCTCGAACATGGCGGCCAGCACCGGCACGCTGGCGGTGTTCACGTTCAGCGGCGCATCCTCGGGCAAGGCGCTGACGAACGGCAGCAGGCGTCGATAGTCGGCTTCCGACAATTTCAGCAGGCGCAGCTCGGACACGTCCTTGAAACTGCGGTTGGCGGCGCGGTAGGCCGGCGCCTCCAGCAGGTACTGGTTGTCCTCGGCGCCTTGCTCGCCCTGCGGATTCTGGTCGGCATCGAGCCAGTCGGCCAGCCGGTCCGGCAAGCCCTGGACGATCTCTTCCTTCATCCCCAGGGTGGCCAGCAGGCGACGGAACTGCTTCACCGAATCCGGCTTGACCTTGCGCTTGCGCACCAGTCCGTTGAGGTTGAAACGCCCGCTGGGGTCCTCGATCCGCACCCGCAGCTCGCCGCCGTCGTCCAGCTTGAACGGCGTCATCGGTCGCGCCCAGGCCTCGCCCAGGTGGTCCACCGGCTCGCGGGTATTCTCGCCGCCCTGGCGCAGGTCGCGGCGCAGCACCGCTTCCGCCAGGCGTTCGCCGCCCAGCGCATAGTGCCAGGCCTGGCGCACGTGCAACTGGTTGGCGCTGCTGCGTATCGCCAACTGCTGGCGGATGATCAGCCCGGCGCAGACGATGGTCACCACCGCCACCACCAGCAGCACGGTAATCAGCGCGACGCCGCTCTGCCCGCGCCTCATTCCGGCGCCCCCGGCATGCCTTCCGGCGGCTGCGGCACCCCGCCCTCGCCGTTCTCGCCATTCTCGCCGCCCGGCTGGCCCTGCGGCTGGTCCTGCTTGAGCGGCGGATCGAGCAGACGCCAGACGCGCACCAGCTTGCCGTAGTGGCGGTGCTCCAGGGTCATCTCCACCGCCAGCGGCAGGCTTTCCAGGCGCTCCTCCTCGCTGCCTTCGTCGGTCGGCCAGTGGCCCTGCCAGTTGTGCTCCTTGTCGAGGAAGCGCCAGCTCAGCGCGGTAACCCCGTCCAGCACCTGCTGCACCCGTGGCTTGCTGTCCTGGGCGCGGTCCAGAACCAGCCAGTAGCGGCGTTCGAGGGTCTCCCCGGACAGCGACCAGCGCACCCGCTGCAGGCGCGAGCGCGCCTGGCCGAGCGGGTTGCGCCAGCCGCCACGGGTGAATTCGACGATCTGGTCGTTCTCGCCCTCGCTGAGGAAGGCGCCACGGTTATCGCCCAGTTCGTCGCGTACCGGACGTTCGACCGCCTGGGTCAGGTCGCGCTCCAGGGCGCCCATCGCCCGCACCAGCTCGCGCATGCGCTGCTCCTGCACGCGAGTCGCCTGGTCGGTCTGCATCACGCTGTCGAACATGCGGTAGGTGGCCAGGGCCAGCAGGGCGAAGATGGCGATGGCGATCAGCAGCTCGAGCAGGGTGAAGCCCCGCTGTAGCCTCATGGCTGGCTCCCGAGGAAACCGACGAGGCGCGCTGCGGCGCGTTCCTCGATGCTGCCACGCTCGCGGCCGAGGGGCTTCGCCGCGACCCAGACGATCACCCGCCGCATATCCTGCTCGGCGGTGCTGTCGACCTGGGTGCGCCACTCCCAGCGGCGCCCGGCGAACTCCAGCTCGCCCTGGTTGCGGCCGCTGGAGGGCGGCGTCTGTTCCAGTTGCAATTCGTTGAGACGGTTGTCGGCGATCCACATCGCCAGGGTCTTGTCTTCCAGCCGCGAGGCGTTCTGCAGGCTGCGCGCGCTGGCACTGAGCACGCTGGCCGCGACCATGGCGAAGATCGCCAGGGCCACCAGCACTTCCAGCAGGGTGAAACCACGCGCGCGCCTCATCGCCGCGCCACCTCGACCCGTGGCAGGCGGAAACCGTCGCTGCTCAGCGACAACGCCCGCCCCTCGGGTCCGCGCTCGGCCAGGCGCAGGCGGAACGGGCTGAGTTCGCCACTGGAAAGGATCAGCAATTGCGGCTGATCGGTGCCTTTCTTCTGCTCCTTCTCGCCCTTGCTGCCGGCCAGCACCAGCGGCTGGCCGTCCAGCTCGAAGGTCAGCTCCGCCCACTCCGGCAGGCGGTGGCTGTCGCGCGCCACCGGCAACCAGCGCGCCTTCGCTTCGTCGTAGCGCAGCACCTGATAGGCATCGCGCTCCAGGCGCAGGCCGTACTCGCGGTTGTCCAGCACGGCCTCGTCGGTCAGCACGCCGATCAGCCCGGCGAGCCGCTCGGCCTCGCTGTCCAGCTCCCGCGAGGTGCTGGCGAAGCCGGTGCTGAGCACCGCCAGGCCGATCAGCACGCTGATGATGACCATCACCACCATCAGCTCGATGAGGGTGAAGCCGCGTGAAGCCTGCATGTCCGGTCAGTTGTCCCAGTTGCCGATTTCGGCGTCGTTGTCGCTGCCGCCTTCCTTGCCGTCGGCGCCCAGCGAATACAGGTCGAACGGGCCCTTGGTGCCCGGCGCCAGGTACTGGTAGGGATTGCCCCACGGATCGACCGGCAGCTTCTTCAGGTAGCCGTCCTTGTTCCAGTTCTTCGGCTGCGGGTTGCCGGTGGGCTTCTTCACCAGCGCCTCGAGGCCCTGCTGGGTGCTCGGATAGGCGAAGTTGTCCAGCTTGTACATGTCCAGCGCGGCAGCGATGGCCTTGATGTCGCCCTTGGCCACGGTGACCTTGGCCTGGTCGGGACGGCTCATCACCTGCGGCACCACCAGGGCGGCGAGGATGCCGAGGATGACCACCACGACCATGATTTCGATCAGGGTGAAGCCCGACTGTTGGCGACGCTGCAATGGGCGGCTCTGATTCACGCGATTACCCCACGAGTTGGTTGAGAGAAAGGATCGGAAGAAGAATGGCAAGGACGATGACCAGCACCACCGCGCCCATGAATATCAGCATGAACGGTTCGAACAGGCCGACCATCAGGCCGATCTGCGCCGCCAGGTCGTTCTCCTGGTTGCGCGCGGTGCGCGCCAGCATCTGGTCCAGCTCGCCGGAGCGCTCGCCGCTGGCGATCATGTGCAGCATCATCGGCGGGAACTGCCCGGTGGCTTCCAGCGAGCGGGTCAGGCTGGCGCCCTCGCGGACCTTCTGCGCGGCCTTGACCACTTCGTTGCGGATGATCCGGTTGGCGATCACCTCGGCGGCGATCGCCAGCGCCTCCACCAGCGGCACGCCGCTGCGGGTGAGGATCGCCAGGGTCGAGGCGAAGCGCGCGGTGTCGGTGGAACGCACCAGCCGACCGACCAGCGGCACGCGCAGCAGGAAGCCATGCCAGCGCTCGCGAAAGGCATCCTTGCGCAGCGCGTAGCGGAAGCCGATCACCCCGCCGATCGCCGCGACGAAGGCCAGCGCGCCCCAGGCCTTGACCCAGTCGCTAACGCCGATCAGCACGCGGGTCAACAGCGGCAGCGTCTGCCCGCTGTCGATGAACACCCGGACCACGTCGGGTACCACGTAGCCCAGCAGGAAGCCGACGATGGCCAGCGAAGCGACCATCAGGATCACCGGATAGAGCAGCGCCAGCTGGATCTTCTGCCGCGACTGCTGGCGCTGCTCGGTGTAGTCGGCAAGTTGCTCCAGCACCGGGCCGAGGTGCCCGGCATGCTCGCCGGCAGCCACCGTCGCCCGGTACAGCTCGGGAAAGGCGGTGGGAAACTCGCGCAGGCTGCCGGCCAGGCTATGGCCCTCGAGGACCTTGGCGCGCACGGCGAGAAGCATCGACTGGATGCGCTGCGAGGTGGACTGCGCCGCGGCGGCGCGCAGCGCCTCCTCGATCGGCAACGCGGCCTGGACCAGGGTCGCCAATTGCCGGGTCACCAATGCCAGGTCGCGCGCGGACAGTCCGCGGGCGAACGTCAGGCGCCCGCCCTGCCCGCTCTGCTCGCGGGTACGGGTGGGCTTCACATCGAGCGGCGCCAATTGGCGCTCGCGCAGCAACTGGCGGACCTGGCGCGCGCTGTCCGCCTCCAGCACGCCCTTCTGCTGGCGACCGCTGGGGTCGAGGGCGAGGTATTCGAAGGCGGCCATTATTCTTCCCGGGTCACGCGCAGGACTTCCTCGACCGTAGTGACGCCTTCCAGCACCTTGCGCCGACCGTCGTCGCGGATGCTTGGTCCGCTGGTGCGGGCATGCCGGGTCATTTCCTGCTCGGAGGATTCGTTGTGGATCAGCGAGCGCATGTGGTCGTCGAACACCACCAGTTCATAGATACCGGTACGCCCGCGATAGCCATGCTGGTGGCACTCGTCGCAGCCGCGGGCGCGATGCAGGGTCGGCGGCGCGGCGGGATCGACGCCGAGCAGCGCGCACTCGGCCTCGTCGGCGCGGTAGGGCTCCTTGCACGCCGGGCAGAGCACCCGCACCAGGCGCTGGGCCAGCACGCCAAGCATGGAGGAGGACAGCAGGAACGGCTCGATGCCCATGTCCACCAGGCGGGTGATCGCGCCGATGGCGCTGTTGGTGTGCAGGGTCGAGAGCACCAGGTGGCCGGTCAGCGAAGCCTGCACCGCGATCTCGGCGGTCTCCCGGTCGCGGATCTCGCCGACCATCACCACGTCCGGGTCCTGCCGGAGGATCGCCCGCAGGCCGCGGGCGAAGGTCATGTCGACCTTGGCGTTGACCTGGGTCTGGCCGATGCCCTCCAGGTGGTATTCGATCGGATCCTCGACGGTGAGGATGTTCCGCGTGCGGTCGTTGAGCGTGGTCAGGCTGGCGTACAGGGTGGTGGTCTTGCCCGAGCCGGTGGGGCCGGTGACCAGCAGGATGCCGTGCGGCTTGCGCACGGTTTCGTCCATCAGCTTGCGGTCGCGCTCGCTCATGCCCAGGTGTTGCAGGTTCAGGCGCCCGGCCTGCTTGTCGAGCAGACGCAGCACCACTCGTTCGCCGTTGGCCGAGGGCAGGGTCGAGACGCGGATGTCCACCTCGCGCCCGCCGACCCGCAGGGAAATCCGCCCATCCTGGGGAATACGCTTCTCGGCGATGTCCAGCCGCGCCATGACCTTGATCCGCGATACCAGCAGGGCCGCCAGCTCGCGCTTGGGCTCCAGCACTTCGCGCAGCACGCCGTCGACGCGGAAGCGCACCACCAGGCGTTTCTCGAAGGTTTCCAGGTGGATGTCCGAGGCGTTCTCGCGGATCGCCTCGCCGAGGATCGCGTTGATCAGGCGAATGATCGGCGCGTCGTCCTCCTGCTCCATCAGGTCCTCGGTTTCCGGGACCTGGTCGGCCAGCGCGGCGAGGTCCAGGCTGCCGCCGAGGTCCTCGGCGAGCTGCATGGCCGCCGAGGAGTCGTGCTGGTAGGAGGCCGCCAGGGCCTGGTTGAAGGCGTCCTCGCCGAGCGCCTTGAGCGGCAGGCGGCGGCCGGCGAAGCGCTGCGCCTCGGCGATCGCCGCCAGCTCCACCTGCGGCCGGCAGGCCAGCCAGTACTGCTCCTCCAGGCACAGGAACAACAGGCCCTGGCGCTTGGCGAAGCTGAACGGCAGACGCCGTGGCGGTGCGGCCGGCGCGGCGATGTCGGGTAATGGGGCTGTCATCATGGATGCCTTATAGCGGTAACCTTACAGAAGTATCTTGGTCGTATATGACCACTGAACGGTTACCGTCAGTATTGTTAGTTGTTAGTCGTTTTGTGCGGCCGATCCCGAGTTCCTCTTGCAGAAGTATCCTGGCGAGCCGTTATCTTAAGCACAAGCGTGCCTGGCCCGGCCAGTCACACCTATTGATAGAAGTAGGTAGCCTACCGGCAACGAACTGCTATGATCCCTCGGCGATCTTCAGACATAACGATAAAGACCAGGAGTGATGTATTGCCTTTCTCCGGCGCCTCTTCCCGCTGGCTGCAGCGGTACGCCCCGGCCCTTCTGGCTGTTGCCCTGATCATCGCCATGAGCATCAGCCTCGCCTGGCAGGCGGCCGGCTGGTTGCGCCTGCAACGCAGCCCGGTAGCCGTCGCCGCCTCGCCGGTCAGCCACGAGTCGATCCGCAGCGATCCGACCCGCCTGGCGCGCCTCTTCGGCACCAGCGCCCAGGACCCCAACGCCCCGCCACCGGCCACCAACCTCGACCTGGTGCTCAAGGGCAGCTTCGTCCAGAGCGATCCCAAGCTGTCCAGCGCGATCATCCAGCGCCAGGGCGACAAGCCGCACCGCTACGCGGTCGGCGGCGAGATCAGCGACGGCGTGAAGCTGCACGCGGTCTACCGCGACCGCGTCGAACTGCAGCGCGGCGGGCGCCTGGAAAGCCTGCCCTTCCCGCACCGTTCCGGGGGACTGCTGGCCAGCGCGGACGACATTACAAGCGAGAACGACTCGATCGAACAACTGCAAAGCCTGCAGGATGAGAACGCTGCAGCATTGCGCGAGCGCCTGGACGCCTTGCGCCAGCAGATGGAAGCCACGCCCATCGCAGAACCCGCCGAAGAAGACTCGAGCGAGCCCACGACCACGCCTACGGAAAGCGACTGACCCGATGTCCCAGCCTTTGCTCCGCGCCCTGTTTGCCCCTTCCAGTCGTTCGTACGTTCCCGCCGTCCTTCTCAGCCTGGCCCTCGGCATCCAGGCGGCGCACGCCGAAAACAGCGGCGGGAACGCCTTCGTCCCGGCCGGCAACCAGCAGGAGGCGCACTGGACGATCAACCTCAAGGATGCCGACATCCGCGAATTCATCGACCAGATTTCCGAAATCACCGGCGAGACCTTCGTCGTCGACCCGCGGGTCAAGGGCCAGGTCAGCGTGGTCTCCAAGGCCCAGCTCTCGTTGAGCGAGGTCTACCAGTTGTTCCTCTCGGTGATGAGCACCCACGGCTTCACCGTGGTCACCCAGGGCGACCAGGCGCGCATCGTGCCCAACGCCGAGGCCAAGACCGAGGCCGGCGGCGGCCAGAGCGCGCCGGATCGCCTGGAGACGCGGGTGATCCAGGTGCAGCAGAGCCCGGTATCGGAACTCATCCCGCTGATCCGTCCGCTGGTCCCGCAATATGGCCACCTCGCCGCGGTGCCTTCGGCCAACGCGCTGATCATCAGCGACCGCAGCGCCAATATCGCGCGAATCGAAGACGTGATCCGCCAACTCGACCAGAAGGGCAGCCACGACTACAGCGTGATCAACCTGCGCTACGGCTGGGTGATGGACGCCGCCGAGGTGCTCAACAACGCCATGAGCCGCGGCCAGGCCAAGGGCGCGGCGGGCGCCCAGGTGATCGCCGACGCGCGCACCAACCGCCTGATCATCCTCGGCCCGCCGCAGGCGCGCGCCAAGCTGGTGCAACTGGCGCAGTCGCTGGACACCCCGACCGCGCGCTCGGCCAACACCCGGGTGATCCGCCTGCGCCATAACGACGCCAAGACCCTCGCGGAAACCCTCGGCCAGATCTCCGAAGGCATGAAGAACAACGGCGGCCAGGGCGGCGAACAGACCGGCGGCGGCCGACCGAGCAACATCCTGATCCGTGCCGACGAAAGCACCAATGCGCTGATCCTGCTGGCCGACCCGGATACGGTCAACGCCCTCGAGGACATCGTTCGCCAGCTCGACGTGCCGCGCGCCCAGGTATTGGTGGAAGCGGCCATCGTCGAAATCTCCGGCGACATCCAGGATGCCGTCGGCGTGCAATGGGCGATCAACAAGGGCGGCATGGGCGGGACCAGGACCAACTTCGGCAATACCGGGCTGTCCATCGGCACCCTGCTGCAAGCGCTCAAGGACGACAAGCCGCCGGCGCTTCCCGACGGCGCCATCGTCGGTATCGGCAGCAGCAGCTTCGGCGCGCTGGTCACCGCGCTGTCGGCGAACAGCAAGAGCAACCTGCTGTCGACCCCGAGCCTGCTGACCCTGGACAACCAGAAAGCGGAAATACTGGTCGGTCAGAACGTCCCCTTCAATACCGGCTCCTACACTACCAACAGCGAAGGTTCGAGCAATCCTTTCACCACGGTCGAACGCAAGGACATCGGCGTCAACCTCAAGGTCACCCCGCACATCAACGACGGCGCGGCCCTGCGCCTGGAGATCGAGCAAGAAATCTCCTCCATCGCCCCCAGCGTGCAGCAGGTCAGCAACACCGACATCATCACCAACAAGCGCTCGATCAAGAGCACCATCCTCGCCGAGAACGGCCAGGTCATCGTGCTCGGCGGCCTGATCCAGGACGACGTGGTGCAGGCAGAGTCCAAGGTACCGCTGCTCGGCGACATTCCCTGGCTGGGCAAGCTATTCCGCTCGACCAAGGACACTCACACCAAGCGCAACCTGATGGTCTTCCTGCGCCCGACCGTAGTGCTCGACGGCGCAGGCCTGGCGGCGATTTCCGGGAAGAAGTACAGCGACATCCGCGTGCTCGACGGCCGTCGCAGCCCAGAAGGCCGTGGGAGCATCTTGCCGAGCAGCGCCGGACAATTGTTCGACGGTCAGACCGTCGACCTGCGCGACCTGAAAGCGGAGTAACGTTCCTCAGGCTCTCCTGCGAGACAGCGGAGGACAACAAAAAAGGCGCGGCCCCTTGCGGGTCAGCGCCTTTTTCACATCGACATGGCAACACTCAGTCGAGGTAGATCATTTTCCGGGTCATGCCGCCATCGACCAGGAATTCCTGGCCGGTGACGAAACCGGCGTCCTCGGAGAGCAGCCAGGCCACCAGCGACGCGACATCCTCCACCGTTCCGACCCGGCCGACCAGGTGTTGGTCGTGGTCCAGCTCGGTCAGCGGTGCAGCCTCGCGCTCGGCGGCCTCGCGGGTATCGATCCAGCCGGGGCTGAGCGCATTGACACGGATCTCCGGGCCCAGGCTGGCGGCCAGGGCATGGGTCAGCGCCAGCAACCCGCCCTTGCTCGCGGCGTAGGCCTCGGAGTCAGGCTCCGACTGGTGGGCACGAGTCGAGGCGATGTTGACGATGGCGCCGTTGTGCGCGCGTAGATAAGGCGTGCAGTACTTGGCCAGCAGCATCGGACCGGTCAGGTTGACCGCCAGGGTGCGGGTCCACTCGCCGAGGCTCAGCGCCTCCAGCGGCGTATTGCGCGGATTGGCGATGGCGGCGTTGCAGACCAGGCCGTCGAGGCGGCCGAACTGACCGAGCACCTCGGCCACGCTCATCGCCACCTGGCCCTCCTGGGCCACGTCCATGGCCACGAACCAGGCGTGCTCGCCCAGCGCCTCGGCCACCCTGGCACCGCGTTCACGGTCGTTGTCGGCAAGCACTACCTGCCAGCCCTCGGCGATCAGCCAGGCACTGATGCCCAGGCCAATGCCCCGGGCCGCCCCGGTGACCAGGGCGACCTTGCCGTTGCCTCGCAGATTGGGTTCGATCACAGCGCGGCCAGCCCCCGGGCCATGTCGGCCTTGAGGTCGTCGAGATCCTCCAGGCCGACCGCGACCCGGATCAGGCTGTCGCCGATCCCGGCGCGCGCGCGGTCCTCGGGGGACAGCCGACCGTGGGAGGTGGTCGCCGGGTGGGCGATGGTGGTCTTGGTGTCGCCCAGGTTGGTGGTGATCGAGACCATCCGGGTGGCGTCGATGAAGCGCCAGGCGGCATCGCGCCCGCCCTTCACGTCGAAGCTGACGACCGCGCCGAAGCCGCTCTGCTGGCGCCGGGCCAACTCATGCTGAGGATGGCTCTGCAGGCCCGCGTAGTAGACCCGCTCGATGCCCGGCTGGCGCTCCAGCCATTCGGCCAGGGCCAGGGCACTGGCGCTGTGCGCCTGCATGCGGATACGCAGGGTTTCCAGGCCCTTGAGGAACAGCCAGGCGTTGAATGGGCTGAGGGTCGGCCCGGCGGTGCGGAGGAATCCGACCACTTCCTTCATCTGCTCGCCGCGACCGGCGACCACCCCGCCCATGCCCCGGCCCTGGCCGTCGATGTACTTGGTCGCGGAGTGGATCACCACGTCCGCACCGAGCTTCAACGGCTGTTGCAGGGCCGGCGTGCAGAAGCAGTTGTCCACCGCCAGCAGTGCGCCCTTGGCGTGGGCGATCTCGGCCAGCGCGGCGATATCCACCAGCTCGGCCAGCGGGTTGGATGGCGACTCGACGAAGAACAGCTTGGTATTCGGCTTGCACGCCGCCTCCCAGGCCGCGAGATCGCTCAACGGCGGATAGTCGACCTGGATGCCGAAGCGCTTGAAGTACTTGTCGAACAGGCTGATGGTCGAGCCGAACACGCTGCGCGAGACCAGCACGTGGTCGCCGGAGCTGCACAGGCTCATCACCAGGGCGAGGATCGCCGACATGCCCGACGCCGTGGCCACCGCCTGCTCGGCTCCTTCGAGGGCGGCGATGCGCTCCTCGAAGGTGCGTACCGTGGGGTTGGTGTAGCGCGAATAGACGTTGCCCGGCACTTCGCCGGCGAACCGCGCGGCCGCGTCGGCGGCGGTGCGGAAGACGTAGCTGGAGGTGGTGAACAGCGCCTCGCCGTGCTCGCCCTCCGGCGTCCGCCGTTGCCCGGCGCGAACCGCCAGGGTGTCGAAGGCCGCGCCTTCCAGGTCGCTGTCGAGACGCCCGGCATCCCAGTCCTGAGTCATGCCGCTCTCCCCTTTGTCAGTCGTTGTACAGATCGATGATCGCGCTGACCGCCTGGCTCTTGGCCTTGGTCGCATCGTTGCGCGCCTGTTCGATCCGGTTCAGGTAGGCCTCGTTGACGTCGCCGGTCACGTACTCGCCGTCGAACACGGCGCAGTCGAAGTGATCGATCTTGATCTTGCCGCCGCCGACCGCATCGATCAGGTCGGGCAGGTCCTGGTAGACCAGCCAGTCGGCGCCGATCAGCTTGCTGACGTCCTCGGTGCTGCGATTGTGCGCGATCAGCTCGTGCGCACTCGGCATGTCGATGCCGTAGACGTTGGGGTAGCGCACGGCCGGCGCGGCGGAGCAGAAGTAGACGTTCTTCGCCCCGGCCTCGCGGGCCATCTGGATGATCTGCTTGCAGGTGGTGCCGCGGACGATGGAGTCATCCACCAGCATCACGTTCTTGCCGCGGAACTCCAGCTCGATGGCGTTGAGCTTCTGCCGCACGGATTTCTTCCGCGCCGCCTGGCCGGGCATGATGAAGGTGCGGCCGATGTAGCGGTTCTTGACGAAGCCCTCGCGGAACTTCACGCCGAGCCGGTTGGCCAGTTCCAGCGCCGCGGTGCGGCTGGTGTCCGGGATCGGGATGACCACGTCGATGTCGTGGTCGGGACGCTCGCGGAGGATCTTGTCGGCAAGCTTCTCGCCCATGCGCAGGCGCGCCTTGTACACCGAGATGCCGTCCATGATCGAATCCGGACGCGCCAGGTAGACGTGCTCGAAGATGCACGGCGCGTATTTCGGCGCCTTGGCGCACTGGCGGGTGTAGAGCTTGCCTTCCTCGGTGATGTATACCGCCTCGCCCGGCGCCAGGTCGCGGATCAGGGTGAAGCCGAGTACGTCCAGGGCCACGCTCTCGGAGGCGATCATGTATTCGACGCCATTCTCGGTATGCCGCTGGCCGAAGACGATCGGACGGATCGCATTGGGGTCGCGGAAACCGACGATGCCGTGGCCGGTGATCATCGCCACCACCGCGTAGCCGCCGACGCAACGGTCGTGCACGCAGGAAACCGCGGCGAAGATGTCCTCCTCGGTGGGCTGCAGCTTGTTGCGCACCGCCAGCTCGTGGGCGAACACGTTGAGCAGCACTTCCGAATCGGAGTTGGTGTTCACGTGGCGCAGGTCGGATTCGTAGATTTCCTTGGCCAACTGCTCTACATTGGTCAGGTTGCCGTTGTGCGCCAGGGTGATGCCGTAGGGCGAGTTGACGTAGAACGGCTGCGCTTCCGCCGAGCTGGAGCTGCCGGCGGTCGGGTAACGCACATGGCCGATGCCGACGCTGCCGATCAGGCGCTGCATGTGGCGCTGCTGGAAGACGTCGCGGACCAGGCCGTTGTCCTTGCGCAGGTACAGCTTATCGTCATGGCAGGTGACGATACCGGCAGCGTCCTGGCCGCGATGTTGGAGGACGGTGAGCGCGTCATACAGCGCCTGATTGACGTTCGACTTGCCCACGATACCGACGATGCCACACATGTGACGCAACCCCTACTTGGCTCAAGCTGGAAAGATGGGAAGCGCGATCGGTCCGTCCCGGACCATCGAGCTGACCAGGGCCTCGTGGGCCGCTGGCTCCCGCGAATCGGCGACCTTCGCCGCCGACTGGCTCGCGGCACGTCCTGTGCCGCCGGCGCCGCGCCATCGACGCGCCGCCCTGGAAAACCGCGGGACCCGGCCTCGGCCAGTGTCCCGCCAAAATCACTGGCTGGGAAGCAGCCCGCCGATGCCGCTCGGCGGCGTTATCGGCGCGGCCGGCAACCACTGGCCGGCGAAACCGAGAATGAAGTTCTTCGACCAGTCGGCAACCATCAGGAAATGCGGCATCAGCACCGACTGCTGCCACCAAGGGTCCTGCTGTACCGGGGCCAGGCTGAGCAGGCCGACCAGCAGCACGACCAGCAGTACGCCGCGCGCACCGCCGAAGACCATGCCGAGGAAGCGGTCGGTGCCGGACAGGCCGGTGACCCGGATCAGTTCGCCGATGAGGTAGTTGACCAGCGCCCCGAGCAGCAGGGTCGCGATGAACAGCAGCGCGCAGGCTGCGATGATGCGGGCCGAGGGGGTCTGGATGTATTCGCCCAGGTGCTGCGCCAGCGCCCCGCCGAACATCCAGGCCACCGCGCCGGCGACTATCCAGGTAAGCAGGGACAAGGCTTCCTTGACGAAGCCGCGACTCAGACTGATCAGGCTGGAAACGACGATGATGGCGACCATCGTCCAATCGACCCAGGTAAATGCCACTATGCAGCCCACAAGCAGAAAAGGCGCTGCATTTTAGCAGAGCGCGCCCGCGACGGTAAGCCGCGGGTCGCGGTCAACCGCGTTCCGGCTGGAAGCGCACGACGAAGCCGTTGAGCTTCTGCTGCTTGCTCAACTGGTCGCGCAGGCGATCCGCCTCGGCGCGCTGGATCACCGGCCCGACGAAGACCCGGTTCATCCCGTCGAAGCTGCGGATGTAGGCGTTGTAGCCCTGGGAGCGCAGGGTCTTCTGCAGTTCCTCGGCGCGCGCCCGGTTGGACAGGCTGGCAAGCTGTACCGACCAGCTCTGCGGCAGGTTGTTGGCGTCCAGGCGCTTCTCCGCGGGCGGCGGGCTCGGCGGCGCAGCGGGCGGTTGCGGCTGGCTTGGCGGCGGGCTGGCGGCCGGCGCCTGGGTCTGGGCAGGCGGCGGGGTCGCCGGCAGGCCGCCGATCGGCTGGCTGGGCTGGCCGGCGGCGGCCGGGGAGCCTTCCTCGACGATCTCGGGAGCGATGTCTTCTTCGCCGGGCTGCAGTTCCGGCACCTCGGTCGGCTGCACCTCGACACTGGGCATGGCCGGCGCTTGCGGGCGCGGCGGCGCTTCCACCACGACCTGGCGCGACTCGTCTTCGCGGGTGAACAGCATCGGCAGGAAGATCACCGCCAGGGCGATCAGCACCAACGCCCCGACGATGCGCTGCTTCAGCCCTCTTTCCAGCAAGGCCATGGTTTACTCCCCCTTATCCGTTCTACGGGCCAGCCACTCCAGGCCTTCGGCCACGCTATAGAACGATCCGAACAGCAGAATGACATCATCCGCGGCAGCCTTGGCGCACTGCGCGTCCAGGGCAGCGGCGATATCCGCATGGCTGCTCGCCGGAACCTGGCGCAGGATCAGCGCCGCCTCCAGCTCCGCGGCCGGCCGCGAACGCGGGGTCGGCAACGGTGCAACGGCCCAATCCTGCACCAAGCCGGTCAAGGGTTCCAGTACGCCATCCAGGTCCTTGTCCGCCAGCAGGCCGAAGACCGCCAGGTAGCGTCCTCGTGGCGCTGCGGCACGCAGGCGTTGCGCCAGGTACTGGGCGGCCTGGGGATTGTGCCCGACGTCCAGCAGGAGCTGGCGTGACTGGCCGTTCCAGGACAGGTCGCGGCGATCGAGGCGACCGGTCACCCGGGTCCGCCGCAGCGCCTCGGCCAGGCGCTCCGCCTGCCAGGGCAACTCGAGCAACGCGTAGGCCTGCAGGGCCAGCGCGGCGTTTTCCATGGGCAACTCGAGCAACGGCAGATCGTGCAGCGCCAGCGCCTGGCCGTCCGCGGCCAGCCCGCGCCAGTGCCAGCCATGATCGGCGAGCGCCAGGTCGTAGTCGCGACCGCGCAGGTAAAGCGGTGCCCCCAGCGCAGCCACCTGCTCCAGCAATGGCTGCGGGGGATCGAGATCGCCGCACAGGGCCGGTTTGCCGGCGCGCAGGATACCGGCTTTCTCGAAAGCCACGCTTTCGCGGGTATCGCCCAGCCACTCGGCATGGTCCAGGCCGATGCTGGTGATCAGCGCCAGGTCGGCGTCGATCAGGTTGACCGCATCCAGGCGCCCGCCAAGGCCGACTTCCAGCACCGCGAAGTCCAGCCCGGCGCGCTCGAACAGCCAGAAGGCGGCCAGCGTGCCCATTTCGAAATAGGTCAGGGAAATCTCGCCGCGTGCGGCCTCCACCGCGGAGAAGGCGTCGCACAGTTGCGCATCGCCGGCCTCGATGCCGTCGATCCGCACCCGCTCGTTGTAGCGCAGCAGGTGCGGCGAGCTGTAGACCCCGACCGACAACCCCTGCTCACGCAGCAGCTCGGCGAGCAGGGCGCAGGTAGAGCCCTTGCCGTTGGTCCCGGTAACGGTGACCACGCGTTTCGCCGGCCTTCCCAGGCCGAGCCGGCGCGCTACCTCGCGGGAACGCTCCAGGCCCATGTCGATGGCCGTCGGATGGAGTTGTTCGAGATAGCTCAGCCAATCGGCCAGGGAACGCTGGGTCATGCGGATACGGGGCTCGGCGAATGAGTGAAGGCCGACAGCAGATTGGCCAGGCGCGGCCGCAACTCGGCACGATGCACGATCATGTCGATGGCGCCATGCTCGAGGAGGAACTCGCTACGCTGGAAGCCTTCCGGCAGCTTCTCGCGGACGGTCTGCTCGATCACGCGGGGACCGGCGAAGCCGATCAGCGCCTTGGGTTCGCCGACGATCACGTCGCCGAGCATCGCCAGGCTGGCGGAAACGCCGCCGTAGACCGGGTCGGTCAATACCGAGACGAACGGGATGCCTTCTTCGCGCAGGCGCGCCAGGACCGCCGAAGTCTTGGCCATCTGCATCAGCGAGATCAGCGCTTCCTGCATGCGCGCGCCGCCGGAGGCGGAGAAGCAGATCAGCGGGCAGCGCTTCTCCAGGGCGACGTTGGCCGCGCGAACGAAGCGCTCGCCGACGATGGCGCCCATCGAACCGCCCATGAAGGAGAACTCGAAGGCGCAGGCGACCACCGGCATACCCTGCAGCTTGCCGCTCATGGCGATCAGCGCGTCCTTCTCGCCGGTGTCCTTCTGTGCCGCGGCGAGGCGATCCTTGTACTTCTTGCTGTCGCGGAATTTCAGGCGGTCCACCGGCTCGAGGTCGGCACCCAGCTCCTCGCGACCGTCCTCATCGAGGAAGATGTCCAGGCGGGTACGCGCGTTGATGCGCATGTGGTGGTCGCACTTCGGGCAGACATCCAGGGTCTTTTCCAGCTCCGGACGGTACAGCACGGCTTCGCAGGACGGGCATTTGTGCCACAGGCCTTCCGGTACCGAACTCTTCTGGGACTCGGAACGCATGATGGAAGGGATCAGCTTGTCTACCAGCCAGTTGCTCATGCTCTTTGTTCTCCAGTGCAAGGTCGGGATGGCCGCACCGATCCGGTGACGGCGTCCCTGAGCAAATTCATCTTCGTGACCGCCGGCAGCGGTGGGCCCCACGGCTACGAAACGTTTCGCGGCCTGTCCCATCCCCCGCCTGCGCGGTCACCTGGGCGATACCCGGCGAGCGGCTATCGCGAAATATCTGGCCTCCCTATCGGCGGCCGGGCGTTGTCGCGGAAACGGCGACACGCTAGTGGACGGCGGCGGGCCGCCCGTCGTCACATCATGTCTCGTCGCGGCGCCGCGAACGCACCGCGTCCACGAACGCGCGGACCCTCGCCGCATCCTTGATTCCCTTGCTCGCCTCGACGCCACCACTGACGTCCACCGCGTAGGGCTTGACCTGCTCGACTGCCCTGCCGACGTTATCCGGCGTCAGACCGCCGGCCAGCACCAGGGGTTTGCCCAGGTCGGCCGGCACCAGCGACCAGTCGAACGCCGCCCCCGTGCCGCCGGGCACGCCTTCCACATAGGTATCCAGGAGAATCCCGGCAGCTCCCGGATATGCCGCCGCGCGCCCGACGATGTCGTCGCCGGGCTTCATCCGCAGGGCTTTCAGGTAGGGTCGCCGATGTCCCTCGCAGTCCTCGGCGCGCTCGTCGCCATGGAATTGCAGTAGGTCCAGCGGCACCGCATCGAGAATCTCGCCCAGTTCGCAGCGGCTGGCGTTGACGAACAGGCCGACGCTGGTCACGAACGGCGGCAGGGCACGAACGATTTCCCGCGCCCGATGGATATCCACCGCCCGCGGGCTCTTCGCATAGAACACCAGGCCGATGGCATCGGCGCCCGCCGCGGCGGCGGCCAGGGCGTCCTCGACTCGGGTGATACCGCAGATCTTGATGCGAACGGCTGGCAACGACGGAGAATCCTCGGCGAGTGAGCGACGAACCGCCGGACGGCCGGTCCGGCGGGAATTCTCGATGGTAGCAAAAGCCCGATTCGACGTCAGCCGACGATATCGGGCAATCCGGAAAGGAAATGCGGCCCCAGGTAGCGCTCGGGCAACTCGAACTCCCCGGGGTACTCCACCCGCACCAGATAGAGTCCGTAGGGGTGCGCGGTGACCCCACCGGCGCGCCGGTCGCGCGCCTCGAGCACCTCCTTCGCCCATTCGATCGGCCGCTCGCCGGCACCGATGGTCATCAGGACGCCAGCGATGTTGCGCACCATATGGTGAAGGAAAGCGTTACCGCGGATGTCCAGCACGATCAACCGACCATGCTCCAGCAAGCGCACGTGATGCATGGTCTTGACCGGCGACTTGGCCTGGCACTGCACCGCCCGAAACGAGGTGAAGTCATGGGTGCCGACCAGTACCTGGGCCGCCTCGCGCATCCGCCCGATATCCAGCGGCCGATGGTTCCAGGTGACCTCCTCGGCCAGGTGCGCCGGGCGGATCGGATCGTTGTAGATGGCGTAGCGATAGCGCCGGGCCATGGCCGAGAAGCGCGCGTGGAAATGCGCCGGCATCACTCTCGCCCAGGTCACACTGATATCCGCGGGCAGGTTGGCGTTGGTGCCCATCACCCATGCTTTCAACGGGCGCTCCACCGCGGTGTCGAAATGCACCACCTGGCCGCTGGCATGAACGGCAGCGTCGGTACGGCCGGCGCAGATCACCCCGACCGGCTCGGCGGCAACCTTCGACAAGGCGCGCTCCAGCGCTTCCTGCACGGAAGGCACGCCGGCTTCCTGGCGCTGCCAGCCACGATAGCGGGAGCCCTTGTACTCGATGCCGAGGGCGATTCTGGAAACGCCAGCGGCAGCCGATTCGGCTGCCGCTGGCGGAACAACATCGTTCATGAGGGTCGCTTCATTTCCGGATCAGGCCAGGCGCTCCAGCAACTCGCGGGCTTCCGCCTGCTGGCTGTCGTTACCTTCGGCCAGGACTTCGTCGAGGATATCGCGCGCGCCTTCGCTATCGCCCATGTCGATGTAGGCGCGAGCCAGATCCAGCTTGGTCGCCGCTTCGTCGGCACCGGAGAGGAAGTCGAAGTCATCGTCGGCGTCTCCGTCCAGGGCGGAGGCGACCGCTGCATCCTCGGCGGAGAAACTCGGCGCCGCGCTCTTCGGCTCGTCAAGGTTGCTGGCCAACTCGTCCAACTGCGCACTCACCTCGTCCAACTGGGCGGCGAAACTGTCCTCGCCCTTCTCCGGAGCGGCCGGCTCCGTCGGCTCGTCGGCCAGCGACAGGTCGAAGTCGTCCGGCAGGGACAACGCCGGCTCTTCGGCAGCCTCGGTATCGAGGGTGAATTCGTTGTCGGCGGGCGCCGCGGCGGGCACCTCGTCGTTCAGCGAAAGCAGGAAGTCGTCGTCCGAAAGCTTGTCTTCCGGCGCATCGAGATCCAGGGAGAAATCGCCCAGGTCGTCATGCTTGGGTTGGCTCGGAGTCTCTGCCAACTCCGCGAAATCCAGGCCGAAGTCGAGATCGTCGACAGGCTTGTCCGCCGCGGTCGAGGCCGCCAGGTCCAGATCGCTGTCCAGGGTCAGGTCGTCCAGCGCCCCGCTGTCGGACTTGAGATCGGCCTGCACGTCGTCGCTGCCAAGATCGCCGCCGCCCAGGTCGTCCAGGCTCAGGTCGAAGGCGTCGTCGAGATCCTGTCCTGCCGCATCCGGCTTGGCCGCGTGACCGCTGTCGTCGAGCGACAGGTCGTCGAGGCTGAAGCTATCCAGCTCGTCCTGCGCCAGCTTGGCGCCGGCCAGGCCGGCAACCGCGGCGACCGCGACCATTGCCGGGTAGCGCGACTTGAGCTGCTCGACCTGCGGCTGTGCGCCGCCGATTTCGCGCAGCTCGTTTTCCTGGCGAGCGAAACCTTCGCGATCGCCCATCTCGGCATAGACTTCCATCAGCTTGAGGCGCAGGTCGGTGCGCTGCGGCTCGTCGTAGATGGCGTTCTGCAACAGTTCGGCGGCCTGGTTGAAACGCCCGTAGGCGATATAGATGTCGGCCTCGCCCAGCGCATCGGAAGTCTGCGCAGTGGTCTTCTCGACCTGCGGCGCGACGGCTGCGACCTGCGGTTCAGGCTCGTCGAGGGTCAGGTCGTCGAAGCCGTCCTTTCCCAGGTCCAGCGCATCCTCCTGTTCCTCGCCGGCATCCGCGGCGAAAGCCTGGGCTTCTTCCTTCTCTTTCTGCGCATTGCGCCGCGACAGGATCATCAGCAGCACCAGCAACGCCAGCAGTGCGCTACCGCCGATCACCGCCAACCACAGCGGGTTGGCCAGCAGTTCGTCGAGGAAGCTCGGTGCCGGCTGCTCTGCCGCCTGAACCGGAGCGGGCGCCGGAACGGCAGGTGCCGGAGGCTTCTCGGCAGCTGGCGCGGGCGGCGGCGCCACCGGAGGCTGCGCCGGAGCGGCGGGTGCTTCTCCGGCCGGAGCAGGAGTCGGCGCTGCCGCAGCGGGAGTCCCGGGCTGAGCCGGCGCCTGCGCTGCTGCATTGGGCTGGGACGCATCCGGCAGGGCTGCGTTCGGCTGGGCTGCGCCCTGGCCTTCGGCGCCCAACTGCCCTTGCAGCTTGGCCAACTGGGCGTCCTTCAACTGGATCAACTTCTGCAGCTTGTCCAGCTGGCTCTGCAGATCCTGCATGCGGCTCTGCAGTTCTTCGTTCTCGCGGCGAGTGCTATCGAGGCTTTCCTTGGTCACCGCCAGGGTATCGGCGATCGCCTTGCTGTCGCCCTTCCCGCCCTTGTCGGCACCCTTGCTGGCCTTGCCCTCGCCAGACACCAGGCGCAGGTTGTCCGTGGCGTCGACCTTGGATGGCGCCGACCCGGCGGCATTGCGCTGGGTCGCATCCAACTGCCTGGCGCCAGCGCTGCCCGCGGCCGGATTGCGGCTGCCGCGCCAGCTCTGGTTCTGCGCCTGCACCTGGGACAGCGCCTCGCGCGGCGAGCGCTCCAGCATCTGCTGTTCGGTGGGAATGCGCAGGACCTGGCCGCTCTTCAGCCGGTTGATGTTGCCATCGACGAAGGCGCCCGGATTCAGTTCCTGGAACGCAAGCATCGCCTGGGGTACGGAAACGCGATCGGTACGGTTGCGCTGGGCGATCTCCCAGAGCGTGTCGTTGGAAACGGTGCGATAGGTGTCGCTGCCTGCCGGCGCGGTGGTACGCACCGGAGCCGGCGCCTGCGGGGCTCGCGGGGCGCCGGTCGCGCGCGGCGCGCTGACCGGCGCTTGCGGAGCGCTTGCCGCGGCCTGCGGGGAGTACAGCGGCGGATCCAGCAGGACGGTGTACTCGCGCAGCAGGCGGCCATTCGGCCAGAGCACCTGGACCAGGAAGTTCAGGTAGGGCTCCTGCACCGGCTTCGACGAGGTCACGCGAATGACGCTCTTGCCGTTGGGCTTCACCACCGGCGTGAACTTCAGGTCGGTGAGGTAGTACAGGCGATCGACGCCCGCCTTGCTGAACTCTTCCGGCGACGCCAGGCTCGGGATCACCTCGCCCGAACCCAGGTCACGAACTTCGAGCAGCTCGATCTCGGCATCCAACGGTTGGTTCAACGCCGACTTCAGGGTGATTTCCCCCAGTCCCAATCCATGCGCCATGCCGGAAGTCAGGACCGAGGCCGCCGCGATTGCCCGAACCAGTGTACGAAGCCGAACCATAGTGTAATCCCTTGGTTTTAATATCTTTTCTCGTTTCACGAGAGGGAGTGCGTCGGTGCTTGCTGTCCGCTCGCCCAGCCATGCATGGACGGACGCTCCCCGGCAGCAGCGGATCGAACCAGTATTAACAAGCTCGAATAATTCTACAAATCTGTGGGTAAGTATCTTTTACAGATAGTGTTTTATCAACAACTCACCCAGGAGCACGGCATTCAGCGCGGCACCTTTTCGCACATTATCAGACACAATCCACAAATTGACCTGACAGGGATCAGCCTGCCCCGCCCTCACCCGGCCGACATAGGTCTCGTCCTGGCCGAGGGCATCGCCGACCACCGTCGGATAATCGCCCTCGCCGACCCATTCGATACCTTTCGTCGCATCGAGGACCCGCGTCACCGCGGCCAGGTCCACCGGTTCCGCGCACTGCAGGGTCACGCTGAGGCTATCGCCGAAGAATACCGGCGCCTGGATGCAGGTAACGTTCAACGGTCCGATACGCTCGCCAAGCAAGGCCTGCACCTCCGCGAAGATGCGCCGCTCGATGGCGCTGTGCCCCTCGCCATCCACCGCGCCGACCTGCGCCAGCAGGTTGAAGGCGATCTGGCGGTCGAAGAGACGCGGCTCCAGGGGGCGCGCATTGAGCAGTTCGGCGGTCTGCCGGGCGAGTTCCTTCACCCCTTCGCGCCCCAGGCTGGAGACGGAGAGGCAGGCTGTCAGGTTCAGTTGCCGGCAATCCAGCGTGGCCAGGAGTGGCGCCAGCACTTCGCACAGTTCGGCGGCTACGGCGCAAGGACTGGACAAAAGGAACGGCGCCGCTTGCGAGGCCAGGCGTTCGGCATTCACCGAAACCATGACCGGCGGTGCGACGCTCGGTTCCAGGGCGCCGCTCAGGTCGATCACCGAACAACCCGCCGCGCGGGCGCGCTCGGCATGGGCACGCGACACCTCGGCTGCCGCGGCGAAGAAGGCCAGGCCGACACTGGAAAAATCGAAGCTATCGACATCGCCGACGCGCAGGCTGCTTTCGGCGAAACCCATGCGCTGCCCGGCCGACTCGGCGCTGGCCAGCAGGTGCAGACGATGAAGCGGGAAGTCGCGTTCGTCGAGGAGACCGACCAGAGCCTCGCCAACCGATCCGGTGGCGCCTACGACTGCGACATTGAGGGGCTGGGACATGGGAAAAGCCTCGGCGGTCTGCGAAATAGGCGTGGCACTTTACTTGCCCACCTTCGCCCAGGCAATCGAGGCGCCGCCCATTGCGGGCGGCGCCGGATCGATCAGCGCTCCAGCAGGATGCGCAACATGCGCCGCAGCGGCTCGGCAGCGCCCCACAGCAACTGGTCGCCGACGGTGAAGGCGCCGAGATACTGGGAGCCCATGTTCAGCTTGCGCAGGCGCCCGACCGGAACGCTCAGGGTGCCGGTGACGGCGGCCGGGGTCAGCTCGCGCACGCTTACCTCGCGGTGGTTCGGCACCAGCTTGACCCAGGGATTGTGCTGGCTGATCAGGCCCTCGATGTCGGTCAGCGGCACATCCTTGTTCAACTTGATGGTCAGCGCCTGGCTGTGGCAACGCATGGCGCCGACGCGCACGCAGATACCGTCGACCGGGATCGGGTTCTTGAAGCGGGCGAGGATCTTGTTGGTCTCCGCCTGGGCCTTCCACTCTTCGCGGCTCTGCCCGTTGGGCAGTTCCTTGTCGATCCAGGGGATCAGGCTGCCGCCCAGCGGCGCGCCGAAATGCTCGGTGGGGAAGGCTTCGCTGCGCAGGGTCTCCGCCACCTTGCGGTCGATGTCGAGGATCGCGCTGGCCGGGTTGGCCAGGTCATCCGCCACCGATGCATGGGCGGCGCCCATCTGCTTGAGCAGTTCACGCATGTTCTGCGCACCGGCGCCGGAGGCGGCCTGGTAGGTCATGGCACTCATCCACTCGACCAGGCCGGCGTCGAACAGCCCACCCAGGGCCATCAGCATCAGGCTGACGGTGCAGTTGCCGCCGATGTAGTTGCGGGTGCCGGCGTCCAGAGCCTGGTCGATGACCTTGCGGTTGACCGGGTCGAGGACGATCACCGCGTCGTCTTCCATGCGCAGGCTGGAGGCGGCATCGATCCAGTAGCCCTGCCAGCCGGCCTCACGCAGCTTGGGGAATACTTCGCTGGTGTAGTCGCCGCCCTGGCAGGTCAGGATCACGTCGAGGGTCTTCAGCTCGTCGATGCTGTAGGCGTCCTTCAGCGGAGCGATGTCCTTGCCCACTTCCGGGCCCTGGCCACCGACGTTCGACGTGGTGAAGAACACCGGCTCGATCAGGTCGAAGTCCCGCTCTTCCAGCATCCGCTGCATGAGTACGGAACCCACCATCCCGCGCCAACCGATCAGACCTACACGCTTCATCGCAACTACACCTATATGAGAGAAGTGAGCTGGCCGGCAGCCATCATGGCGCCGGCCAAGCCCGTCAGATTACAGATTCTTGAGTGCCGCGACTACGGCATCGCCCATTTCCCGGGTGCCGACCTTGCGGCAGCCTTCGGACCAGATGTCGCCGGTGCGCAGCCCCTGGTCGAGGACCTTGCTCACCGCCTGCTCGATGGCGTCGGCGGCGGTCGCCTGGCTGAAGCTGTAGCGCAACATCATCGAGACCGAGAGGATGGTCGCCAACGGGTTGGCGATGCCCTGACCGGCGATGTCCGGGGCGGAACCGTGGCAGGGTTCGTACATGCCCTTGTTGTTCGCGTCGAGCGAGGCAGAAGGCAGCATGCCGATGGAACCGGTCAGCATGGAAGCCTCATCCGACAGGATGTCGCCGAACATGTTGTCGGTGACCATCACGTCGAACTGCTTGGGCGCGCGCACCAGCTGCATGGCGGCGTTGTCCACGTACATATGGGAAAGCTCGACGTCCGGGTAGTCCTTCGCCACCTCTTCCACCACTTCCCGCCACAGCTGGCTGGAGGCGAGGACGTTGGCCTTGTCCACCGAGCAGAGCCTGTTGTTGCGTACGCGGGCCATGTCGAAACCGACGCGGGCGATACGACGGATTTCGCTCTCGCTGTAAGGCAGGGTGTCGTAGGCCTGGCGCTCGCCGTTCTCCAGCACGCGCTGCTCGCGGGGCTGGCCGAAGTAGATGCCGCCGGTCAGTTCGCGGACGATGAGGATGTCCAGCCCGGCGACCACTTCCGGCTTCAGGCTGGAGGCCGCGGCCAGTTGCGGATAGAGGATGGCCGGACGCAGGTTGGCGAACAGGCCCAGTTGCGAGCGGATCTTCAGCAGGCCGCGCTCGGGACGGATATCGCGTTCGATCCTGTCCCATTTCGGCCCTCCTACCGCGCCCAGCAGCACCGCATCGGCCTGGCGCGCGCGCTGCAGGGTCTGGTCGGCCAGCGGCACGCCGTGCTTGTCGATGGCCGCGCCACCGATGACGTCCTCGGCCAGTTCGAAGCCGAGCTGGAACCTGTCGTTGGCCAGCTCCAGCACCTTGACCGCTTCCGCCATGATTTCCGGACCGATACCGTCACCGGGGAGAACCAGGATCTGCTTGCTCATAACACCCTCTTGTCCTTCATTCATTGAACGGCGGGCATGCGCCGCCGTGATCGAACCGTCACTCCCGACGCAGCCACAGCACCAGCACGTCGGTGCTGAACGAGCCGTCGTCGGCAATCTCGAAATACTCTCTGACTTCCTCGCCCACCGCCAGCTGCAAGCTGCGGATCGCCTGGCGGAACACCTCCGGCGTACGCATCCGCTCGACCCACGACTGGAACTCCAAGCGCAGACGCTGGCGCCGGCTTCCGGTGACCAGCAAGCCAGCCTCGCCGCTCAGGCGCGCCCACTCGGCCGGCGAGTAGTTGCGCACATGGCTGGTGTCGCGGAGCAGCTCGACGGTCTGCAGGAAGGTGTCCGGCAAGGCCTGCCCGGGCGCCGCCACGTCGACGAAGATCGCCACCCCGCCGGGCTTGAGCACCCGCCGCACCTCGCGCAGGGCCAGGCCGACGTCGCGCCAGTGATGGGTGGAATAGCGACTGAAGACGAAATCGAACTCGCCGTCGGCGAAGGGCAGGCTCTCCGCCTTGCCCTGCTCGGTGCGGATGTTCGCCATGCCCCGTTCCGCGGCGCTCTGCGCCACCACGGCGAGCATCTCGGCGGAAAGATCGTAGGCCACCACCTCCCCTGCCAGGGCGGCGACCTGGAAGCTCACGTGGCCGGCGCCGCAACCCAGGTCGAGGACCCGCGCTTCCGGGCGCCCGGCCAGGGCGTCGCGCAGCAAGGCGAATTCCTCGCCCTGGGCATGCACGGCGCTGCTCAGGTAGGCCGCAGCCTGGGCGCCGAACTGGCGCTGGACAACGTCATCGTGGTCGCTCATGAACCTACTCCAGGAGAAAAACCGGGCGCACCCTACCCAGGATGCGCCCGGCAAGGGGACTCGCGTGCCGCTCAGCGGAACAGCCAGGGCTGCTGCTGGCGGTAGCCGTCCTCGAAGGCGCGGATCGCATCGGCGTCCTGCAGCGTCAGGCCGATGTCGTCGAGGCCGTTGAGCAGGCAATGCTTGCGGAACGGGTCGACCTCGAAACCCAGCACCTTGCCATCAGGACGGGTAACGGTCTGCGCCGCCAGGTCGATGGACAACTGGTAGCCTTCGTTCGCCTCGACCTGGCGGAACAGTTCGTCCACCTCGGCCTCGGGCAGGATGATCGGCAGCAAGCCGTTCTTGAAACTGTTGTTGAAGAAGATGTCGGCATAGCTCGGTGCGATCACCGTGCGGAAACCGTACTCGTCCAGCGCCCAGGGCGCGTGCTCGCGGGACGAGCCGCAGCCGAAGTTCTCCCGCGCCAGCAGTACGCTGGCGCCCTGGTAGCGCGGCTGGTTGAGGACGAAGTCCGGGTTCAGCGGACGCTTCGAGTTGTCCTGTCCCGGCTGCCCGACATCCAGGTAGCGCCATTCGTCGAACAGGTTGGGGCCGAAGCCGGTGCGCTTGATCGACTTGAGGAATTGCTTGGGAATGATCTGATCGGTATCGACGTTGGCGCGATCCAGCGGAGCGACGAGACCGGTCGTCTGGGTATAGGGTTTCATCTCGGTTCTCCTCAGGCGAGCAATTCGCGGACATCGATGAAGCGGCCGTTGACGGCTGCGGCGGCGGCCATCGCCGGGCTGACCAAGTGGGTACGGCCACCGGCGCCCTGACGGCCCTCGAAGTTGCGGTTGGAGGTCGAGGCGCAGTGTTCGCCGCTCTCCAGCCGGTCCGGGTTCATCGCCAGGCACATGGAACAGCCCGGCTCGCGCCATTCGAAGCCGGCCTCGATGAAGATCCGGTCCAGGCCTTCCTTCTCGGCCTGCTCCTTGACCAACCCGGAACCCGGCACCACCAGCGCCTGCTTGATGGTCGCGGCGACCTTGCGGCCCCTGGCCACTTCGGCGGCGGCACGCAGGTCCTCGATCCGCGAGTTGGTGCAGGAACCGATGAATACCCGGTCCAGCTGGATGTCGGTGATCGCCTGGTTCGGCCGCAGGCCCATGTACTTCAAGGCGCGCTCGATCGAACCGCGCTTGATCGGGTCGCTCTCGCGGGCCGGGTCCGGCACGTTCTGGTCCACGGCCAGGACCATTTCCGGCGACGTGCCCCAGCTGACCTGCGGCTTGATCTGCGCGGCGTCCAGCTCGACCACGGTATCGAAGCGGGCATCGGCGTCCGACACCAGCCCCTGCCAGCAGGCGACGGCCTGGTCCCATTGCTCGGCGCTCGGCGCGAAGGGCCGGCCCTTCACGTAGTCGATGGTCTTCTGGTCGACGGCGACCAGGCCGACGCGGGCGCCCGCCTCGATCGACATGTTGCAGATGGTCATCCGCCCTTCGATGGACAGGTCGCGGATGGCGCTGCCGGCGAACTCGATGGCGTGGCCGTTGCCGCCGGCGGTGCCGATCCTGCCGATCACCGCGAGGACGATATCCTTCGCCGTGACGCCGGCCGGCAGCCTGCCTTCGACCTTGACCAGCATGTTCTTCATCTTCTTCGCCACCAGGCACTGGGTCGCCAGCACATGCTCGACCTCGGAAGTGCCGATGCCGTGGGCCAGCGCGCCGAAGGCGCCGTGGGTGGAAGTGTGCGAGTCGCCGCAGACCACGGTCATCCCCGGGAGGGTCGCGCCCTGCTCCGGACCGACCACATGGACGATGCCCTGGCGCACGTCGTTCATCTTGAATTCGGTGATGCCGAAGTCATCGCAGTTCTCGTCGAGGGTCTGCACCTGCAGGCGCGAGACCTCGTCGGCGATGGCGGCGATGCCGCCCTTGCGCTCGGTGCGGGTGGTCGGCACGTTGTGGTCCGGGGTGGCAATGTTGGCGTCGATCCGCCACGGCTTGCGCCCGGCCAGGCGAAGACCCTCGAAGGCCTGCGGCGAGGTCACTTCGTGCAGGATATGGCGGTCGATATAGATCAGCGCCGAACCGTCGTCGCGCTGCTTGACCAGGTGCATGTCCCAGAGTTTGTCGTAGAGGGTCTTGCCGGCCATCGGGATTTCCTCATCAGCTCATTTCTATGCCCACAGGGCTTGTGAGGATGATCCTATGGCTTGTCTACGAATAACTCAAATTCATATTTTTCATCCAAAGCATTCCCAACAGGAATCCATTGGCGCTAAGCTCCGGGCAGCCGAAACCAGCGGAGGCCCGCAATGGACCTGAACAGCCTCAACACCTTCATCGCCATTGCCGAGACCGGCAGCTTCTCCGAGGCCGGCGAGCGCCTGCACCTGACCCAACCGGCGGTGAGCAAGCGCATCGCCGCCCTCGAACAGCAGCTCAATGCCCGGCTGTTCGACCGGGTCGGCCGCGAGGTCAACCTCACCGAGGCCGGGCGCGCCCTGCTGCCGCGCGCCTACCAGTTGCTCAACGTGCTCGACGACACCCGCCGGGCGCTGAACAACCTCACCGGCGAGGTCAGCGGCCGGCTGGTCCTGGCCACCAGCCACCACATCGGCCTGCATCGCCTGCCGCCGCTGCTGCGCGCCTTCACCCGGGCGCATCCGCAGGTGGCGCTGGATATCCAGTTCCTGGATTCGGAAGTGGCCTACGAGGAGATCCTTCATGGCCGTGCGGAGCTGGCGGTGATCACCCTGGCCCCGGAAACCGCCGAACCGGTGCGCGCAGTCCCGGTGTGGGACGACCCGCTGGACTTCGTCGCCGCCCCGGAGCACCCGCTGGCCCGACAGGGCACGGTGTTCCTCGCCGACGTCGCCAAGCACCCCGCGGTATTCCCCGGCGGCAACACCTTCACCCACCACATCGTGCGGCGCATGTTCGAAGCCGAAGGGCTGACGCCGAACATCGCCATGAGCACCAACTACCTGGAGACCATCAAGATGATGGTCTCCATCGGCCTGGCCTGGAGCGTGCTGCCGCGGACCATGCTCGACGACCAGGTGGTGCGCCTGCCGCTACAGGACATCCAGCTCAGCCGCCAGCTCGGCTACATCCTGCACACCGAGCGGACCCTGTCGAACGCCGCGCGCGCCTTCATGCGCCTGCTCGACGAACAGGCATTCGGCAACGGCACTCCAGCGGCCTGAAGCGATTCAGGTCGGACGCCACGGGTAGGCCCTTCCCTCTTCGCCGTCCGCGGCCAGCGCTCACCCGACCTGCATGCCAATGCCCTCGCGACTCAGCCCTCGCCGACCCACGCCTGCACCTCGACCTCCACGTCGACCCCCAGCGCCAGCCCGGCGGTCACCGTCGAGCGTACCGGCAAGGCCCCCTGCACATGACGCTGGTAGACCTCGTTGAAACCGGCGAAGTGGGCCATGTCCGACAGCCAGACGGTGACCTTCACCAGTTGGTCGAAACGCGCGCCACAGCTCTCCAGGGTCTCGCCGATGCGTGCCATCACCGCTTCGGTCTGGGTCTGGATATCGCCACGTACCACCTCGCCGGTCGGACTCATCGGCACCTGTCCGGAAAGAAACAGGAAGCCGCCGGCCCGCACCGCGCGGGAAAAGGGAAACGGCAGGCTGCTGGGGTAACGCTGGATGTCATCGCTCATCTGGATTGCCTCCTGTTACTGAAGCGCTAGGAAGAAAAGCTTTCGGCCGCGGAATCGGCGTATTCATGTAGCACTGCGATCAACCCTGGCTCATATCGACGCGCTCCGCCAGAAAGTCCAGGAACGCCCGCACGCGCAGCGGCAGATAGCCGCCCTGGCCGACGTAGACGGCGTGGACTTCCTCCAGGTCGCCCGGGTTGTATGCCTCGAGCACGGGAATCAGGCGACCGGCGGCTATGTCCTCGCGCACCTGGAACGCGGCCAGCCGCGCCAGGCCCAGGCCGGCCACGGCCAGACGGCGCAGCGCCTCGCCATCGCTGGCCTGGGCGTTGCCCGACAACGGCACCACGAGTTCCTCGCCGGCGTCCCGTAGCGGCCAGCCGGAGCGCGTTCGCACATAGTTGGCGCCGAGGCGGTTGTGCCCCAGCAGCGCCTGCGGCGTGGCCGGCATGCCATGCCGGGCCAGGTAGGCCGGCGCACCGACGATCAGCATGCGCGTGCTCCCCAGCTTGCGCGCCACCAGGCTCGAGCTTTTCAGCGGCCCCGCGCGCACGGCCACGTCGGTGCGCTGCTCGAGGATGTCGACGACCTCATCGGTCAGCACGATATCCAGCGTCACCTCGGGATGCTGCGCGAGGAACTCGGGCACCAGCGGCAGCAGGAAGTGATGTCCGAAAGGCACGTTGGCGTTGACTCGCAAGCGCCCGCGCGGCGCCGCGTTTTCGCTCGCACACCGCTCGGCTTCCTCCAGGTCGGCCAGGATACGCACCCCGCGCTCGTAGAACGCGCATCCCTCGGGCGTCAGTTGCAATTGACGGGTGGAGCGGTTCAGCAAGCGGGTTCCCAGGCGCTGTTCGAGCCGGGTGATCAGCTTGCTGACTGCCGAGGGCGTCATGCCGCAACCTCGAGCGGCTGCGGAAAAGCCCCCCGACTCGACGACCCGGGCAAACACCTCCAGTTCGCCGGAACGGTTGACTTCAAGCCGGGCCATGGCGCCCTGCCTGATGATTTCGCTTCATAAATGATGTTCCCCGCGATGGTCTATTTCCCTTAAATCTTTGAATTCATCATCAGCTACAGGATAACCACTGAATTCAACGACATGAAACGACCCATCGAAAGACTTCCCGCCGCGACCTCCAGCGCAACCCGGGCTTTCGCGCTCGCGACGAGCCTGTTGTACGCCTGCGCCGCGCCGGCCGCTTCCTGGACCGCCAGCTGGCAGGCCAGCCCGCAGCCGGTCTGGGCTGAGGACTTCCTGTTTCCCAGCAACGTGCCAGCCGAACTGCACGACCAGACGGTGCGGCAATTGGCGCGAATCAGCCTGGGAGGAACGCGCGTGCGCATCGTCCTGGCAAATACCTATGGAAAGCGCCCGATCCGGATCGGCCGGGCCACCCTGGCCAAACCGGGTTCCGAGCGCGCCGCGGTCGCCACCGGCAGCCTGCATGACGTGACCTTTGGCGGACGCCGGACGGCGACCATCGCGCCCGGCGCCACGCTACTCAGCGATCCAGTGGCGATGCCGGTGGCCGCGCTCTCGCAGGTGCTGGTGAGTCTCTACCTGCCGGCCGCCACGCCCATGGAAACCTTCCACTGGGACGGCCGCCAGACGGGCTGGATCGTCGCCGGCGAGCAGACCCAAAGCCACGCATTGCGGCTGGACGCGGCGGACAGCCAGAGCACCACCGCGCGCCTGCTGTTGACAGGTATCCTGGTCGAAACCGAAACGGCAACGCGGACGCTGGTGACGCTCGGCGACTCGATCACCGACGGAGCCAGCGCCAGCCTCGACCGGAACAGCCGTTGGCCGGACTTCCTCGCCGAACGCCTGGCCCCGCATGGCGTCGCCGTGGTCAATGCGGGGATTTCCGGCGCCCGCCTGCTGAGCGACGGCATGGGCGCGAGCGCGCTGGCACGTCTGGACCGCGACGTACTGGCCCAGCCAGGCGCAAGCAGCATGGTGGTGATGCTCGGCATCAACGACATTGCCTGGCCCGGTACCGCTTTCGCCCGGAATGCCGCACCGCCCACCCTGGAAGCGCTGATCGCCGGCTACCGGCAATTGATCGAACAGGCGCACAACCGGGGTATCCGGGTCGTCGGCGCGACCCTCACGCCGTTCGAGGGCGCACTGCCCGGCACGCCGTTGAGCGATTATTACCAGCCCGCCAAGGAAGCCCTGCGCAGGCAGGTTAACGAGTGGATCCGTCATGCCGGCGCCTTCGATGCGGTGATCGACTTCGACGCGGCATTGCGCGATCCGGAGCAGCCGTCGCGGCTCGCCGCGCGCTACGACTCCGGCGACCATCTGCACCCCAGCGACGAAGGCAACCGAGCGATGGCGGCCGCCGTCGACCTCGACGTCCTGCTGGACGAGGTGCCTGACGGCAAACCGACAGAGCCCCGGGCCGATAGCGCAACGAAATGAAAAAAGGCGCCCGAAGGCGCCTTTTTTCGATCACCGCTGACGGTTACTGGTTGTCCAGTGCCGGGCGCTGGCCATTGATGGCGATACGCTTCGGCTTGGCTTCTTCCGGAACCAGCCGGACCAGGTCGATGTTCAGCAGGCCGTTGGCCAGCGAAGCCGCCTTGACCTCGATATGGTCGGCGAGGCGGAACGACAGCTTGAAGGCGCGCTGGGCGATGCCCTGGTGCAGGTAGGTCACGTTGTCCGTGGACTTCTCGCGCTTGCCGCCACTGACGGTCAGCACGCCGCGCTCGACCTGCAGGTCCAGGTCTTCTTCCTGGAAGCCGGCGGCGGCGATGACGATGCGATACTCGTCGTCACCGTGCTTTTCGACGTTGTAGGGCGGGTAGGTACTCCCGGCCTCATTGCGCAGGGCCGACTCGAACAGATCGTTGAAGCGATCGAAGCCTACGGAATGACGGAACAGCGGGGCGAGGGAAAAAGCGTTGCTCATTGCGAATCTCCTGAATTATCAGCAAGTACTCTGATGCGGAACCCGTCTTCGGCATCCCGCACGAACTAGATAGGGATCGTCGGAAGTATTTCAAGAGCCTTGAGAACGACCGTTCGTCGTGCTCAGATCGAAACTCATCCTTTCGAGAACCGTCGCCATGGAACGCGCAATCCCGACCTTCCCCTGCCGCGATCTGGACAGCGCCAGCGCCTTCTACCAGTCCCTCGGCTTCCACCTTGGCGCTCGCTATCCGACCTACGCCATCCTCCAGCGCGGCGCCCTGGAGCTGCACCTGTCGCTGTTCGAAGCGCTCGAACCGAAGACCAATTGTAGCGCTGCCTACCTGCGCCTGGAGGACGCCCAGGCGCTGCATCGCCAGGCCGCGGCCCTCGGCCTAGGCGGCCAGGGGATTCCACGCATCACGGCCCTGGAAGACCAGCCCTGGGGCATGCGCGAATTCGCCCTGGTCGATCCCGACGGCAACCTGCTGCGGGTCGGCCAGGAGCTCGATGCGACGCCAGAGCAACACCGGGTTCGCCTGGCCAGCGCCGACGACGTCCCCGCGGTGGCCGCGCTCTGGCAAGCCAATGTCCGCGAAGCCGGGGAAACCCTGGATGCCGGCGACCAACAGGCGATCCAGGCACTGCTCCTGGCCGCCTCGCGCAACCGCTTACTCTGGCTGGCGGAGGCCCAGCAGCATCCCCGCGGTTTCATCCTCGCCCACCTGTGGCAGATCGAGGACGGTCAGGCACGGGTCGGAGAGATCGCAGAGCTCTATGTATTGCCGCAGGCCCGCCGCCAGGGCCTGGCCCGGGAACTGGTGGGCAGTGCCGAGGAGGCCCTGCGTTCGCGCGGCGCCGGCCTGATCCGCGCGCAATCGGCCCTTGACGCGCCGCTGTCCAACCTGTTCTGGCAGGGCCTGGGCTGGGACGCCGACTACCTGACCTTCACTCGCTACTGACCTGGGGAGCATCATCATGCGCAACGTCATGCTGATCACCGGAGCCAGCCGCGGCATCGGCGCCGCCACCGCTCTGCTCGCCGCCGAACGCGGCTATGCGGTCGTCCTCAACTATCTGCGCAACCGCGAGGCCGCCGAAGCGCTGCGCCAGCGCATCGAGCGCCAGGGCGGCGAAGCCCTGGCGGTGGCGGCCGACGTAGCCGAGGAAGGCGATGTCGAGCGGCTGTTCGCCGCCATCGACGAACGTTTCGGCCGCCTCGATGTGCTGGTCAACAACGCCGGCGTGCTGGAAGCGCAGACGCGCCTGGAAAACATCGACGCGGCGCGCCTGCACAGGGTATTCGCGACCAACGTGACCGGCAGCTTCCTCTGCGCCCGCGAGGCGGTGAAGCGCCTGTCGACCCGCCACGGCGGGCGCGGCGGCAGCATCGTCAACGTATCCTCGATGGCCTCGCGGCTGGGATCGCCCAACGAATACATCGACTATGCCGCCGCCAAGGGCGCCATCGACAGCATGACCATCGGGCTGGCCAGGGAAGTGGCGGCGGAGGGTATCCGGGTCAACGCGGTGCGGCCCGGACTGATCGATACCGAGATCCACGCCAGCGGCGGCGAGCCCGGCCGTATCGAACGCCTGAAGGGCGGCATACCGCTAGGACGCGGCGGCACGGCGGAGGAAGTCGCGCGGGCGATTCTCTGGCTGGCGTCGGACGAAGCCAGCTACAGCACCGGCACCTTCATCGATGTCAGCGGCGGCCGCTAGGCCTGCTACGCAAGCTAGGCCGCCTGGCTGAACGACACCTGCAACAGCCGGTCGATGGTTTCGCAATCGCTTTCCCGGCGAATCCGCGCGAACAGCTCGACGGCTTCGGGATAGGTGCGCGTGAGCATGCCCAGCCACTGCTTGAGACGGCCCGGGGCATAGCGCGGGGCGAGCTTGCGCCGGGCCTGTAGCCAGAAGTCGCGCAGCAGCGGCAACAGCTCGCTCCAGGGCATCTCGCGGATTTCGCCGCCATCGCGCCAGGCGGCGATCTGCCGAGCCAGGCCAGGACGCGAGACCAGGCCGCGACCGAGCATGATGTCCTCCACCCCGCTGACCTCGCGACAACGCAGGTAGTCGTCGAGCGTCCACACCTCGCCATTGGCGAACACCGGCACGCGCACCACCTCGGCCACCCGCGCCACCCATTCCCAGTGCGCCGGCGGCCTGTAGCCATCGACCTTGGTCCGGGCATGCACCACTATATGGGCCGAGCCGCCGTCGGCCAGGGCCCGCGCACAATCCAGGGCGCCGTCGGGACTGTCGTAGCCCAGGCGCATCTTCGAGGTCACCGCAATCTCGCTCGGCACCGCGCGACGCACGGCGGCGACGATGTCGTGCATCAGCTCCGGCTCCTTGAGCAATACCGCGCCGCCGCGCGAGCGGTTCACGGTCTTGGCCGGACAACCGAAGTTCAGGTCGATCACCGGGGCGCCCAGCTCACAGGCGAACGCGGCGTTATCCGCCAGGCACGCAGGATCGGAGCCGAGCAACTGCACACGCATCGGCGTCCCGGCGCGGGTCCGGCTGCCGTCGCGCAGCTCCGGCGCCAGCTTGTGGAAAGCCGTGGCCGGCAGCAAGCGATCGGTGATGCGGATGAATTCGGTGACGCACCAATCGATGCCGCCGACGCGGGTCAACACGTCGCGGAGGATTTCATCCACCAGACCTTCCATCGGCGCCAGGGCGATTTGCACGAACCACTACCTCGAAAATGACAGGCGGCGGATTCTAGAGAATCCGCCGCCCGGAACAAAGTGCGAATGCCTGCCGGCCGACGCGCGACGGGTCAGGCCCCGGCTAGCAGAGCCTGGCCATAGCCGTCGATGAACTCCGCCGGCATCCGCTTCGGCTTGCCGCTGGACAGTTCGATGCAGACGAAGGTGGTCTGCGCCCGCAGCAGCGTGGCGCCATCCGCCGGGCGTACCAACTGGAAGCGCCGGTTCATCCGCAGGCGCTGGTCGGACTCGACGATCCAGGTCGCCAGTTGCAGTTCGTCGCCCTCGTAGGCCGCGGCCAGGTAGTCGATCTCGTGGCGCAGCACCGCCATCGCCCGGTCCAGCCGGCGGTACTCGGCCAGGTCCAGGCCCAGCCGCTGCGAGTGGCGCCAGGCGCAGCGCTCCAACCAACTGACGTAGACGGCGTTGTTCGCGTGGCCGAGCCCGTCGATGTCCTCGGCGAGGACCCTGAGGTCGATCACGAACGGATCGGCGTAGTCCCAATTCATCAATGCTGCTCCAGGCTGCCGGCCAGTTCGCGCGCTTCCCTGGCCAGTTGTGTGATCTGATCCCAGGCCCGCGCCCGGATCAGGCTCGGCGGCGCCAGCCAGGTGCCGCCGACACAGGCGACATTGGGCAGGCGGAGGAAATTCAGCAGGTTGTCCAGGTTGACCCCGCCGGTCGGGCAGAAGCGGATGCCGGTGAACGGCCCCTTCAGGCTTTTCAGCATTTTCACGCTGGCAGTGCCATCGGCCGGGAACAGCTTCAGCGAGCGATAACCGTACTCCAGCGCCAGCAACACTTCCGAAGGCGTCATCACCCCGGGCAGGTATGGCAGGCCGGCATCCTCCGCGGCGGCGGCAAGGCGCGGCGTGCATCCGGGGCTGACGGCGAACTGCGCGCCCGCGTCGCGTGCCTCGAGAAACTGCTCGGTGTGAATCAGGGTACCCGCCCCCAGCAGGACCTCGGGCACCTCGCGATGGATGGCGGCGATCGCGTCCAGCGCCTGCGGCGTGCGCAGCGTCACTTCCAGCACCGTGACGCCGCCCGCATACAACGCGCGCGCCAGGTCGGGCGCCAGCGCCACGTCCTCGATCACCAGCACCGGCAATACCGGGCTGGCCTGCAGCAGGACCCGATCCAGCGGCAATGTCATGGGCATTCCTCGATTCGAAACGGCTCGCCCCGCCGGATCGCTCCGCGCGGGCCACAGCGCTTTTTACCGAAGAACCGAGGTCAGGACAACGACAACCCCTCTGCTACGCGCCTCAGGAAGCGCTCGCCGTCTTTTCCACGCGCCGGCAAGCGCGCATCGCCGGACGCTCCTCGAGCAGCGCCAGCAGCGACTCGCTCAGCCTGCGCTCGCCGAGCAGTCGGTGGTGGCCGCCGCCCGGCAGGCGCAGCAAGCGACTGGCCGGCCAGGCGGCATGGATGCGCTCGGCATTTTCCACCGCTACGCGCGGGTCGTCGTCGGCATGCACCACCAGTCCGGGCATTTCCAGACGGTAGCGCGCCACATCCAGGCACGCCGCGGATATGCCCGCCTGACGCTCGACCAGGCGGATGAAATGCGAGCGAGCCAGGGCCGGCAAACCGACGAAACGAGCGAACAGGCGCAACTGTTCGAGAATCCGCGACGGCGCCGAGACCGTCACCAGCGCTTCGCTGCGCAGCCCCATCTGGGCCGCCAGCAACGCCGCCGCGCCACCCAGGGAATGACCGACCACCGCACGCAGCGGCGGCAACTCGCCAGCGGCCTCCAGCAAGGCGTGGGCGAACAGCACCACGTTCGCCTCCCTGCCCGGCGAGCGGCCATGGGCCGGCGCATCGAGGGCATACACCGAATAACCCGCGCCGACCAGTTGCTCGATCAGATGGGCGAACTGTGTCGGCCTGCCGGCCCAGCCATGCAGCAGCAGGACTGCCGGCCCCTCGCCCCAGCGCAACACCGACAGCCCGAAGCGCAGAGTGACGCGCTCCGAGCTGGCCAGCAGCGGCAGCTCCCAATCCTTCGGCGGCCACTCGCCAGGCATCATGAACGCCCGACGCATACGCTCGGCCGTCCAACGCGGCGCGATGCGGCCGATCGTCCCGTTGAAACCGCGAATCCAGGTCAGGCTGCTCATCTCGTACCTCCTCAGTTCACCGCCTGCTTGGCGGCACGCAGAACCCGGTCGGACAGCTCGCCCGGCCCCAATGCCCGGGCCAGCGCCAAACCGCCAATCATCAACACCAGGTCGGCCAGGGCGACGTCGGTTTCCTCGGGACTTTCCGCCAGGCTGGCGACCATGATCTCGACATGCCTGCTCAAGACCTCGCGAAACCCCTCCGGCAGGCGCGCCACCTCGGCGAGGGTCGCCGGCAGCGGACAACCGGCGTCGACCTGTGCGTCCCGATGCTTGCGCGACAGGTAGAAAGCGGCCGCCAAGGCCCGACGCTCCTTTCCCGACAATCCGGGGTCGAGTTCACCGAGCAGTTCGCGGCGCTTGCCGAGCAATTGCTCGAACGCCTCGAGCATCAGCGCATCCTTGCTCTGGAAGTGGGCATAGAAGCCGCCGACGGTGAGCCCCGCCGCGCCCATCACTTCCCCGACGCTAGGCTCGACGGCGCCCCGCTCGAGCAGGGCCTGGGTGGCGGCACCGAGGATGCGGGCACGGGTCTGGGTTTTCTTGTCGCTCATGACGATCTCCGAAAATATTATGAGTGAAATATTATATGCATAATAAAAATCGGCAAGCGTACGGCCGGACCGTCTGTCAGGAAATTCGAAAAGGGAAAAAACAAAAGGGCCATTCCAATTCGGAATGGCCCTATAGAGCCCCGCAGAGCGGGAAAAAGTGGCGTCCCCTAGGGGACTCGAACCCCTGTTACCGCCGTGAAAGGGCGGTGTCCTAGGCCACTAGACGAAGGGGACAATGAAACCTTCGAAAAGTAAGGCCAGCGATGCTGGCCTTGGAATGTGGTGGAGCTAGACGGGATCGAACCGTCGACC
>NZ_KV813430.1:0-403 GCF_001813645.1 Pseudomonas sp. HMSC063H08
CTGGGCGAGATCGAGGCGCGCCTGCTGGAGCATCCGTGGGTGCGCGAGGCGGCGGTGCTGGCGGTGGACGGCAGGCAGTTGGTCGGCTACGTGGTGCTGGAGAGCGAGGGCGGCGACTGGCGCGAAGCGCTGGCCGCGCACCTGGCGGCGAGCCTGCCGGAATACATGGTGCCGGCGCAGTGGCTGGCGCTGGAGCGGATGCCGCTGAGTCCGAACGGCAAGCTGGATCGCAAGGCGTTGCCGAAGATCGAGGCGGAAGACGGACTCGGCGAATACGTGGCACCGGCCAGCGAACCGGAGCGGCAACTGGCGGCGATCTGGGCGGATGTCCTGGGGCGCGAGCGGGTTGGCGTGACCGACAACTTCTTCGCCCTCGGCGGCGACTCGATCGTCTCGATCCAGG
>NZ_KV813430.1:503-1143 GCF_001813645.1 Pseudomonas sp. HMSC063H08
TGAGTCCGAACGGCAAGCTGGATCGCAAGGCGCTACCGGCGCCTGAAGTAAGCGTGGCGCAGGCAGGCTACAGCGCACCGCGCAACGCAGTGGAGCGAAACCTGGCGGAAATCTGGCAGGACCTGCTGGGCGTCGAGCGGGTCGGCCTGGACGACAACTTCTTCAGCCTCGGCGGCGACTCGATCGTCTCGATCCAGGTAGTCAGCCGTGCGCGCCAGGCCGGATTGCAACTGAGCCCGCGCGACCTGTTCCAGCACCAGAACATCCGCAGCCTGGCCCTGGCGGCCAAGGCGGGTGCGGCGACGGAGGAACAGGGGCCGGCAAGCGGCGAGGTGGCGCTGGCGCCGGTACAGCGCTGGTTCTTCGAGCGGGCGATTCCCAACCGCCAGCACTGGAACCAGTCTCTCTTGTTGCAGGCGCGCCAGCCGCTCGACGGCGACCGGCTGGGGCGTGCCCTGGAACGCCTGCAGGCGCAGCACGATGCCCTGCGCCTGCGTTTCCGCGAAGAGCGCGGCGCCTGGCACCAGGCCTACGCCGAGCAGGCCGGCGAGCCGCTGTGGCGCCGGCAGGCGGGGTCCGAGGAGGCGTTGCTGGCGCTTTGCGAAGAAGCCCAGCGCAGCCTCGACCTCGAACAGGGGCC
>NZ_KV813430.1:1243-58233 GCF_001813645.1 Pseudomonas sp. HMSC063H08
GATTGCAACTGAGCCCGCGCGACCTGTTCCAGTTGCAGAACATTCGCAAGCTGGCCGAGCGCTGCAGCGCGGCGGCGCCCGTCGCAGAGCCGGCGAGCGTGCCCGACGGCGCCGTCCTGCACAATCTACTGCCGCAGCAAGTGCAGGCGCTGCCGTTGCCCCACGAACGGCTGGAACACCTCTACAGCCTCTCGCCGATGCAGCAGGGCATGCTGTTCCTCGGGCTGAACAGCCCGGACGCCGAGTTGTACATCAACCAATTGAGCATCGCGGTCGACGGACTCGATCCGCAGCGCCTGCAACGCGCCTGGTCGGCGGTGGCGCAGCGCCATGAAGTGTTGCGCAGCGGCTTCCTCTGGCTGGACCAGGAAGAGCCCCTGCAATTTGTCCTGGCCGATCCCGGGCTGCCGTTCGAGGTCCTCGACTGGCGTGGGCGGGCGATAAGCGACGAAGCGCTGGAACAGGTCGCGCAACAGGAGCGGCGCAAGGGCTTCGACCTGGGCCAGCCGCCGCTGCAACGGGTACGCCTGCTGCGCCTGGGCGAGGATCGCTACCAGTTGATCTGGACCTACCACCACATTCTCATCGATGGCTGGAGCACTTCGCAGCTGTTCGGCGAGATACTCGAACTCTATTCCGGCGGCAGCCTGCCGCCCGCCGTCCCTTACCGGCACTACATCGCCTGGCTGCGGGCGCGCGATGGCAAGGCCAGCGAGGCCTTCTGGCGCCGCCAACTGGCACGCATGGACGAGCCGACCTATCTGGCCGACGCCTTCAACGCTGCCCGCGAAGGATATGGGCACCAGGCGTTGTACACGCGCCTGGACAGCGATGCCACCGAGCACCTGAAACGTTTCGCCCAATCCCAGCGAGTGACGCTCAATACCCTGGTACAGGGCGCCTGGCTGCTCCTGCTGAGTCGCTACAGCGGCCAGCGCTGCGTGTCCTTCGGCGCCACCGTTGCCGGTCGGCCGGCCAGCCTGGAGGCGTCGGAACGGATCCTCGGGCTGTTCATCAATACCTTGCCGGTGGTCTGCGAAGTGGCGCCGGAACAGTGCGTCGGCGATTGGCTGAGAGCCTTGCAGGACTACAACCTGGAGATGCGCGAGCAGGAGTACACCCCGCTCAGCGACATCCAGCGCTGGGCTGGGCGCAGCGGTCAATCGCTGTTCGACAGCATCATCGTGTTCGAGAACCATCCGGTTGACCGGACGCTGCGTGACTGGCGCGACGATTCGCTGCGCTTCGGCGAGATGCGCAGCGCAGGCCTGACCAACTTCCCCATGGACCTGATGGTGACCAGCGACGATTCCGGCCTGGCGATCGAATACATGTTCCTGCGCGAGCACTTCGCCGTGGCTTCGGTCGAGCGTCTGCGTACGGACATGGAAGGGCTGCTCGCAGCCTTGAGCGGCGACGCCGAGTGCCGCCTGGGCAACATCGGCTTGCCGAGTGCCCGGGTGCCGTTGGCGGATGGCGCGTGTCCGGATCGGTATCCGCTGGTACACCAGCGCATCGGCGAGTGGAGCCGGCGCACGCCGGACGCCACCGCGCTGGTGTTCGACGAGCGCAGCCACTCGTTCGCCGAGCTGGACGCGCGGGCCAACCGCCTGGCGCATGCGCTGGTCGAGCGCGGCGTGGCGGCCGACGTGCGGGTCGGTGTGGCGCTGCCGCGCGGCACCGAGCTGGTCGTCGCGCTGCTCGCCGTGCTCAAGGCCGGTGGCGCCTATGTGCCGCTGGACCTGGCGTATCCGCGTGAGCGGCTGGCTTACCTGATGCAGGACTCCGGCATCGCCCTGCTGCTGAGCGAAACCCAGGCGCTGGTGCAATTGCCGGTGCCCGCCGGCGTGCCCGCCCTGGCCCTGGACCGCCTGGATCTGCTGGAGCATTCGGCGCAGGCGCCGCAGGTCGAGGTCCATCCCGCCAACCTCGCCTACGTCATCTATACCTCCGGCTCCACCGGCCTGCCCAAGGGCGTCGCGGTGAGCCATGGTCCTCTGGCGATGCACATCGACGCGGTCGGCGAGCGCTACGAGATGACCCCGGCCGATCGCGAGCTGCACTTCATGTCGTTCGCTTTCGACGGCGCCCATGAGCGCTGGCTGACCGCCCTGGGCCATGGCGGCAGCCTGCTGCTGCGCGACGATGCGCTGTGGACGCCGGAGCAGACCTACGCGGCGATGCAACGCCACGGCGTGACGGTTGCCGCGTTCCCGCCGGTCTACCTGCAACAGCTGGCCGAGCATGCCGAGCGTGCCGAGCGTGACGGCAACCCGCCGCCGGTACGCATCTACTGCTTCGGCGGCGACGCGGTGCCGGTGGCCGGTTTCGAACTGGCCAAGCGCGCGCTGAAACCGCGCTACATCATCAACGGCTATGGCCCGACGGAAACCGTGGTCACGCCGCTGATCTGGAAGGCTGCCATGGACACTGAATGCGGCGCTGCCTATGCGCCCATCGGCAGCTTCGTCGGCGAGCGCTGCGGCTATGTCCTGGACGCCGACCTGAACCCGTTGCCGGCAGGCGTGGCCGGGGAGTTGTACCTCGGCGGTGTCGGCCTGGCGCGAGGCTATCTGCAGCGACCGGGGTTGAGCGCCGAGCGCTTCGTCGCCAACCCGTTCAGCCGTACCGGCGAGCGCCTCTATCGCACCGGCGACCTGGTTCGTCAGCGCGAGGATGGCACCTTCGACTACCTCGGGCGCATCGACAACCAGGTCAAGGTGCGGGGCTTCCGCATCGAACTGGGCGAGATCGAGGCGCGCCTGCAGGATGCCGGCGAGGTCCGCGAAGCGGTGGTGGTTGCCCGCGACGCGGCGAGTGGCAAGCAACTGCTCGGCTATGTGGTTGCGGAAGACGGCGCGGACTCCTCGGGCCTGCTCGAGCGCCTGCGCGAGCGCCTCAAGCGCGATCTGCCGGAGTACATGGTGCCGGCGCACCTGGCCCTGCTGCCGGCGATGCCGCTGACGCCGAACGGCAAGATCGACCGCAAGGCGCTGCCGGACATCGACGTCACCGCCAGCGAGGCCTACGTTGCGCCGCGCAATGAGCTGGAGCTGGCCCTGGCCGGTATCTGGCAGGAAGTGCTCGGCATCGCAAGGATCGGTGTGCACGACAACTTCTTCGAGCTGGGTGGCGACTCTATCCTCAGCATGCAGGTGGTGGCCAAGGCCCGTGCCCTGAAGAAGCTGGGCTTCAGCCTGAAGCTGCGCGACCTGATCCAGAAACCGAGCATCGCCGCCTTGTCCGGGTACGACGACAGTGCTGCGCCGCCGTCGCCGATCCTGGCGCTGAACGCGGCGGTGGACGGATGCCCGCCGCTGTTCTGCGTGCATGCCGGCTTCGGCACGGTGTTCGACTATGAACCGCTGGCCCGGCGCCTGAATGGCCGCCGCAGCGTACTGGCTATCCAGGCCCGCTCGCTGCTGGATCCGAACTGGCGGGACGTTTCCCTGCAACGGATGGCCGAGGATTACGTCGCGCTGATCCGCCAGCGCCAGGCCGAGGGTCCCTATCACCTGCTCGGCTGGTCGCTGGGAGGGACCCTGGGCATGCTGATGGCCGCCGAACTCGAGCGGCAGGGACAGCAGGTGGCCTTCCTCGCTCTGCTGGACAGCTATGTGCCGGGAACCGAGGCGCCTGCCGCCGATGACTGGCGCGAGGATCTGCTGGACTTCCTCAGCGTCAGCGCCGGCCTGGAAACCCGTCCGCCACTGGCCGCCGGGTTGGAGCAGCGCGACAACGTCAGCGCCGCCATCGCCGAGTGCCTTGGCGTCGGCCAGACCGGGAAGGGAGGGCTGGGCTGCGACGAACTGGCCCAGGTATTCCTGGTCGCCCGGCAACTCAAGCAACTCTCCGGGCAACTGGATAGTTGCTCGCCGATCCAGGTCCGGCCGCTGTGCTGGTGGACGCGCGGGCGTGGTGAAGAGGTGCGGGCGCTGTCGCGGCAGTTGGGTGGTCAGCCTCTGGCCGGTCGGGTCGCCGCGTGCGGGCATTTCCAGATACCCCATGCGCAGGAGGTGCTCGACTCCCTGGTGGAGGCGCTTGAAGAAATCCACGGCAGCCTCGTCTATTCATGACGAAGCTTTGGCCGGCCCCGCCGGGGCCGGCCCGTTGGAGACTATGAAATGGCCTTGAACCCCGATATCGCGGCATACCTGGAACTGGTCGGCAACGGCCGCAGCAGTGGCAAGAGCCTGCCCATGCACCAGTTGACGGTGCAACAGGCGCGCGAGCAGTTCGACCAGTCGTCGGCGTTGATGGACCCAGGCCTCGACGAGCCGCTGCCGCGCGTCGAGACGCTGTTCGTCCCGGCGCGGGACGGTACGCCGTTGCCGGCGCGCCTCTACAGTCCCCAGGGGCTGTCCGCGTCGCCGCCGTTGCCGGGCGTGCTCTACCTGCATGGCGGCGGCTACGTCGTCGGCAGCCTGGACTCCCACGACGCGCTGTGCGCCAGCCTGGCCGAGCGCGCCGGTTGCGTGGTGCTTTCTCTGGCCTACCGGTTGGCCCCGGAGTGGCGTTTTCCGACCGCCGCCGAGGACGCCGAGGATGCCTGGTGCTGGTTGGCTGCCGAAGCCGCACGGCTAGGCATCGATCCGCAACGCCTGGCGGTTGCCGGCGACAGCGTCGGCGGCAGTCTGTGCGCGGTGTTGTCGCATCGCTTGGCGCTGCGGGGAGACGCCTCGCAACCGCGTCTGCAGGTACTGATCTACCCGGTCACCGATGCCAGCCGCACGCGCCAATCGATCGAGCGTTATGCCGTTGGCCACCTGTTGGAGAAGGACAGCCTGGAGTGGTTCTACCAGCACTACCAGCGTAGCCCCGAGGACCGTCAGGACCCGCGTTTCTCGCCGTTGCTCGGCGTGGTGCCGGCTGACCTGGCGCCGACGTTGCTGCTGGTCGCCGAGTGCGACCCGCTGCATGACGAGGGCATCGCCTATGCCGAGCACCTGCGCCAGGGCGGCGCCCGGGTGGAGTTGTGCGTCTATCCGGGGATGACCCATGATTTCCTGCGCATGGGTGCGATCGTCGACGAGGCGGACGACGCCAAGGACATGATCGCCGACGCGCTGGTGGCGGCCTTGGCGACCTGAGCACCGCCATCCTTCGTGAAAAAGCCCCGTCAGATGATCTGGCGGGGCTTTTTCGTAGAGCGTTCGCACTGATGAAGAGGGAAGGCCGCTGGCCTTCCCCCGGATGCCTTACCAGTTGTAGGTCAAGTCGGAGGTGATGGTGCGGCCCTGGCCGTAGTAGCAGTCCCAGATGCCGGCGCAGCGGCTGACGTACTTCTTGTCCTCGATGTTTTCCAGGTTGACCTGGAGTTTCAGGCCTTTCAGGCGCAGCGGGGATTTCTCGAAGTCGTAGGACAGCTTGCCGTCGTACAGGGTATAGGAGGGGATGGTGAAGTGGTTGTCGGCGGTATCGGTGCCGTCGCTGCCGCGGGTGTAGCGCGCGCCGATCCCCGCGCCGAGGCCGGCGAGCACGGTATCCCCGCCGAGGGTGTAGTCCAGCCAGACGGCGGCGGTCATCGGCGGAGTGCCCGCGGGATGACGTCCTTCGCGACCATCGTTGTCCTTGGTGTACTTGACGTCGTTTCGCGAGAATGACGCGATGATGCCCAGGTTGTTGGTCAGACTCGCCTTGCCTTCCAGTTCGAAGCCCTTGGAGCGCATGGCGGCCGATTGATTGTAGAAGTTCGGGTTCTCGAGATTGGTGGTCAGGACGTTTTTCTGATCGATCTGGTAGACCGATGCCTGGATGAAGCTGTCTTGTCCCGGCGGCTGGTACTTGATCCCCGCCTCGTACTGCTTGCCGGTGGTCGGCTTGAAGGCTTTCGAGTTCTGGTCCAGGTTATAGCCGCTTACGGGCTGGAACGACTCGGAATAGCTCACGTACGGGGTGATGCCGTTGGAGAATTCATAACCGAAGCCGGCGCGGCCGCTGAACTTCTCATCCTTGGCGTTCGAATGTCCGGCCGTCTCCTTGCTGTCGGTTTCCGCCCAGTCGTAGCGGCCGCCGAGCGTCAGGAACCATTGGTTCCACTTCATCTGGTCCTGCAGATAGACGCCGGTCTGCCTGATGGTCCGATCCCAGCGATATGGGCTGCCGAAGGTGAATGGCTTGCCGTAGACCGGTTTGTATAGATCGATGATCGGCGATGCTGCTTCGTAGGAGTACAGTCCAAGAAATTTCGAATTGGAGTGGTAGTAGTCCAGGCCGATCAGCGAGGTGTGTTCGATATCGGCGGTTTTGTACTTGGCCTGGAGAATGTTGTCCATGCCGAACACTTTGTTGGTCTGGGACCAGTCGACACCATAGCGGGTGGTATAGCGCTGGTCGTTGGCGCCGGTGTTCGGGTTGGGAACGAAGCGGTAGCCGTGCAGGGGGGCCACGTACTGGTCGTCGACATAGGCGTAGCGGGTGTTCTGCTTGAAGGTCCAGACATCGTTGAACTCGTGGCTGAACTCGTAGCCGACGACGAACTGGTCGCGGTCGTAGGAGTTCAGCCCCGGCTCGCCGATGAAGGTGCTGCGCTTGATCCGCCCGTTGGGCGTGCTGAACACCGTGCCGTAGGCCGGCAGGCCTTGGGCCTCGGGTACGTCGTTGTCCTTCTGGTACTGGCCGTAGAAGGTCAGGCTGGTCTGCTCGTTGGGGTTCCAGGTAAAGCTCGGTGCCAGCATGAAGCGTTTTTGCTCGGCATAGTCGATCTCCGAGTTGATGTCCCGGCCTACGCCGGTTATGCGGTAGAGATAAGTGCCCTGTTCGTCGAGCGCGCCGGCGACGTCGAAAGCGCCGTAGCGGCGGTCCTGGCTGCCGCCGCCGAGCACCACCTCATGGATCGGTTCGGCCGTTGGGCGTTTGGATACCATGTTGACGATGCCGCCAGGCTGGTTCTGGCCGAAGAGCACGGAGGCCGGCCCCTTCAGCACCTCGATGCGTTCCAGGGTATAGGGGTCGATCTGCAGGGCACCGCCGGTACTGCCGCCGCCGTAGGGCATGTGCAGGCCGTCGAGGTACATCGGCGCCGGGCTGAAGCCGCGCGAGGTCGGCTCGTCGAAGATCTTCACCCGGTCGGCGAAGCCGCCGCCGGTGATCCCCGGGGTGTAGCGCAGGGCCTCGGTGACGGTCTGCGAACCGCGCGCCTTGATCTCGTCCTGGGTGACCACGTTGATGGTCTGGGGGATCTCCTTGAGCGGGGTATCGGTCTTGGTGCCGGTACCGCTGCGCTTGGCCACGTAGCCGTTGACGTGACCCCAGGCCGACTCCTGGCTGGTGACGGTAATGTCGCCGAGGTCCACCGAGTCCGCCGAGCGCTGGGCGCTGATGGTAACGCTGGAGCCTTGCAGGCTGTAGCTGGCGCCGGTACCGCGGAGAAGTTCGGCGAGAGCCGCTTCGACGCTCAGTTGACCGCGGACCGCGTTGCTGCGCAGGCCTTGCACTTCATCGGCGCTGTAGAGCACCTGCAACTGGCTCTGCTGGCCGAACTGGCGCAGGGCGCTGGGCAGGGACTGGGCGCCGATGTCGAACTGGATCTTCTGCGCTTCGGCCTGGCTGGCGATCGGCGCCAACAGGGCCATGGCCAGGGCGGCGGTGCTCAGGCGCGGATGCAGCGTCAGGGTATTGCGCATCACTAGAGCCTTGGTGAAACGGGGGAGTGTGCGGAGTGCTGGCATGCTCTCTAGTACTCTTATGGATGTCATGATTGGGAATAATTGTTATTTGGTTTCCCATTGAGACGTTTGGTCGGCGCGAAACCGGAAAACAAAAATCGTTTTTCCCGTGTTCGCAGGCAGAGCACTTCAGGCCGGTTGCAGCTCCTCGACCACTCGACCGCCGGCCAGACGCAGCAGTTGGTCGGCGCTGTCGAAGTAGCGGTCGTCATGGGAGATCACGATGATGGTCTTGCCCATTCGCTTCAGCTCGGGAAGCAGCTCGGTATAGAAGATCCGGCGGAAGGTGGGATCCTGGTCGGCGGCCCATTCGTCGAAGACCAGCACCGGGCGCTTCTCGATCCAGGCATTGACCAGCGCCAGGCGCTTGCGCTGGCCGGTGGAGAGGTCGGTGGTGGTGAAGCTGCCGTCGCTGACGCTGACCTTGTGGGCGATTTCCAGGCGCTTCAGGTAGCGCCCGGCTTCTTCCGGCAACTGTTGCTCGCCGTCGACGAGGTCATCGAACAGGTAGTAGTCGGCGAACACGGTGGTGAACAGCTGACGATAGTCGTCGCGCGCCTGTGCCGTCACTTCCTCTCCGTTGAGCAGCAGCGAGCCCTCGTGGGGCGTGTACAGCCCGAGCAGCAGCTTGATCAGGGTGGTCTTGCCGCAGCCGTTCTCGCCGACGATGAAGAGTATCTCTCCCGGGCGGATCGTCAGGTTGACCGGGCCGAAGCGGAAGGGCGTCGAGCCCGGCACGCCCGGATAGCTGTAGCCGACATCGCGCAACTCGATGCTGCGCACCTCTTGAGCCGGTCTGGAGACGTCGTTCTCGAGCAGCAGGTAGGGTTCGGGATTGGAGAACTGCTCGTTGAGTTCGGCGATCCGGCGCAGGGCGATACGGTTGCGACTGATCAGCGGCAACAGGCTGAGTACGCTTTCCAGCGGCCCCTTCATGAACAGCAGGGTCATGACGAAGCCGCTGAGCACGCTGCGGTCGGAGGTCGGCCACCAGGTCTGGACCGCCAGGGCGGTGCCGATGACCACGAAGAACAGCAGCGAACCGAAGGTGCTGGCAGTGAGGAATATATTCACCGAACGCACTTGCAGGCGGCAGATGCGCTCCACGGTCTCGTCCAGCAGTCGCCCGTGCAGGCGCTGCCGGCGCGGGCGGTTGATGCGCAGCTCCTTGGCTCCCTCGGCCATGCCGCGGTAGTGCTTCTGCAGCAGGTCTTCCTCTTCGCGCGCCGCTTCGAAACCGGCCATTCCATAGCCGCGGGCGACGTACTGGGCGATGGTGCCGAGCACCACGGCGCTGGCGGCGACCAGGAACATCGGCAGCGACAGGGTGGCCAGGTAGCCCAGGCAGCCAAGGGTCACGGTCAGGGAGATCACCAGTTGCGGCAGGCCGAAGGCAAGATCGCTGACCGTATCGATGTCGTGGGTGAGTACCGGGATCAGGCGGTGCGTGCGATAGCGTTCGAGTTGTTCGATCGGGGCGGACAACACCCGGCCGCCGAGGGTCTTGCGCAGCCGGGCGATGACCTTCTGGCCGACGTAGTTGGTGCCGATGTTGGACAGGATCGAACTGAGCAGGGCCAGCGCGCAGATCGCGCTGAAAGCCAGCATCATGCCGCTGGTCATGCCTCCCTCGGCGTTCAGTACGCGGTTGATCGAGGTGAGCAGCGCGGTGATGGCCAGGCCGCCGACGATACCCAGTCCGATCGACAGGCTGAGCGCTGGCCAGAAGGGTTTGAGAATGCTCAGGAGTTCTCGAGTGGCGCTACGGGGTGTTGCGGACATGGGGTTTCCTCGGCGCGGCCGACTGGACGCAAGGGCAGAGAGGCGGATGGCGGAGTGGCGCACGCTCGCGCCTGCCCTGAAGACGAGGCCGGGGAGGGGAAATTTAGCCTGTGGCGCTGCTTCGCCGAGGCGTCCGGCAAAAGCGCAGGGGACGATAAATTCGGCGGCCGGCCGTTCGTTGCGTTTAAGTGAGAGCGACGCTCGAGCGGGTTCCCCGGGAAGCCCTTGTCGAGTCCAACACTGTGCCGGAGCACGCGCTCAAGTCCGACCCATTCCCTGAGAAAGACGAGATGACGAAAAGGAAATTAGCCTATATCTGGTCCCTGAGAAACGCCGCCGCCGACAAGGCCGGACAACAGGTGGCCTACAAGGGCGAGCTGCGCTACATGAAGTCCCCGCTGGAGTTTCTCGCCGAATCGCTGAACCGGACGGCGCTTGGGGACGCCTACGAATTGGTCGGGGTGATCTACGACGACGACCCGGAGCTGCCCCGCGACCAGCAGAAGATCGAGGACTACGGATTCGCCTACCGGCCTGGACAGCAGTGGTTCTACCCGGCGGAACTGGAGGTACAGGGGCGGCGCATGAACGATCTGCTGCTGAACGTGCCTTCCACCTATCGTCGCCACCCGCGCGGGAGCGCGGAGCATGTGGCCGGCAAGCGCGACTTCGAACGACGCCTGTACGAGACGCTGGTCGAGCTGCGCGCCGAGGTCGTCGTCCTCGACGGCCTGCTGGTCATCCTCGATGAGCTGGTGCGGCCCGGGGCGCCATTCGCCCGACGGATCATGAATATCCATCCCGGGGTCACGCGCGCCGACTCGCCCTACGAACGGCGCGGCGCCTGGGCGACCCTGGATGCATTGCATGGTGCGCGGGGTGAGAAGATCGTCGACTGGGCGACGATGGAAAGCGTACCGGTCGAACCCTTGTACCTGACCGGCGCCTCGTTCCACTACGTGGACAACGGCATCGATTCCGGCGAGGTCTTCCACGACGTGCTGAAAACGAAGATATCTCCCGACGACACCATCCTCGAGCTACGCTGGAACAACTTCAACGACAGTCTGTTCCCGGCCTTGCATGAAGGCCTGGCGCTGCTGGCCGAGAAGGACTGAAAACGCCTGGTCGCGGATGCGCAAAGGCCGGAGCGACCCGCGTCGCTCCGGCCTTTCTTCGTCCGTATCAGAGTTCGCGGGCCACGCGGAAACCTATCCAGTCGCCACGGGCGTCGGGGTAGGCATTGTTGCGGTTGCCCGAGCGCGAGAAGATCGGCGGCTCGCCCCAGTCGTTGCCACGGATCTGCACCAGCTCGCACTTGTCCTCCATCCACGCGCTGCCGTCGCTCGGCGCGCCGTTGTAGTGGTCGTGCCAGCAATCGGCGACCCACTCGTAGACGTTGCCGTGCATGTCGTAGACGCCGAAGGCGTTGGGCGGGAAGCTGCCCACCGGCGAGGTGAAGTTGTAGCCATCGCTGGCGCCGTAGGTGTTGGCGTGCTTGGCGATGCTGTATTCCTTGCCTTCGTCGAACGGGAAGGGGAAGGGGCCGGCGCTGCCGGCGCGGGCGCCGTACTCGCGCTCGGCCTCGCTGAGCATGCGGTAGTGTTTGCCGGTCTTCTTTGACAGCCAGGCGGCGTAGTTCTTCACGTCGTTGTAGTCGACGCATACCGCCGGCTGGCGAGGGCCTTGCTGGTAGCGCGGCTTGCCGGCGATGCATTCGCGGCCGGGGCGGGTATCGCCGTCGGCCAGCTTGACGCCGGTGGCCTTCAGGTAGGCGTCCAGTTCGCCGGCGGTGACCTGGTAGCGGCTGATGGCGAACGGCTTGGCGAAGGTCACGTCGTGCAGCGGGCCCTCGTCGGGCTGGCGGCCGACCTCGTCGTCCGGGGTGCCCATGGTGAAACTGCCGGCGGGCAGTACGACCATCTCCGGGCAGTCCTTGCAATCCTTGAACACCGTGCCGGGTTTCTTCGCTTCGTCGGCGAAGGCGGGGGCGGTGGCGACGATCAGTGCGGCCAGGGCCAGGGGCGATAATGCGTGCATGGCGGTTCTCGTTGAGTGGCGAAAGGGGTCAGGCGAGTTGCGGGGCGAGGATTTCCAGCACCCGGTCGATCTCCGCCTCGTCGTTCAGCAGGCTCGGCGCCAGGCGCACCACCGGGCCGACATCGCGATCCACGGCGTCGCTGATTACCCGGTGCGCCATCAGGTGTTTGGCGACCGCCTCGCAATCGCGGCCTTCGACGCGGAAGAAGGTGAAGCCCGAGGACAGCTCGGGGCTGGTCGGCGTGACCAGGCGGACCTTGGGATGCTCGCCCAGGCGCTGCTTGAGGTAGGCGTTGAGCTGGTGGATACGCGCCTGGACCTCGGCCTTGCCCAAGTGCAGGTGCAGCTCGAAGGCCGTGCCCAGGGCCAGGCGATGTTCGAAGGCGTGGTAGCCGCCAGGGGTCATCAGGGTGCCGAAGTTGTCGGCGCGGGAGAAGGTCGGGATGCTCGGCACCAGGTGCTCCTGGAGCTGTTCCGAGCGGGCGATGATGACCCCGGTGCCACGCGGACCGAACAGCCACTTGTGGGTGCCGGCGATGAAGTAGTCGCAGTCGAAGTCGGCGAAGCTGACGTCTTCCACGCCGAAACCATGCACGCCATCGACCACGTAGATGATCCGGTCCTGCTCGTCGCGCTTCTGGTTGAGTTCGCGCACCAGCTTGCCGATCTCGCGGATCGGCAGCTTCACGCCGCTGCCCGACTGCACCCAGGTCATGCCCAGCACCCGGGTCTGCGGGCGGATCTGAGCGGCGATGCTGGACAGGATCTCGTCGACGGAAACCCGATGCGGGTCCTTGAACAGCGGGAACTCGCGGACCTGGGTACCCATGCGCTTGTGCCGGTATTCCAGGGTGGTGTAGGTGGAGTAGTGCTCGTGGGAGGAGGTCAGGATCTCCTTGCCCGGCTGCACCAGCAGGCCGCCGTAGATCGCCGCCAGGCCGTCGGTGGTGCTGCCGGTGAGCGCCACCTGGCCAGGTTGCACGGCGAAGTAGCGACCTGCCCAGGCGCGAGCCTCGTCCTCGTATTTCCAGATTTCCTCGCGATGCCAGTCCACCGCTTCGCCCGGGTTGCGGTCGAAGCGGACCCGCAGGCGCTCGATGGCCTCCCGCACCGGCCGAGGGTGGGAGGTGAGGAGGAAGTTGGCGAAGTGCAGATACTGCGGGTCGAGATCGAATTGCTGGCGCAGCGCTTTCCACTTATTGCCGGCGTCGCTCGGTGCGCCTTCGGCGCGGAGCGACTGGGCAGCGGAAAGCAGCGGCAGGCCGGCGGCGAGAATGCCGGCCTGCTTGAGAAAGGTACGACGGTCGTTCATCGGGAGGTCCGTTGCGGCGTGGTCAGGGGGTAGCTGTCGGCTTGGCGCGTTTTTGCACTTCGCCCCAGGCGCGCAGGAAGTTGCCTCCCCAGAGCTTGGCGATGTCGGCATCGGAATAACCGCGGGTGATCAGTTCGGCAGTGACGTTGCGGATTTCGCTGACATCCTTCCAGCCGTCCACGCCGCCACCGTCGTTGAAGTCCGAGCTGATGCCCACGTGGTCGATGCCGACCTTCTTCACCGTGTAGTCGATGGCGTCCACCAGTTCCTTGAGGCCGGCCTTGGGCTCCTCCTCCAGGATGCCGTAGAGGGCGCTGGCGTATTCACCGAAGCGTTGTTCCGGCCAGATGGTGATGATCGGATCGCCCGGCATCAGCGCATAGTCCAGGCCTTCCAGGGGCGGCAGGTCGAAGCGCGCGCGCAGGGCGTTGAGCTTGTCCAGGGTCGGTTTGCTCAGCGGACGCAGGTAGGCGGGGAAGCCGACCACCTGGATCACGCCGCCGCTGTCCTTGATCAGTTGCATCTCGTGGTCGCTGAGGTTGCGCTTGATGTCCACCAGGGCACGCGGCGCGGAGTGCGAGGCGACGATGGGCGCGCGGCTGAGGGCGGCGACCTGTTCCAGGGCCTTGGTCGACATCTGCGAGACGTCGATGATCACCCCGAGATCGTTGAGCCGTTCGACCGCCTGCTTGCCTAGCGGGGAGAGGCCGCCCAGGGCGTCGGGCGAGTCATTGAAGAAGGGCAGCGGGCGCGAGGAGTCGGCCCAGTCGTTGTTGCCGACGTAGCTGAAGCCGAACATGCGCACGCCGCGGGCGGCCCATTTGTCCAGCTGGGACAGGTCGTCGCCCAGCGGGTAGGCGTTGAGCATGCTCATGACGATGGCGAACTTGCCTTCCATGGCCAGGCGGCGGAAGTCCTCGGGGGAGTAGGCGATGCCGACCTGGTTGGGAAAGTCGCGGACCATGCCGGTGAGAATCTTGTAACGAATTTCCTGCTGGTGACGAGCCTCGTCGACGAAACCGGGGGTCGGCTTGTGCGGCGCGTCGGGGCCGTTCCACATCTCCGGCCAGCCGAAGATCGCCAGGGCAGCGCCGGACAGGCGCCCGCGGCCAGCCTTGACCAGATCCAACTGGCCCGGTCCGTCCTTGTCCACCTCGTTGCCGGTGGTGCCGAAGTCCAGCGGCACGGTGATCCGGCTGTCGAAGGAGAGGATGCGTTCGTGCAACTCCTCTGCGTGTTGTATGACCTTGCGCGGGTAGCCGGCGCTGCCCAGCCACTGGGTCCAGGCCAGCCAGCCGCCGATGGCCAGCAGGACGATGAGCAGTGGCAGGCCGAGGTAAAGCGCCGTTCTTTTGCGAGTTCTAGTCATTGCCGTCCCAGTCAGGTTCGAAATCGGTGGACGCCGGTCGTTCCGCATTGCAGAGCGGGGCACCTGTCAGGGTGGGACGAGGGCAGGGACGGAAAATTTAGCGGGCCGACGAATTCGCCGGGTGCCGCCAGCGACGCCGGCTCCGGTAAATTTGCCGATGGACGGAACGTTCTAGCTGGATAAAGCGAGCTTCATGGCTGAACAGGTAGGACGATGACGGTTTCTCGACGCGGATTCATGGCGGGTTTGGCGCTCACCGGAGCGGCTGCCCTGCCGGTGGCTTACTACACACATCGTCATCTGGTCCGCCTGCGCGAAGACGAGGAGCACCCGGCCACGCCCGGCGAAGCGACGCTGGACCTGGCCGCCACCGAGGCCATGCGCCTGGGCGACCGCCTGCGCGGTATCTGGGACCTGCGCCTGCTCGGCGCCGACGCCGGCCTGCCGGGGTTACCGCTGGAGGGGTTGGAGCTGGTGCTCGACGTGGCGCCCAGGGGGCTGGGCCTGATCGGATACCTGGATACTCCGGAGCGCCTGAGAGGGCCGCAGGAACCGCGCTTCCGCCTGCTTGGCGACCTGGTCGGTGCGCGCTCCGCGCGCATCCGCTGGCGCCTGGTGGACGGCAACACCGCATCGATGACCCCGAGCTACGATTGCTCGGCGGTCTTCGACGAGGTCTGGGACAATCTGGCCAATGCCGGCGACGGCACCCTCAGCGGTCGCATCGAGCGCCTCGAGCGCTCGCCACTGCAAGCGCAGGAGGATTTCCGCTTCGTGGCGGTCAAGCGCCCGTTTCCGCTGGCTCGCGAGCGCATCGGCCTCAACGAGCGCTTGCTCGCCTGGCTGATCTCGCCGCAGCATCGCCTCTTCCACCAGCTCTGGCATGCCTCGCGGGACAAGTGGCATCGGCTTTCCGAGAAGCAGCGCAACGCCCTGCGCGGCGTCGGCTGGCAGCCCGGCCCACTGGACCGCGAACGTGACGCCCGTGGTCGTCACAAGGACCGCAATGCTTCCGGTATCGACTTCTTCTTCATGCACCGGCACATGCTGCATACCGCGCGCTCGATGCAGGACCTGCCGTCCTGGCGGCGCCTGCCGCTGCCGGGCGTACCGCTGGCCCACGACCGGGTCGGCTTCCTGCGCTACTTCGACAACCCTGACGGCTGTTCCGTCCCGCCGGCCTGGGTCGCGGTGGACGACGACGAATACACCGAGTGGCTGCGTGGGCTGAAAAGCGACGAGGGCTATCACGCCAATTTCCTGGTCTGGGAGTCGCAATACCAGGACCCGGAATACCTGGCGAAACTGACGCTCGGTCAGTTCGGCTCGGAGATGGAGCTGGGCATGCACGACTGGCTGCATATGCGCTGGGCTTCGGTGACTCGCGATCCTTCCAACGGCGCGCCGGTGATGAGCGACCGGGTACCATCGGACTTTTCCCCGCGCTGGTTCCGCCCGGAGAACGACTTCCTCGGCGACCCGTTTTCCTCCCATGTGAACCCGGTGTTCTGGTCGTTCCACGGCTGGATCGACGACCGCATCGAGGACTGGTATCGCGCCCACGAGCGTTTCCATCCTGGCGAAGTGCAGCGCCGCGAAGTGGAGGGCATCCAATGGTTCGCGCCCGGTCGATGGGTCGAGGTCGGCGATCCCTGGCTGGGTCCGGCGACCCATGGATGCGGGCTTTCGGATGTCCAGGCGAGCAGCAACTCGGTGGAGCTGGACGTGGAAACCATGAAGCTGGCTTTGCGCATCATCTTCAGCGAAGAAGATCAACTGAGCGGCTGGCTCAAGCGTGCGCCGCGGCGGCCCTGGTACGCGCGCAACCTGAAGCTGGCGCGCGACCAGCTCAGGCGCTGAACGGCGAAAGAGCGAGTAAGTATGGAGGAGGCCCGCGCAACGCGGGCCTCAGTCTTTCCGCGCGAGACCCGGGCGGTCGCTCTGCCAGCCGCCGCCGAGGGCCTTGTACAGGCCGACCGAGGCCTGCAGGCGGGCCAGTCGCAGTTGCACGGCGGCATCCTGCGCCGCGTACAGCGTGCGTTGCGTTTCGAGGACCGTCAGCAGGGTTTCCGCGCCGGCCTGGTAGCGGCTGTCGGAGAGATCGAAGGCGCGCTGCGCCTGCTCCAGCTCCTGCTGCTGCCAGTGCAGCTGGCGGTCGAGGCCGTCGATGCTGTTCAGCGAGCGTTCGGTGTCGGCAAAGGCGGTGAGGATCGCCTTGCGGTAGGTTTCCAGCAGTTCTTCCTGGCGCGCCAGGCTGCGGTCGCGCTCGGCGCGCAGGCGGCCGTGGTTGAAGATCGGGGCGAGCAGGTTGGCGCCCAGGTTGTAATAGGGGTTGCGGAAAGTGTCGGCGGCGCGGTTGGCGCCGGACGACAGCGAGGCGCTCAGGGTCAGCTTGGGGAACAGCGCCGCGCGCGCCACCTGCACGTCGGCCTGGGCCGCGGCCAGTTGCGCTTCGGCGTTGGCGATATCGGGACGGCGGCTGAGCAGTTCGCTCGGCAGGCCCGTTCCGGTCTCCGGCCAGCGCAGGCTGTCGAAAGGTCGCTCGGCCACCTGTAGCGCCTGCACCGGCTCGCCGATCAGGGTGGCCAGGGTAATCAGCGCCTCATGGGCCTGCTGCTCGAGTAGCGGCAGCTGCTTGCGCTGGCTGGCGACCAGGCTGCTCTGCTGGGCGACCTCCAGGGCGGTGGCCGAGCCCGCGGCATGGCGGGTCTCCACCAGGCGCAGGACGTGCTCGGCGTTGTCCAGGTTGAGCCTGGCGATGCGCTGCTGTTCGCGTAGCGCCAATACCTGCAGGTAGCTGTTGGCGACGCCGGAGAGCAGGGTCAGCTCTACCGTGGCGCGGTCGTACTCGCTGGCCTTGAGGCTTTCCAGGGCACTGCGGTAGGCAGCTCGGCGACCGCCCCAGAAGTCCACTTCGTAGCTGGCGCTGAGGCCGGCGGAGAAGGAGTCGACGGCATCGTTGTCGGAGGTCGCGTCGGTACCGCTGTAGCCCGAGTCGCGCAGGAGTTTCTGCCGGCTGGCGCCGAGCGTCGCATTCAGCTCCGGCAGCAACGGCGCGCCGGCGATCACCGCCGAGGCCTGGGCCTGGCGCACGCGGGCCACCGCTGCGCCGAGGTCCTGGCTGTTCAGCAGGGCGCGTTGCAGCAGGCTGTCCAGTTCCGGCGCGCCGAAGGCCTTCCACCACTGGCGGATGTCGCTGGCATCGCTGCGCCCGGCCGCCAGGTAGCGCCACTGAGGGGGCGCGGCCAGGCCGCTGTCGAGGGGCGCCGGCGTGCTGCCGCAGGCGCCGAGCAGCAGGCAGGCGGAAATCAGGGAAAGTTTCTTCATGGACATGTCCGTCATTGGCTGGCCAGGGCGGCCACCGGGTCCAGCTGGGCGGCCTTGCGCGCCGGCATGAAGCCGAACACCAGTCCGGTGACCAGCGCGCAACTGAAGGCGCCGACGATGGCCGACAGGGAAAAGGCCACCGCGACCTGGCCGAGCAGCAGCACGCCGCCGATGCATAGGGCCAGGGCGATCCCGGCCAGGCCGCCGACCACCGAGAGCATCGCCGCCTCGGTGAGGAACTGGCGGAGGATATCGCCCTGGCGGGCGCCGGTGGCCATGCGGATGCCGATCTCGCGGGTGCGTTCGCGCACGGTCATGAGCATGATGTTCATCACGCCGATCCCGCCTACCAGCAGGGAGATCGCGGCGATCGAGCCGAGCATCAGCGACAGGGTGTTCTGGGTCTTCGCCTCGGCCTGGATCATCGCCGCGTTGTTGGTCAGCTCGTAGTCGCGCTGGCCGCGGTGCAGGCGCAGCATCAACTGGTCGATGGCGCGTTCGGCCTGGTGCACGCGCTGGGCGTCGGCGGCGGCGATGATCACGTACTCGGGGTTGCGCGTGCCGAACAGGCGGATGCTGGCAGCGGAGTAGGGGATGGCGATGCGGTTGTCGGCATCCTTGTCGCCGGAGCTGGAGCCTTTCTCGGCGAGCACGCCGATGACCTGGAACGGCACGTTCTCGATGAGGATGTAGCGGCCGATCGGGTTGGCGCTGCCGAACAGCTTCTTGCGCACCTTGTAGCCGATCACCGCGACCGTGGTGGCGGCGTCTTCGTCGCGCTCGGTGAAGTAGCTGCCCTCGGCCACCGGCCAGTTGAGGATTTCCGGGAAGTCGGTGTTGTTGCCGCCGACGTAGGCGTGGTAGTCGATGTTGCCGTAGCGCACCACCAGCTCGCCGCCGTTCACCGGCATGACCTTCTTCACCTGGGGCAGGGTGGCGATGGCGGCGACGTCGTCGCTGCTGACGATGCCCATCGGCGCGCGCGGGTTCGGCGAGTAGCCGCTGAGATAGATGATGTTCGAGCCGAACGCGCCCATCTGCGCCATCACCTGGCGCTTGCTGCCCTCGCCGACGGCGAGCATGACCACCACCGAGGCGACGCCGATGATGATCCCGAGCAGGGTCAGCGCGGTGCGGAACCGATTGATCCACATCACCCGCCAGGCGGCGCGCACCGCCTCCAGCAGTTCGGCGCGCCAGGCCCCCGAGGGTTCGCTGCTGCCCTCGGCGAGGCGCTGGCTGAGATCGTCGGCCTGCAGGTGGCGCTCGACGCCGGCGCTCGGGTGCGCCGGGCGCTCGTCGTTGGCGCTGTCGCTGACGATCTCGCCGTCGCGCACCTCGATGATGCGCTTGGCGCGGGCGGCGACGTCGCGGTCGTGGGTGATCAGGATCACCACGTGGCCCTGGCTGGCCAGCTCGTCGAGCAGCGCCATGACTTCCGCGCCGCTGTGGCTGTCGAGGGCGCCGGTGGGTTCGTCGGCGAGGATGATATGGCCGCCGTTCATCAGCGCGCGGGCGATCGACACCCGCTGCTGCTGGCCGCCGGACAACTGGTGCGGACGGTTGGCGGTGCGCTCGGCCAGGCCCAGGCGTTCGAGCAGGGCCCGCGCACGGGTGTGCCGCTCGCTCGCCGGGGTGCCGGCGTAGATCGCCGGCATCTCGACGTTTTCCTGGGCCGAGGCGGAGGGGATCAGGTGATAGCCCTGGAACACGAAGCCGAATGCCTCGCGGCGCAGCCAGGCCTGCTCGTCGCTGTCCAGTTCGGCGACGTCGTGGCCGGCGAAGTGGTAGCTGCCGGAGCTGGGCCGGTCGAGGCAGCCGAGGATGTTCATCAGGGTCGACTTGCCGGAGCCGGAGGCGCCGACGATGGCGACGAACTCGCCGGCGTGGATCGACAGCGATACGCCCTTGAGTACCTCGACTTCCGGAGTGCCATTGCCGCCGTAGCGCTTGCGGATGTCGCGCAGTTCGATCAGGGGGACGGGTTGCGTGGCGTTTTCCATCAGCTGTCGCTGCCGTCGGGAGCGGCCATCAGCAGGCGGTCGCCTTCCTCCAGGCCGGCAAGCACCTGTACCCGCAGGCGGTCGCTGATGCCGGTCCTGATCTGGCGGCTCTGCGGCTTGCCATTGCTGCCGACCACCCAGGCGACCTGGCCGCCCTTGCCGTCGTCGTGGATGGCGGCGACCGGCGCGGTGAGGATGTTTTCCGCGGTGGCGGCGACGAAGAACACCTGGGCGGTCATTTCCGCCATCAGTTGGTGGTCGCCGTTGTCCACGTCGACCAGCACGGTATACAGCACCACCCGGCCGCTGCCGCTCTGCCCGCCGCTGCCGCTGGTGGGGCTGCCGCCGCCCTGGTTGCTCTGGTCCAGCGGCTTGGGCGGCACCGGGAGGATCTGCCGGACCTTGCCGGTCCAGCGTCGGCCTTCGCCGCTGAGGGTCGTGAAGTAGGCCGGCATGCCGGGCTTGACCCGGCCGATGTCGGCTTCCGAAACCTGGGCCCAGACGGTCATCGGCGACAATTTGGCGATCCGCAGGATCAACGGGGTCTGCTGCTGGGCATTGAGGGTCTGGCCTTCGCGCGCATCGACCGCCACCACCGTGCCGGACATCGGCGCGTAGATGCGGGTATAGCCGAGTTCGGCTTCGTCGCTGCGCAACGAGGCCTGGGCCTGGCGGATCTGCGCCTGGTACATCTCGATCCGCGCCTGGGTGGCGAGCATCTGCGCCTGGGCGCTCTGCACGTCCTCGGTACGCGTCGCGCCGCCGGCAGCCAGCCGCTGCTGGCGCTGGTACTGCTGGCGGGCGAGGGTGTACTGGGCACGTTGCTCGGCCAGTTGGGCCTTGAGCATCTCGATCGAATAGCGGCCGGCATCGACCTTGGCCTGCTGGGTGGAGGGGTCGATCTCGACCAGCAACTGGCCTTCCGTCACATCGTCCCCGGCCTCGACGTGCAACTTGCGGATCTGCCCGGAGGCCTGGGCGCCGACGTCGACGTAGCGCCGCGGTTGCAGGGTGCCGAGCGCCGAGACGCTGCTCTCGATGCTGCCGCGGCTGACGCTCACGGTATCGAAGCTGTTGCTGCGGAACGGATAGGCCTGCCAGGCGGCCAGGGCGATCAGGGGGCTGAGGCAGACTGCGACGAGCAGTGCGCGACGAGTACTACGGGTTCGTCTCATTCGGGAATCCGGCCGGTGCGTGGAGAGACCGCCGCTGTATGTCGGGCGGGCTGGCGCTCCCAGGTATACGAAGGCGGAAGCGGATAATTTAGCGTCGGATCAGAGCTGGGCGTAGCGGCTGCTGATGCGGATGCTGCCGTCGTCGCGGTGCTCGAGATCCACCGGCAGGACCTTCGGCAGGGCCTCCACCAGGTTGCGTATCTCGCGGGTGCTGTAGATGCCGCCGATGCGCAGTTCGGCGCTGGTCTTGTCGGTGAGGACCAGCGGATGCTCCAGGTAGCGGTTGATCAGCGGTAGGGCCTGAGCCAGCGGCAGGTCGTCGAGAATCAGGCGGCCTTCGCGCCAGGCCAGTGCCTGGCGGGTATCGACCGCCTCGACCAGCGGTTGCAGCAGCCCGGGGTAGTAGCTGGCCTGCATGCCCGGGGTCAGGCTGCTGTCGTTGCCCGAGCCTTCGCTGCGGACCTTCACCGAGCCTTCGGTCACGGTGACGACGACGTTGTCCTGGTACTTCCAGACGTTGAAGCGGGTGCCGGTGACGGTGATCGAACCCTTGCCGGCCCTGACCACGAAGGGGTGGGCCGTATCGTGGGTGACATGGAAATAGGCCTCGCCGTCGTCCAGTACGACGCGGCGGATGTCCCTGAAGTTGGCGAAGCTGAGGCGGGTCTTGAGATCCAGTTCTACCTCGCTGCCGTCGGGGAGGGTGACGTGGCGGATATTGTCCTGCGCCGTGTAGCGTTGATAGCTGGAGGGAATCCAGCCCTGCAACCAGCCCAGGTAGGCCGAGGCGGGGAGCAGGAACAGGGCGAGCGCGGCAGCTCGCGCCTGGTTTCTCCAGTGGCGCCTGCGGGAAGTACGCGGGCGCGGCCATGCCGGGGCGGCCGCCGGGGTGTCGGAGCGGCGGGGCAGCAATTCGCTGAGTTGCCAGATTTCTTCCATTGCTGCGTATTCGTCGGCGTGCCTCGGATCGCTCGCCAGCCAGCGACGGAACTCGGCACGCTCTTCCTCGCTACAGTCCTCGGCATGCAGGCGCATGCACCAGTGTGCGGCGTCCTGGACCAAGGTGTCGCTGTCGGCGGGGAGGGGTGTCTTCATCGAGGGTTCCGTTTGCGCCCTGTCGTCTCTGTTCGATGGCAAGGCTTTAAAGCTGGATGAGAATTATTATAAATTTAATGATTTCAGGCTGCCAACATCGCCTGTGGGGTTTCCCATTCTGTCAAGGATAGCGCTCACGCGGTAGCGAGCAGGAGTTGTCTTGGAAAACCATTATCGGGAGCTGTTGCGCTTTCTCAGCGCCAGGCTCGGAGACCGACAGGCGGCGGCCGACGTTGCTCACGACGCGTATTTGCGCGTGCTGGAACGCTCCAGTCAAGCGCGAATCGAGCATCCGCGGGCGTTCCTGTACCGGACGGCGCTCAATCTCGCGGTCGACGAGCATCGCCGCAGCCGGGTGCGCAAGGCCGAGCCCTTGCACGTCCTCGACGAGGAGGAGGGTATGTCCGAGCCTTCCCCCCAGGTACTCGAGGACCAGCGTCAGCGCCTCGACCTCCTGACCCTGGCGCTGAACGAACTGCCGCCGCTGTGCCGCGAGTCCTTCCTCCTGCGCAAGCTGGAAGGTCTTTCCCACAACGAGATAGCGGCGCACCTGAATATCTCCCGCAGTCTCGTGGAAAAGCACATCGTCAATGCGATGAGGCACTGCCGCCTGCGCATGCGAGCCTGGGAGTCCAGTTGATCCAGCGCGGTTAAATTTCGTTTCCCGGTCCTCGTTCCTAGTCAACAGACGCCCTTACGGGCCGCTCTTGACCTATCGCTCCCCGGTTTCGGGAGCCTATCCAGAGGACACTGGAAATGACCCAGGCTACAGCAACCGCCGTCGTTCACGACCTTATCGGTATCGGCTTCGGCCCCTCGAACATCGCCCTGGCGATCGCCCTTGAGGAACGCGCGAGGACCCAGGGGGAACTGCAAGTCCTGTTCCTCGACAAACAGGCCGACTATCGCTGGCACGGCAATACCCTGGTCAGCCAGAGCGAGTTGCAGATTTCCTTCCTCAAGGACCTGGTATCCCTGCGCAATCCAACCAGTCCCTATTCCTTCGTCAACTACCTGCACAAACATGGGCGCCTGGTGGACTTCATCAACCTGGGCACCTTCTACCCCTGCCGCATGGAGTTCAACGACTATCTGCGCTGGGTCGCCGGCCACTTCGCCGAGCAGAGCCGTTACGGCGAGGAAGTGCTGTCGGTCGAGCCGATGCTGGTCGAGCGCAAGGTCGAGGCGCTGCGGGTGACTTCGCGCAACGCCGAAGGCGAGGAGCTTGTGCGGACCACTCGCTCGGTGGTGGTCAGCGCCGGCGGTACGCCGCGAATTCCCCTGGCGTTCCGCCACCTGAAGGATGATGGCAGGGTCTTCCACCATTCGCAGTATCTGGAGCGCATGCTCAAGCAGCCCTGTGTCAACGGCCAGCCGATGAAAGTCGCGATCATCGGCGGCGGACAGAGTGCCGCCGAAGCCTTCATCGATCTCAACGACAGCTATCCATCGGTACAGGTCGACCTGATCCTGCGCGGTTCGGCGCTGAAGCCGGCGGACGACAGCCCGTTCGTCAACGAAGTATTCGCGCCCGAGTTCACCGACCTGATCTACAACCAGGAAGGCGCGGAGCGTGAGCGCCTGGTGCGCGAGTACCACAACACCAACTATTCGGTGGTGGATATCGACCTGATCGAGCGTATTTACGGCATCTTCTATCGCCAGAAGGTTTCCGGAGTCCCGCGCCACGCCTTCCGTAGCCTGCGCTCGGTGGAGAAGGCCACGGCAGGCGCCGAGGGTATCGAGCTGGCGCTGCGTAATACCGCCAATGGCGAACTGAGCGTGCAGCGCTACGACCTGGTAATCCTCGCCACCGGTTATGAGCGGCAGTTGCATCGTCAACTGCTGGAGCCGATGGCCGACTACCTCGGGGACTTCGAGGTCGACCGCAACTATCGTCTGATCACCGACCAGCGTTGCCAGGCGTCGATCTACATGCAGGGCTTCTGCCAGGCCAGCCATGGCCTCAGCGACACCCTGCTGTCGGTGCTGCCGGTGCGTGCCGAGGAAATCTCCGGCTCCCTGTACCAGCACCTGAAGCCCGGTACTGCGGCCCGCGCCCTGCACGAGCACGCCCTGGCCAGCTGATCGGCGCCACGCCGCCACGCCCTGTGTTGCCCGTTTCCCCGCCAGGGGATGCCCGGCACGCAGGGCGTTTTCGTTGCATGTCCCGGCCGTTCCGGCCACCACTTTGCAGAGAAACGACATCGATGGGGATGCGTACCGTACTGACCGGCCTGGCCGGCATGCTGTTGGGTTCGATGATGCCGGTCCAGGCCGATATGCCGCGGCCGACCGGGCTGGCCGCGGATATCCGCTGGACCGCCTATGGCGTGCCGCACATCCGGGCCAAGGATGAGCGCGGCCTGGGCTATGGCATCGGCTACGCCTACGCGCGCGACAACGCCTGCCTGCTGGCCGAGGAGATCGTCACCGCGCGCGGCGAGCGGGCGCGCTATTTCGGCAGCGAGGGCAAGTCGTCGGCCGAGCTGGACAACCTGCCGTCCGACATCTTCTACGCCTGGCTCAACCAACCCGAGGCGCTGCAAGCCTTCTGGCAGGCGCAGACGCCCGCGGTGCGCCAGTTGCTCGAAGGCTACGCCGCCGGTTTCAACCGCTTCCTCCGCGAGGCCGACGGCAAGACCACCAGTTGCCTTGGCCAGCCCTGGCTGCGGGCCATCGCGACCGATGACCTGCTGCGCCTGACCCGGCGCCTGCTGGTCGAAGGCGGGGTCGGCCAGTTCGCCGACGCGCTGGTGGCCGCCGCGCCGCCCGGCACGGAGAAGGTCGCCCTGAGCGGCGAGCAGGCGTTCCAGGTCGCCGAGCAGCGGCGCCAGCGCTTCCGCCTGGAGCGCGGCAGCAACGCCATTGCCGTTGGCAGCGAACGTTCGGCGGACGGCAAGGGCATGCTCCTGGCCAACCCGCACTTCCCCTGGAACGGCGCGATGCGTTTCTACCAGATGCACCTGACCATTCCCGGCCGGCTCGACGTGATGGGAGCCTCGCTGCCCGGCCTGCCGGTGGTCAACATCGGCTTCAGCCGCCACCTGGCCTGGACCCACACGGTGGATACCTCCAGCCACTTCACCCTGTATCGCCTGGCGCTGGACCCGAAGGACCCGCGGCGCTACCTGGTCGACGGTCGTTCGCTGCCGCTGGAGGAGAAGTCCGTCGCGATCGAGGTGCGCGGCGCCGACGGCAAGCTGTCGCGCGTCGAGCACAAGGTCTACCAGTCGATCTACGGCCCGCTGGTGGTCTGGCCCGGCAAGCTGGACTGGAACCGCAGCGAGGCCTATGCGCTGCGTGACGCCAACCTGGAGAACACCCGGGTACTGCAACAGTGGTACTCGATCAACCAGGCCAGCGACGTCGCCGACCTGCGCCGGCGCGTCGAGGCGCTACAGGGGATCCCCTGGGTCAACACCCTGGCCGCGGACGAGCAGGGCAACGCCCTGTACATGAACCAGTCGGTGGTGCCCTACCTGAAGCCGGAACTGATTCCCGCCTGCGCCATTCCGCAACTGGTCGCCGAAGGCCTGCCGGCCCTCCAGGGGCAGGACAGCCGCTGTGCCTGGAGCCGCGACCCGGCCGCGGCCCAGGCTGGCATCACCCCGTCGGCGCAACTGCCGGTGCTGTTGCGCAGGGACTTCGTGCAGAACTCCAACGACAGCGCCTGGCTGACCAACCCGGCGAGCCCGCTGCAGGGCTTCTCGCCCCTGGTCAGCCAGGAGAAGCCCATCGGTCCGCGGGCGCGCTACGCCCTGAGCCGGCTACAGGGCAAGCAGCCGCTGGAGGCGAAGACGCTCGAGGAGATGGTCACCGCCAACCATGTCTTCAGCGCCGACCAGGTGCTGCCGGACCTGCTCCGCCTGTGCCGCGACAACCAGGGCGAGAAGTCCCTTGCCCGTGCCTGCGCGGCCCTGGCGCAGTGGGACCGTGGCGCCAACCTCGACAGCGGCAGCGGCTTCGTCTACTTCCAGCGCTTCATGCAACGCTTCGCCGAACTCGACGGCGCGTGGAAGGAACCGTTCGATGCGCAACGTCCCCTGGATACGCCGCAAGGCATCGCCCTCGACCGGCCGCAGGTGGCGGCCCAGGTGCGCCAGGCGCTGGCGGACGCGGCGGCGGAGGTGGAGAAGAGCGGGATTCCCGACGGCGCGCGCTGGGGCGACCTGCAAGTGAGCACCCGTGGCCAGGAACGCATCGCGATTCCCGGCGGCGATGGCCATTTCGGGGTCTACAACGCGATCCAGAGCGTCCGCAAGGGCGACCACCTGGAGGTGGTCGGCGGCACCAGCTACATCCAACTGGTGACCTTCCCCGAGGAAGGGCCCAAGGCTCGCGGGTTGCTGGCTTTCTCCCAGTCCAGCGATCCGCGCTCGCCGCACTACCGCGACCAGACCGAGCTGTTTTCCCGCCAGCAATGGCAGACCTTGCCGTTCAGCGACAGGCAGATCGACGCCGACCCGCAACTGCAACGGCTAAGCATTCGCGAATGATAAGCAATGCCTATCAGATCTGATGGGAAAAAAACTGACGGTTTTTCCGCGCTCGTTCGTCTTTAACCATAGAGGCGGCCCACAGCCGCCCGGTTTCAGGGAACACGTGCAGGCAGCGAGCAGGGATGCTCGGCTTCGGCGGGGACCCGCTACCCACTCGTCCACGAAAGGAGCGTCACGATGACCCATTCGCCCGTCAAACAGATGTTGAAGGAGGCCGGCCTGAAGATGAGCCTGGCCCGGCTGAAAGTGATCGATGCGCTCTGGGAAGCCTCGGGGGAGCAGGGCCGGGTGCCGATCCGCACCCTGCACCGGCGTCTCTCCGAAACCGGTACGCCGCTGTCCCTGGTGAGCATCCGCCAGGTCCTCGGGCGCCTGGTGGAAAGCGGCCTGGTGACCCTCGACGAACAGGATGTCTACAGCCCCGGCAAGGCTTCCTGGGGCGGTGCCGCCGGTTCCGCGGCGCCCGAGCGCCGCGCCGCGGCCAACGAGCAGCGGCTCTGACGCGGTATCCCTGATCTCGGGCAGCGGGTAAAGTCTGCCCCATGCTCAATCCCGACGATTTCCGTTTTCCTTCCATCGAAGCGTTGCAGGCGTTCGAAGCGGCTGCCCGGCTGGGTACCTTCGAGCGCGCCGCCGAACTCCTGTCGATCACCGGCAGCGCCGCCAGCAAGCGGGTTTCCGGTCTCGAGGGGATGCTCGGGGTGAGCCTGTTGCAGCGCGACGGCCGCTCGCTGGCGCTGACCTCCCACGGCCGCGAGTACCTTGAACAGATCGCGCCGATCCTCGCCCAGCTCGCGGCGGTTCCGCTGCATCGTCGCCAGGTCCAGCGCCAGCAGCGGCTGACCCTGCGCACGCCGCCGACCTTCGCCCGGCAGATCCTGATTCCGCGCCTGGCGTCCTTCGCCGAGGCCTGTCCGGAAATCGAACTGGAGATTCTCCTGTCGAGTCCTTCGGACGGCCAGGACCTGCCGCTGGCCGATGTCGAGGTGCGCGGCGACAGCCATGGCGTGGCGGCCGGTGAGCGGCTGCTGGAGGAGCGCGTGCTACCGATGGCCGCGCCGGGGCTGCTGCTGGGCCTGCCGCGGCCCTGGACGCCAGCCATGCTCGCCGGCCTGCCGTTGCTGCGCTCGCCGCTGGAGCCCTGGCAGCCGTGGTTCCGCGTGGCCGGGCTGGACTGGCCGGAGCCCTGCGCCGGGCCGCGCCTGCTCGATTTGGGCATGACCCTGGAAGCCGCCGCCAACGGCCAGGGCGTGGCCCTCGCGCGACCCTCGCTGGCGCGCGCCTGGCTTGCCGAGGGGCGGCTGGTGGTGCTGTTCCCGCTGCGTTCGGCGCCCACCCACCATTACCACCTGCGCAGCCACCAGGCCTCGCCGGCCAGCCAGCGTTTCGCCGCCTGGCTGGCGGCGATCTGCCGCGAGGCGGTGGCCCAGGGCAGGGAATTCCTTCCGGCGGCGGACGACTGAAACGGCGGAATTTCCTTCCGCCGATGCCGACAATTATTCCGCCTGCGGCGGTACGTCGCGCTCTACCATCCAGCCACCCCCGAAGGAGTGGACTGCATGAGCGTCATCACCGATATCGAAGACCTGCGCCGCCTGGCGCGCAAGCGCGTGCCGCGGATGTTCTACGACTACGCCGACTCCGGTTCCTGGAGCGAAGGCACCTACCGCGCCAACCAGGACGACTTCGCCGCGATCAAGCTGCGCCAGCGGGTCGCGCGGAACATCGAGAACCGCTCGCTGCGCACCCGCATGCTCGGCCAGGAGATGGCCATGCCGGTGGTCATCGCGCCCACCGGGCTGGCCGGCATGCAGCATGCCGACGGCGAGATCCTCGCCGCCCGCGCCGCCGCCGAGTTCGGCGTGCGCTACACCCTGTCGACCATGAGCATCTGTTCCCTGGAGGACATCGCCACGGAAGTCGGCCAGCCGTTCTGGTTCCAGCTCTACGTGATGCGCGACCGCGATTTCATCGAACGCCTGATCGACCGTGCCAAGGCCGCCGGCTGCGACGCGCTGGTGCTGACCCTCGACCTGCAGATCATCGGCCAGCGCCACAAGGACCTGAAGAACGGTCTCTCGGCGCCGCCGCGGCCGACCCTGGCCAACCTGCTGAACATCGCCACCAAGCCGCGCTGGGCGCTGGGCATGCTCGGCACCCGGCGTCGCGGTTTCGGCAACATCGTCGGTCACGTCAAGGGCGTCGACGACATGGGCTCGCTGTCCGAGTGGACCGCCCGCCAGTTCGACCCGCGGCTGAACTGGGGCGACGTCGAATGGATCAAGCACCGCTGGGGCGGCAAGCTGGTGCTCAAGGGCATCCTCGATGCCGAGGACGCGCGGCTGGCCGCCGACTCCGGCGCCGATGCGCTGGTCGTCAGCAACCATGGCGGACGCCAGCTGGACGGCGCGCCCTCGACCATCAGCGCGCTGCCGGCGATCGTCGAGGCGGTGGGCGAGCGCATCGAGGTCTGGCTCGACAGCGGCATCCGTTCCGGGCAGGACGTGCTCAAGGCCATCGCCCTCGGTGCGCGCGGGACCATGATCGGCCGTCCCTATCTCTACGGGCTGGGCGCGCTGGGTCAGGCCGGAGTGACGCGGGCGCTGGAGATCATCGCTCGTGAGCTGGACCTGACCATGGCCTTCTGCGGCCATACCGACATCCGCGAGGTCGGCCGGGACATCCTGTTGCCGGGAAGCTACCCGCGATAGCCGCGAACGGCGAAGGGGAGGGAAGAGCGCAAGCCGCGCGGCTGACGGCCGCGCGGCAAACAGGATCAGGCGGCGGAACTCCAGCGCAGGACGATGCTGCCGTCGCGCTGCGGGTCGAGCAGCCACTGGTTGGAACGGTCGAAGCTTTCCAGCAGGTGGGCCCAGTCGCCCTCGTCTTCGCCGGGCAATCGGGAAATGCAGGCCTGGCAGGCCTGTTGCGCAGCCGGGGCGTGGATGATGCGCTGGATGCGGGTGTTCAGCAGGTCATAGGCCGTGGGCAGGGCGGGGATCGATGCAGTGTGGTTCATGGGTGCCTCCGCTTGCTTTCTCGGTTATGGGTGGGTGGACAAAGGAACCCTCGGTTCCGGCGAGATACCTTTGTAGCGGAACTCGTGTGAAGAAAGTATTGCAACGTTGTCGCAGGGGCGCGCCGCAGGGATGTACGGCTCTTGGCAACGGCTCTGGCGGTAGGCGACACTGCGTCGCGAGGAAAATCGTTGCGCATTGTTTCAATTCGCGGAAAGGCGTTTTTCCAGGGATGGGCTTTGACCGGCACCCAGTGCAAGGCAAGGTGACCGGTACTTCTCGACGGATACGACTGCATGGCGTTAGAACCTTCCGATGTTTTGCTCGAATCGGTGTTTTGTCAGCTGGATGCCGACACCCCGCGTTCCCTCCATGATCTCAAGGGCGACCCCAGGGCCAACCTGCTGGCGATCCGCCTGCTGTTCCGCCAGGGCCGCATCACCGGCGTGCTGCTGGACGACCCCAGCGGTGCCGAGGACCAGCATGGGCCGTTGATCTACCACGCCGAGCGCCTGCGCGTGCGGCGCGGCTAACGCCGTTTCCCCTGGCCGAGCCGCTCGCTTTTCCGGCGAGCGGCGAGGAGCGGGCCACCGGGAATGCTGCCTCGCCCGGGCGATTCCCGCCCGGCTTGGGTATCGTTGAATTCCATTCAACGATACGTTCAGTTCTGCCAGGTTATCCGCCGCAGTCCTCTCGCCAATAATCTCCCTTCAGTCCGATGAGAGACTCGCCGCGCCCATGGGGGGCGGCGCAGTCGCCGTGCGACTCCATAACCAGAAACCAGAAAAGGCGTGCACCGATGATTACCCTGAACCTCAATGGCAAGGATCATCAGCTCGATGTCACCGAGGATATGCCCTTGCTCTGGGCTATCCGCGACGTCGTCGGCTATACCGGGACCAAGTTCGGCTGCGGCATGGGCCTGTGCGGCTCCTGCACCATCCATATCGACGGCCAGGCCACCCGTTCCTGCATCACGCCGGTGAGCCTGGCGCAGGGCAGGAAGGTCACCACCATCGACCACCTGCACACCGACAAGGTCGGCGAAGTCGTCCAGCAGGCCTGGCTGGACATCGGCGTGGCGCAGTGCGGCTACTGCCAGGGCGGGCAGATCATGTCGGCCACGGCGTTGCTGAAGAGCAACCCCGCGCCCAGCGACGAGCAGATCGAGGCGGCCATGGCCGGCAACATCTGCCGCTGCGGCACCTACAACCGGATCAAGACGGCGATCCACAACGCCTCCGCCAAGTTGCAGGAGGCCAAGGCATGAAGCGCTCGTACCCCGACGATCTGGTCATCGGCAATCTCAGCCGCCGCGGTTTCCTCAAGGGCGTCGGCGCCACCGGCGTGCTGCTGGTGGCTGCCAACTGGGGCTGGCGCGACGCCCTGGCCGCCGAGAAGAAGGCCTTCGGCGCCGACGCCATGCCCCACGGCTGGGTGGATAACCCGAAGATCTACGTGAGCATCGACCGGGACGGCACGGTCGGCATCGTCTGCAACCGCTCGGAAATGGGCCAGGGCGTGCGCACCAGCCTGGCGATGGTGGTGGCCGACGAGCTGGAGGCCGACTGGAGCCGGGTCAAGGTGATCCAGGCGCCCGGCGACGAAGCGCGCTACGGCAACCAGGACACCGATGGCTCGCGCAGCATGCGCCATTGGTTCGAACCCATGCGCCGCTGCGGTGCGGCGGCGCGACAGATGCTCGAACAGGCCGCGGCCAACCAGTGGAAGGTTCCGCTGGGCGAGTGCCGCGCCGAACAGAACAAGGTGCTGCATGCGCCCAGCGGCCGTTCGCTGTCCTTCGGCGAACTGGCCGAGGCCGCCGCGGGCCTCGAAGTGCCGGCGCGCGACAAGCTGCTGCTGAAGAAGCCCGAGCAGTTCCGCTACATCGGCAAGGACGTGGCGCGCGCCATCGACGGCGCCGATATCGTCAATGGCCGCGCCGGCTTCGGCTTCGACGCGCGCTTCGACGACATGCTCTACGCCGTGGTCGCCCGGCCGCCGGTCTACGGCGGCAAGCTCAAGCGCTACGACGCCGCCGCGGCGCTGAAGGTGCCGGGGGTGGTCAAGGTGATCGAGATCGAGGGCCGGCCGATCCCGTCCGAGTTCCAGCCGCTGGGCGGGGTCGCCGTGGTGGCGCAGAACACCTGGGCGGCGATCAAGGGGCGCGAGGCGCTGGTGGTCGAGTGGGACGCCGGGGTCAACGGCGGCTACGACTCGGTGGCCTACCGCAAGCAACTGGAAGAGGCCGCGCGCAAGCCGGGCAAGGTGGTGCGCGACAGCGGCGATGCCGCGGCGCTGTTCGCCAAGGGCGGGGATGTCGTCGAGGCCGAGTACTACCTGCCGCACCTGGCCCAGGCGCCGATGGAACCGCCGGTATCCACCGCCTGGTACAAGGACGGCGCCTGCGAGGTCTGGGCCCCAACCCAGGCGCCGCAAGTGACCCGCGAGCGCATCGCCGAGCGCCTGAAACTGCCGTTCGACAAGGTCACGGTCAACGTGACCCTGCTCGGCGGCGGTTTCGGCCGCAAGTCCAAGCCCGACTTCGTGCTGGAAGCGGCGATCCTGGCCAAGGCGTTCCCCGGTCGCCACCTGCGCGTGCAGTGGACCCGCGAGGACGACCTGCATTTCTCCTATTTCCACACGGTCTCGGTGGAGCGCCTGCAGGCCGTGCTCGGCGCCGACGGGCTGCCGCAGGCCTGGCTGCATCGCTCGGTGGCGCCGAGCATCACCGCACTGTTCGGCCCGGACAGCAAGCACCAGGGCGCCTTCGAACTGGGCATGGGCCTGACCAACCTGCCGTTCGCCATCCCCAACGTGCGCCTGGAGAACCCCGAGGCCCCGGCGCACACCCGGGTCGGCTGGTTCCGCTCGGTCTCCAACATCCCCCACGCCTTCGCCATCCAGAGCTTCGTCGGCGAACTGGCGGCGAAGGCCGGCCAGGACCCGAAGGACTACCTGCTCAAGCTGCTCGGCCCGGCGCGGCGGATCGACACCGCCGAACTCGGCGACAGCTGGAACTACGGCGAGTCGCCGGAGCGCTACCCGCTCGATGTCGGCCGCCTGCGCGGGGTGATCGAGGAGGCGGCGCGCCAGTCCGGCTGGGGCGGCGAGCTGCCCAGGGGCAGGGCGCGGGGAATCGCCGCGCACTACAGCTTCGTCACCTACGTGGCGGTGGTGATCGAGGTGGAGGTGAAGGACGACGGCGCGCTGCTGGTGCACAAGGCCACCATCGCCGCCGACTGCGGTCCGCAGATCAACCCCGAGCGCATCCGCTCGCAGCTCGAAGGCGCCTGCGTGATGGGCCTGGGCCTGGCGGCGCTGGGCGAGATCAGCTTCAAGGATGGCAAGGTCCAGCAGGACAACTTCCACCAGTACGAGCTGGCGCGCATGCCGCTGGCGCCCAAGGCGGTGTCGGTGCATCTGCTCAAGCCGGATGGCGACCTGCCGTTGGGCGGGGTCGGCGAGCCCGGCGTGCCGCCGATAGCGCCGGCGCTGTGCAACGCGATCTTCGCCGCCACCGGCAAGCGCATCCGCGAGTTGCCGATCCGCAATCAGTTGCAGGGGTGGCGGAAGGCCTAGGTCCTAGGTCCTGATCGTCGCCTGCGTGAGTTCGCGCGAGCGCAGGCGATGGATCAGGTTCTACGCGGAAGTCGTTGTCGAAGAAGAGTTTTCCGTGCCGCCGTACCTCCCTGGCAGAGGCCTGTCGGCGGATAACGCGCGTGGCCTCGTTCGCCCTGCGCAGCGAAGGCGGTAAGCGGATGCCAGGGCGGACAACGGGTAGCGTTATGCGCCGCCTTGTCGTCTCAACTTAAAGTGAATTCTAGTATTTTATTTATCTTATTAATCAATAGGATAAATCGTTTATTAAAAGTATTTTATAAAAAGTAGGAGTCTTCCCAGCCGCTCCAGGCCGCTTGCTTGCCGTCGAAACCTGATTGGCAATTCTCCAGGATCGACGACCCCGCGTCGTCCGTGCGCGAGGCCGTCATGGCGGTTCAGTAGATCGGCAGGTCCGGTTCGGGCAGGGCGACGATGTCGTTCGCCGTCAGCCCCAGCAGGCTCATCAGCGCCGGGTCGCGCAACGGCGACTCGCCGCGTACCGGGCCGAAGATTTCCGCCATGTGCCTGCGCAGGCTGGCCACCCGTTGGCGATCGGCCATCCAGCGGGTGAAATCGTGCACATCGACGTTCTTCAGCGACTCCAGTGGCGGCAGCCCAGGCGCTTCGCCGACGTCGGCGCGGGCGCGCCAGCCGCCGTAGCTGGACTGGAACTCGGCCGAGCCCAGGTAGGACAGCAGCAGCTTGGCCGTGGCCGGATGACGGGCGGCCTTGAAGATCGCCGCGCGCTGGTTCCAGACGATGAACGGCTCGTCGGTCGGGATGAAGTAGCCGGCCGGCGTATCGCTGTCGGTCGCATAGCCGGTCAGGTTGCCCAGCGAACCGATGGAGTCGGTGCCCACCGAGGCCGCCGGCGCCGCCGTGCCGCGCAGGAAGTTCGGCTTCTGCGCCGCCAGGGCGCGCAGGAAACCGCTGCCGTAGCGCCGTTCCAGCTTGTCGTAGACGTACAGCACCGCATCGTCGTCATGGGGATAGGTCAGCACCAGCTTGCCCTTGAAGGCCGGCTTCAGGTAATCGGCGAAGCGCGTCGGATAGCGCTCCGCTGGCAGCCGGACGGAAGCGTAGGTCGGCACGAAGGCGTTGTTGTAGGCCGTGACATAGGCGCCGTCGGGATCGGCGTAGCCTTTCTTCTGCCGGGCGAAGCCGACCGGCTTGTAGCGCAGCAGCACGTCGCGGGCCTTCCATTTGTCGAAATCGAAGGTGGTTTGCAGCATCGCCACGTCCGGCGTCAGGGTGCCGGCGGCGAGTTCCTGGTCGATGCGCAGGTCGTGGAACTTGGAGAGGTCCACCGTGACGTCCAGGGTCACGCCGGGAAAGCGGCTCTCGAAGGCCGTCTTCAACCAGTCCATCTGGTTCGGCGCGTCGCCGCCGGCCCAGAGCACCACCTTGCCGCCTTCGCCCCGTGCGCGGGCGTAGAGCGAGGCGAGCCTGTCGGTCTCGCCGGGAATGACCAGGGTCGCCCCCGCGGTTTCCGGCCCTAGAGCTGGCTTTCGTGGCAACTTTTCCGCCGTTTCGCCGGCGAACGAAGAAGATGCGAAGACCAGAACCCATGCCGCCATCAGCGGCTTCACCCTGTCGATCATGTGCCGTTCCTCTGCTGAAAACGAGCGTCGCCGCTCCCGGTGAGGCCGGCGCGCAGGCGCGCCCCTCATGGATGGGACTGGTCCGCCGCGACGGGCTTCAGCGCCGCGAGGAGACTTCGCGGAAAATCGCGGCAGACTTCTCGTTTCGGCATTCCCGGATGCTTGCGCGGGAACTCCGGGTACGGCCGCGTGGAACCTGCCTAGAAGCCGGCCTTCACCGCCAGCGCCGCGGCGGCCGTCCGCGTGTTCACTTCCAGGGCGCGCAGCAGCGAGGAAACGTGCACGCGCACGGTGAACGGCGAGATCGACAGCGCGCGGCCGATTTCCTTGTTCGACAGGCCATCGGCGATCAGCCGCAGTACCGCTTGCTGCCGTGGGGTCAGGGCGTCCAGGAGGGCGCGTTGCCGACTGCCGGCGCTCGACCCGCCGCGCAGGCGCACCACCGGTTCGCCGCTGCCGAGCGTCTGCAACGCCGTGCCGATCTCCCCGGCCTCCAGGGATTTGCCGAGGTAGCCGTCGGCGCCGGCGGCCAGCACCTCGTCCACCAGGCGCGGGTCGTCGAGCATCGAGACGATGACGATTGCGCTGTGCCGATAGGCGCGACGCAAGCGCTCGATGGACTGGGAGGCGGCGAAGCCGGGAAGCAGCAGGTCGAGGAGGAAGAGGGCGGGAGGTTCCGGCGAGACGCTCGAGGCCAGGCGCAGCACCTCGTCGAAGCTGCCCGCTTCGCTTACGGCGGCTTGCGGGAGGTAGCGGCGGACGACCCGTCTCAGGCCATCGCGGAACAGGGGATAGTCATCGGCGACGATGACCCGTGCGGGGAGGCTTCTTGTGCTAGGCATTGTCGTCCCGTCCTTGGGGGCGGCCAGGGTGCGGCAACCCCTGCATCGACCGGCCGCAGGCCGGCCGGCGAGGGCGCTGCGGGCACCGTTCGATCCGCCGAAAATCCTTTTTCGTCGATCCCTGTCGCGGGGCTCCGCCCCGCATGACAGCGGAATTCTAGCGCCGCTGGCGACACGCATGTCGGGCATTCGTCAGAAAAACAGCAAGCCAGCCCCACGGCGAGCGCGATGGGCTGGTCTATCCTGCTACAACGCCATCGCGCTCGGGAGGACGGCATGGGTTGCCCGCAGGTCTGCGCCGGCGCCACCCTGCAATGCAGTTTCGGGGCGGCGCCGACGGTGCTCAACGTGTTGCCGCAGAACCGCACCCTGACCAGCGGGATGCCGGCGGCGAACATCATGGACCACATCCCGCTGCTGAACATTCCCACCTTCGGCCTCTGCCAGAGTCCGGCCAACCCCGTGGTGGCCGCCGCCACCGCCGCCGCCCTCGGCGTACTGACGCCGATGCCGTGCATTCCCGCCACCGCCAGCCCGTGGATCCCCGGCGGTCCGCCGACCCTGCTGCTGGGCGGGATGCCCGCGCTGGACGCCAACGGCACGCTGATCTGCACCTGGGGCGGGGTGATCAAGATCAGCGTGCCGGGACAGGTGCAGATGCTGATTCCCTGAGCGCCGCCTGGCCGATGCGCGCCTAGGGCTCCGCCAGCCTGATCCACCACCAGCGCCAGCGCGCCATGGGTCTGCCCTCGCTGTCCAGCGGCCGGCCGTCATCGGCGAACGGCTGGGCGCCGTCCAGTAGCTGGCCGTTCAGGTAGCGTCCGTCGAAGGCCAGTTGGCCATTGCCATGGAAGCGCTGGTAGACCCCGTCGCGCACGCCGTCGCGGTAATGCTCGCGCTCGGCCACCTGGCCGTTGGCGAAATAGGTGAGCGCTTCGCCGTGGAGCAGCCCGTTGCGGTAGTGCGCCTTGCGCTGCAACCAGCCTTCCGCGGCATGGAAACTGACCGGCCCGTGCAGCTTGCCGTCGACGAAGGCGAGTTGCGCGGAGACCTTGCCGTTGGGATGGAACAGGGTGCTGGCGCCGTGCAACTGGCCCTGCCGGTAGCCGAGGCTGGCCTGCGGCCTGTCGTGCTCGTCGATGCGCAACGGACCTTCCAGGCTGCCGTCGAGCAGGTTACCAGCGAGATGGCTGTCGCCACGAACCAGGTCGAGCTTGCCGGATGCCGCCATGCGCTTCTCCTCAGTTGACCTTTACCAGGCCGCCCTTGATGGTCAGCATGCCGCCGCCGTCCACCGTCTGTTCGGCGCCGGCCTTGTTGGTCAGGCTGACGCCGGCATCGTTGGTCAGGCTGGTGCCGGCCTTGTTGGTGAGGGAGGTGCCGGCCTGGTTGGTCAGCGACGTCCCGGCCTTGCTGGTCAGCGAGGTGCCGGCCTGGGCGGCGAGGTCGGCGTTGCTCTTCAGGGTCAGGCTGCCGCCGCTCTGCAGGGCGAGGGTGCCGCTGACCTTGATGGTCAGGTTGCCGTCCACCGTCAGCTCGAAGTTGCCGCTGACCTTGTGGCTGTAGTTGCCGCCGGTGCTGTGGGTCTGGTCGGCGCCCACCGTCACCGTGCGCGTGTCCTTCACATCCAGGCTGTCGCTGCCGGTCTGGATGGTCACCGTGCGCTTGCCTTTCTCCAGGGTGACGGTCTCGTCGCCTTCCTTCACCGTGCGGGTGCGGGCATTCTGCACCGTCAGGGTCTCGTCGTGGCCGATGCTGGCGGTGCTGTCGTTGAGCACGTTGACGTTGAGGTCCTTCTGCGCCTGGAGGAAGACTTCCTCGGCGTCCTTCTTGTCCTCGAAGCGCAGCTCGTTGAAACCGCCGCCGCCCTTCGACGAGTTGGTCTTGATCCCGGACTGCGTCTGGTTGTCCGGCAGCGCGTAGGGCAGGGCGTTGTCGCCGTTGTAGACGCAGCCGGTGACCAGCGGGCGGTCCGGGTCGCCGTCGATGAAGGTGACGATCACTTCCTGGCCGATGCGCGGCACGAACTGCATGCCGAAGCCCTTGCCGCTCCAGGGCAGCACCACGCGCACCCAGCAGGAGGAGGTCTCGTCGTTCTTGCCGTCGCGGTCCCAGGGGAACTGGATCTTGATCCGGCCGTACTGGTCGGTCCAGATCTCCTCGCCGGCCTTGCCCACCACCAGGGCGGTCTGGGTGTGCATGCGCGGCTTGGGCGTGACCCGCGCGGGGCGGTAGGCGGTGGCCTTGGGGATCGCCTCGAAGCGATTGCGGTAGTGCGCGTGACTGGCGTCATGGGTGACCGAGGTCAGCACCCAGTCGATATTCAGCGAATCGTCGTCATGCCCGCTGAGGGTGAACCAGTGGCCGGGCACCAGCCAGCGGCAGTCGCTCTCGCCGATCAGGCGCGTCTCCTGGCTGCGCAGGCCGTCGATGCGTTGCTTGGTCAGGCTGTCGCCCTGGGCCTTGGCGGTGTAGCCGCCGGGGTGCTGGTAGACGCCGGCGGCGCCGGAAACCGCCTCGGCCTGGGAGTACAGCGAGGTGCTCGGGGTGGTGAACTCGTAGTCGGTGGCGCTGTAGGTCCCGGATACCGCCTGGAGGCTGTACTGCGCCGAACGCACGCCCTGCAACTCGCGCACGCCGATTCCTTGGCCCAGGTAGGCCACTTGCGGGCCGTTGGGAATCGGCGGGAAGGCGTCGTTGCTGTCGGCCAGCACCAGGGTGTGCTTGCCGGCGGCATGGGTGAAGAACCAGAAGATGCCGTCTTCCTCCAGCAGCCGCGAGACGAAGGCGAGGTCGCTCTCGCCGTACTGCACGCAGTATTCGCGGGGCTGGTAGCTGCCGCTGAGCTGCAACTGGTAGTCGCTGAAGCCGTGCTGGTCGAAGACCTGGGTGACGATGTCGCTGGTGGCGAGGTTCTGGAACACCCGGTTGTTGCTGGCCAGCGTCAGCCACCAGAGCCAGGGGCGCAACAGCACCTGGTAGCGCTCGGCGCTGGCATCGCCGGGGAGTTGGCGGATCTCCGCGACCAGGCCGTCGAGCGGACGCTGGTCGGCGTCGTTGTGCAGGGTGGCGGTGAGATGGGTGGCGATTGCGCCGTCCAGGGCTAAGGGGCTGGCGCTGTAGCCCAGCAGTTCCCAACCGGGCAGTGCGTTCAGGCGTTCTTCCCCGGCCAGACGCTCCGGGAACAGGGCTGCCAGCGCCGAGGCGGTCAGGGAGAGGCTGGTATTGCTATCGGTGGGACGGGGCATCTGGGTCCCTCGTTTCTGTCGGGACAGCGGCGACGACTACATGTAACTGATGCGTTTGCCGATGGCCTTCCTGTTCTCTGGGTCGCTTCCGGGCACCTGCTGGCAGGCATAGCTCCACCATTCTTTGCGTAGGGCATTTTCCGATAATGGTGCTTCGTCCCAGGGGCCGAGGCCGACGCAGCGGTATTCGAACAGTACCGTGGAGTAGTGGTTGTCGTCGTAGCCGGGTTGTGCGCCTCGGCAACTGTAGTAGGCATGCAGCAGCTCATGAGCCAGGCCGATTGCCGGAGGACGTATCCGGTTCAGCGGGTTGGTCGCTGTGGGGTTCCATCTCACATGGGCGGAACAGCCAGCCGAAGGCGGCGAAACGTCCTTAAGGGCAACTATGGTCGCAAGCCGCGCATGGTTCTGCTGGGCATCGCTGAGGCGGTGGGGTAGCGGCTGTCCGGCAAGCCAGGCCGCCACTTCGTGGTTGGTGATGGCGATGTTGTGGGCGGAGATACCGAAATGTCCGCTGTAGCTCTGCTCATTGAAATAGCCTTCATTGCTGTCGCTCCAGCGGAAGTAGCGGTGGTCGAACAGCAGCATCCAGCGGTTGGCATACTGGCGGGCGCGCTCTAGATAGCCGTAAAGGCCACCACCGTTGCCCGGCACGCCGTCCAGGGCCCAATGCGGCGAACTGTTGATGACATAGGTCAGCCACTGGGTCTGCGCCTGCGGGGCGATGCCTGTCTGATTGAGCGCGATCTGGGTCTGGGGGCCGGGACCGGTTCCTACGATGATTTCTCTGGCGACCTGATTGAGCGCCATGGGCTGATTGGTGGACTGGACATTGTTGCCCAGCGACGAGGGGGTGATGTCGACGAAATTGTTCGTCGTGTAGAGGTTCCAGAGCAGCGATGCGCCCGTCGGCGTAGCGTTTATGTAGTTCAGCGCGCGATACACCTGTCCCTTGAAGGCGGAGGGATACGGGCTTTCCTCGTAGAAGCCGGTGGCTTCGTTGAGCACCTCCCAATCGCTGTCCTGGGTCAGCACGGCGATTCCGGGCGGGGTCGCATGATACAGGCCGTTCGTGGGGCGCCAGTATTCGATGGTTCGGGGCATGACGGCAGTCCTCGAAGGTGGGGCAGTTCGGCGGGCGTTCAGCGTCGGTAGAACACCAGCCCGGTGGGTGCGAAGAGGAAGATGGTGTTGTCGGGGGCGCCGTCGTAGCCGTCATCGCTGGAGACGACGATAGTATGTGGTCCGTTCTGGGCGAGCTGGCGGTAGCCGGCGCGGCAGCGCGTACAGGGTGCGACGCTCTGGCGCACGATGATGTTGCCAACGATGGCGTTGATGCGACCGACCAGGGCATCGTTGAACAGTGTGTTCTCGTAGCACACGGCGGAGCCGGCTTTCTGACCGACGAACTGGCTGGTGATGGTCAGAGACGCGCCACCGGGCACGTATTGGGCGATGTGGAAGGAAATACCGTCGGACACACCACCGCGCCTGGTCCTCGGGGCCTCGGTCAGACGTAGGGCGTCGGCAGCGTTCATCATGGCGGTCAGCGTCGCGCCGTTGGGCATTCCGGTCCTTCCACGTCGGTCGTGGTCGACGCCGGGACCGACCAGGGTCGGGATGTCTATGGCTTTTCCGGCTACCGTGTTTATTCCGCAAAGATCGTTCCAGTTCATGAATTCGTCCGCTGTTCTCTAGCCGATACGTTCTCCATCGGAAACGGGCGGATGCCGCGATGCCTCGGGACGCTCATTCGAGTACCCACTCCGCCAACTTCCCCGTCACCTGCGCCATCAGCACGTTCTCGATATCCCGCGCGCCCGCCGCGCTGCACTTGGCGAGCACGGCCTTGATGATGGCCGGGTCGAAGTCGAACTGTTTGCCGGTAGCGGCCTTGTAGCGTTCCCGCAGTTTTTCCAGCTTGGCCACGACGATGCCTTCCAGGGTGGCTTCCTCCAGCGGCCGGTAAGGCACCACGGTCATGCGCGCGAGGAACGCCGGGCGGAAGGTTTGCAGCAAGACTTTGCGCAGGCGCTCGTCGAAGGCCGGGGTGGCGACCTGTTCGGCCGGGCTGTCCAGCAGCAGTTCGGCGCCGACGTTGCTGGTGGCGAGGATCACGGTGTTCCTGAAGTCCACCACCAGGCCGGTGCCGTCTTCCATCACACCCTTGTCGAACACGTTGTAGAAGGCTTCCAGCACGTCCGGATGGGCTTTCTCGATCTCGTCCAGCAGCACCACCGAATAGGGCTTGCGGCGCACCGCTTCGGTGAGCACGCCGCCGCTGCCGTAGCCGACGTAGCCGGGCGGGGCGCCCTTGAGCTGGCTGACGGTGTGGGCCTCCTGGTACTCGGAGAGGTTGATGCTGATCAGGTTGCGTTCGCCGCCGTAGAGGGCGTCGGCCAGGGCGTAGGCGGTCTCGGTCTTGCCCACGCCGGTGGGGCCGGGCAGGAGGAATACGCCGACCGGCTTGGCCGGGTCGCTGAGTCCGGCGCGATAGGCCTGGATGCGCTGGGCGATGGCGCCCAGGGCGGCCTCCTGGCCCATCACCCGCTGGCCCATTCGTTGCGCCAGGGAACGGATGGCGTGGGCTTCGTCGGCGAGCATCTTGCCCACCGGGATGCCGGTCCAGCCGGCGATCACCGCGGCCACGGTACGCGAGTCCACCTGCTCGGGAACCAGCGGGTCGTCCTGGCGGATGGCTTCGAGGCCGGCCGCCAGGCGCGCCAGTTCGGCGGCCAGGTGGTCGATGCGACCGTCCAGTTCCTCGTCGGGCTTGGCCGCGTCGGCGCTTTCGCTGAGGGCCAGCAATTCGCGGCGGGTGTCGAGCAGTTCGCGCACCGCTTCGCGTTCCTCGTCCCAGCGGGTCTCCAGCTCGCGGATGGTCCGGCGGTTATCGCCCGACTCGCTTTCCAGGGCGGTGATACGCGCGCTGTGGTCGAGGCCGGTGGCCTGTTCCCGGCGCAGGCGTTGCAGTTCCTCTTCCAGCGCCTGCTCGCGATGGCGCAGGCTTTCCAGCGGCGGCGGCACGTCGTGCTGGCCGAGGGCGACCCGCGCGCAGGCGGTGTCGAGCACGCTGATCGCCTTGTCCGGCAACTGGCGGCCGGAGATGTAGCGGTGCGACAGCTTCACCGCATCGACGATGGCCGCGTCCATGATCTGCACGCCGTGATGCTGTTCCAGCTTGCCGGCGACGCCGCGCAGCATCTCCACGGCGGTGGCCTCGTCCGGCTCCTCGACCTGGACCAACTGGAAGCGCCGGGTCAGCGCCGGGTCCTTCTCGAAGTATTTCTTGTATTCCAGCCAGGTGGTGGCCGCCAGGGTGCGCAACTCGCCGCGCGCCAGGGCCGGCTTGAGCAGGTTGGCGGCGTCGCTGCCGCCTTCCGCGCCGCCGGCGCCGATCAGCGTGTGCGCCTCGTCGATGAACAGGATGATCGGCTGCGCGCTGTTGCGCACGGCGTCGATCACGCCCTTGAGGCGCTGCTCGAACTCGCCCTTCATGCTGGCGCCGGCCTGCAACAGGCCGAGGTCGAGCACCCGCAGGATCACCTCCTGCAACGACGGCGGCACCTCGCCGGCGGCGATGCGCAGGGCCAGGCCCTCGACCACCGCGGTCTTGCCGACGCCCGGCGCGCCGACCAGGATCGGGTTGTTCTGCCGCCGGCGCAGGAGGATGTCGACGCACTGGCGGATCTCCCCGTCGCGCCCGACTATGGGGTCGATGCGCCCGGCGCGGGCCTCGGCGGTGAGGTCCTGGGTGTACTGGTCGAGCAGCGGGTCCTGGGCGCTTTCCGGCTTGTCGCCGCCTGCCGCCGGGCGGTTCGGCGCGGGCGGCTGTTCGCGGGAGGCCTGGATCCACTCCAGCAGGTTGGCCTGCAAGGCCTCGTGGGGAATCCGCAGTAGCGACGACGCGCTGTTCAGCAGCAGGGCGCGGCGCTCCTCGCGGTCGAGCAGGGCGAGCAGCAGCAGGCCGGAACGGATCTGCGCCTGGCCGAGCACACTGGCGTGGACCACGGCGTCCTCGAGCAGGCCGATGGTGTGCGCGGACAGCGCCGGAGTGCGGGTATTGCCGGCCTTGAACAGCTCCAGCGACAGGTTGATCTCGGCGACCAGGGCGTCGCGCTCCAGGCCGAAGCGCGGCAGCAGGCAGGCGAAGTCGCCGCCGTCGATGTCCAGCAGCTCCAGCAGCAGGTGCTCGATCTCTACGTAATGATGGGTGCGTTGCAGGCAGCGTTGCGCGGCGCGCTCCAGGGCGCGGCGACAGTCCGGGTTGAGGCGGCCGATCAGGGCGGCGAGTTCCATTTCAGGCTACCTCCGGCTGCCGCAGGTCGAGATCGATGCGCTGCCGCTGGCCGTCTGCGACGCGCCGCAGGCCGGTGTTCCAGCTCAGCCTGGGCGGTGCACCGCGCTCCAGGCGCAGCGGCGCGCCGCCGCTCACCAGCAGGCTCAGGCGACAATCCAGGTCGGGGCCGAAGTACAGCGCGGCGAGGCTGGCCAACTGGCCATGGGCGTCGCCGTCGGGGAAGAAGCGGGCGGCTTCGCGGGCATCCAGCGGACCGAGACTGAGGGCGATGCCGGCGTGCTCGTCCCAGGTGCGCGTGCCGGCTATGGCGTCGCGACCCAGGCGCAGGTTGCGTCCGCCGCGTTGCAGCCGGCTGCGGCTGGCCGCGGGGATTTCCTTCCAGGCGCCCTGGTAGGCATCCAGCCGTGCCTCCACGCCGAAGTGCTGGCGCACCAGGCTGGCGAAGCCGGCCAGGGAGCGACGCCCGCCGGCGAACAGCGCGGTGCGTGCCAGCACCGCGCTGTCCGGCAGCGCCAGGCGCTCTTGCAGGGCCTTCGGCAACAGGCCGCTGAGGGCGCGTAGCTGCGCCTGCACCGGGGTCGCCGCCGGCACCGCGAAACCGAGCGCCACGCGATGCTTGCGCAGTACCCGGTAGAGCAGGCTGAGCAGGCGGTGCTGGAACAGGTCGAGGAACTCGGCGGGGGCATGGTCCTTCTGCCGGGCACGCTGTTGCAGCCATTCCTGGTAGGCATAGGGCAACGGGCCGTCGGGGCCGCCGAGGCCGAACACCGGGGTGGACAGCACCGGTTGCTGCGGGTCGTCGAGCAGGCTTTCCACCTCGCTCGAGGCGAACAGCGGCAGCAGCGGCCCGCGCAGGCGCAGGGCCTCCGCCCGCGGCGCGTTGCCGGTGCCCAGCGGCAACGCCTGGGGACGCTCGCGTTCGAGCAGCAGCAGCGCCTGCAACAGTTCGAAGCGCTGCGGCGTGCGGCGCAGCCGCTGACTCAGAGGGAGAGCGGCGAGCCGGCCTGGGGTTGCCATGTCTTCACCTCCTTGTCGGCTTCCACCAGGACCGTGCGCACGAAGCGGTTGGCGGTGGCATACAGCGAGAAGAACTGCGCCAGCACGGCGGAGAACAGCACGCCGCTGGCGCCGACGAAGTGTTGCGGATCGAGTCGCAGGCGGATTTCCAGGCCATTGCGCCAGCCGCGCCAGGCATCCTCGCCGACGTGCGCCACCACCCGCTGGCAGTCGAGTTGCCTCAGCCCTTCTATCTGCCGGCGGGCGCTGGCGTCGTCGCGCAGGTTGTGCAGGGCGAGGATTTCCCGCAGGGCTTCGAGGGCGCGCGGGCCTTCCACCAGCGAGAGGTGGTTGAGGGTCAGCTGCGAGACCAGTCTCCAGCGCGACTGGCCGTCCAGGCGCGGCTGGCTCTGCGCGCTGGGCGCGTTGCGCAGGCGTGCGGCGGCGACCGGCCCGGGCCGTTCGAAGCCCAGCGCGGTGCCGGCACCCAGGCGCTCGGCCAGATAGCGATTGGTGCATAGCAGCTCGGCGGTCAGGCTGAAGGCCGGGGCCTCGCGCAACGGGTCGAAGCCGGTATCCACCAGGCTCAGCAGCAGGTCGCTGCCCAGCCGGTTCGGGGTCAGCCCGGCGATGCGCCGGGCGTGCCAGTAGAGCGTGCCGAGGTGGCTGTCGTGGCGGCAGCCATAGTAGGCCGGGACTGGCTGCACGGTGCTCCCGGCAACCGAGCGCACGGCGCGGATGCTATGGATTTCCACGCTGTTCTCGCGGTGACTGTCGGCGACCAGGCGGTACTCGCTGCGGGTGCCGTCCGGGCGCAGCGGCTCCGAGGTCCGCGGAAAGAGGTTGATCGCCGGTGCGCAGCCGAGCTGGAAGTCTTCCGCCTGCAAATGCAGGCGTGCCGTCGGTGCGCGATCGAAGACCAGGTACAGGTAGAGCGTCTGTCCGTCGGCGAGCGCGCCGGACAGCGGCAGGTCGAAGAAGTGGAACTTGTCGGGGAAGGCGAAGTACTCGGCGAGCAGGCGCAGGCCCGGATGTCCGCCGTCTTCCTCCGGCAGCAGCGCCTCGTCGGCGGCGAAGCCGACGATCTCCGGCAGTCCGCGGAGCGCCGCCGGCGGCGTGCCGGGCGCCCCCGCCATGACCTGCACGGCATGCGCGGCGAGCAGGTCGTAGAGGATCGCGCAGCCCATCGGCGAAGCCGCCAGGTGGATGCGCAGGCGCTCGATCGACAGTTCGTCCCAGCGGTACTCGCCCAGGCAGCGCAGGCTCAGGCGCAACGCCGAGCGGGCGGCGCCGACTCCGGTCAGGGCTTGCGCCTCCTCGCCGCCGAGCAGGGTCGCCTCGTCGATCGCCAGCGGCCACAAAGTCGCCTCGGCGCTGCTGCGGAAATGCACGCTGTCGCCGCCACGGGTGGTGACGAACAGCGCGGTGTCGCGCGGCAGCCGGTAGCCCTCGGCGAGGTTGCCCTGGGTCGGGTCCGGTTCGAACTGGACGATCGCGCAGGACGGCAGCGGGCGCAGCGCCAGGGGGTAGAGCTGTTCGAGGAGGGCGTCGCTGAACTCTGCGTAGTCGTCGTCGAGGCGCCGTTGCAGGCGCGCGGTGAGCAGCGAGAAGCCTTCCAGCAGACGCTCGACGTGCGGGTCGGGGCATTCGCCGGGGGCCAGTTGCAGGCGCCGGGCGACCTTCGGATAGCGCTCGGCGAAGGCGCCGCCGGCATGCCGCAGCCAGGTCAGCTCGCGCTGGTAGTAGTCGAGCAGGTCGGCATCAATCGAATCGCTCATGGCGCACCTCGAGGCCATCGTTGCCCTGTTCGATGACGAATAGCGCAGGCATCAGGCGCGACCCGCTGCGCAGGCGGCCACCGAGCTGGATACGCAGGCGCTGCGGATTGCCCGGGTCAGGTTCGACCTCGACCTCGGCCAGTTGCAGGCGCGGCTCGAAATGCTCGACCGCCGCCCGCACCTCGCGTGCCAGCTGGCGCCGGTCCTCGGCGCGCAGGCGTTGCACGGCGGTCCAGTCGGCGAGCCCGTAGGCGAGGATGCCGCTGCGCGCATGCGCCGGGCGCCGTGTGTTGAGCAGGCGCAGCAGCTCGCCGCGGACCGACTCGGCCAGCGCCCGGTCGTCGAACGCGGGACGTTCGTCGGCCTCGGCGCTGAGGCGCTCGAACAGCGGCGGCAGGGCTCCGGACATGTCGGCGCCCGGTCACTTGACCAGCTGGTTGGCGGCCAGGTCCCAGGTCGAGGCGGCCGTGCCTTCCTTGGTGCCGTCGTCCTTCTGCGCGGTCAGCTCCCACTTGATCTTGGTGAAGTTCAGCGACAGGGTCTCCACCGGCTTGCCGCCGGCGCCGCCGCTGACGCTGACGTTGGAGAGCACCACGTTGTTCAGGGTGTAGACGATGAAGGGCATGATCTGCCCGTTGCCCTCGGCGGCGTTGCGGCCGATGGTGATGGTCGCCTCGGCGATCGGCTTGCCGGCGCAGCAGTATTCGTTGAGGGTCGGGGTCGAGGTGTCGATGAACTTGGTGAGGGTGAATTCGCCGACGTGGGGTTTGCCGGAGGTGCGCTCCGAGTTGCTGACGTCGTTGGTGACCTGCATCGCCACGTTGTGGCTGTAGGACATGATTTCGATCTTGTTTTCGTAGCCGACGAGCAGGCTGTCGCCTTTGATGTCGCTGCCGAAATCGAGAATGATCGCATCCATCGCATCTGACTCCTGGAGAGGGGCTGTCTGGAACGGGAAGGGCGCCCCGCCGGCGCTGCCGGCGGGGGCGGACTCACGCCGCTACCGGCGGCGGCAGGTTGGCGACCAGGCGGATCGACGCGCTGAGTTCCTCGAGCTGGAAGTGCGGCCGGAGGAACACCGTGGCGCGGTAGGCCCCCGGTTTGCCGGCCACCTCGCTGACATCCACCCGCGCCTCGCGCAGCGGGTACTGCGCCTTGATTTCCTGCGGTGCGTTGTCGTTGATCAGCACGTAGTCGGCGATCCAGTTGTTCAGGTAGGTCTGCACGTTGTCGCGGGTCATGAAGCTGCCGACCTTGTCGCGCATGATCACCTTCAGGTAGTGGGCGAAGCGCGATGCCGCCAGCACGTACGGCAGCATCGCCGACAGGCGCGCGTTGGCGTTGGCCTCGTTGGTGTTGTAGAGCCTGGCCTTGTTGGTGGTCTGGCCGCCGAAGAACACCGCCACGTCGCTGTTCTTCTTGTGGCACAGGGAAATGAAGCCGAGATCGTTGAGTTCCTTCTCGCGGCGGTCGGTGATCGCCACCTCGGTCGGGCACTTCAGCGACAGGTCGCCGGAGCTGGTGCGGAACGTGTGCGCCGGCAGGCCCTCGACCGCGCCGCCGCCTTCCGCGCCGCGGATCGCCGCGCACCAGCCGTACTTGGCGAAGGCCTCGGTGATGCGCTGCGCCAGGACCCAGGCGGCGTTGCCCCAGAGGTACTTGGAGTGGTCGGTGCCGTTGACGTCCTCGACATAGTTCATGCCTTCCACCGGTCGCGTCTCCGGGCCGTAGGGCAGGCGCAGGAGGAAGTTCGGCAGCACCAGGGACACGTAGCGCGAATCCTCGCTCTCGCGGAAGGCGCGCCACTTGATCAGCTCCAGGCTCTCGAAGATCTTGGTCAGGTCGCGCGGCACGGCCAGTTCGGTGAAGCTGTTCATGTCGAACAGGCGTGGGCTGGCGGCGGCGATGAACGGCGCGTGGGCAGCCGCGGCGACGTTCGACAGCTTCTCCAGCAGGCCGATGTCCTGCGGATGGCGGCCGAAGGTGAAGTCACCGATCAGCAGGCTGAAGGGGTGTCCGCCGAAGGTGCCGTATTCCTCTTCGTAGATCTTCTTGAACAGTGCGCTCTGGTCGAACTCGACCGCCTTCTCCAGATCGTTCTGCAGTTCGTTCTTGCCGACGTTCAGCAGGCGCAGCTTGAGCCGCGCGCTGGTCTCGGTGTTGCTCACCAGTTGGTGCAGGCCACGCCAGGAGGCTTCCAGCTTCTGCAACTCGGGGTGGTGGATGATCTGGTTGAGCTGGTCGCTGATCAGCGCATCGATCTGGCTGATGCGGTCGTTGATCATCGCCACGGTGTCCTTGTCGACGGCCATGCCCTCGTCGAGGACCTGGGTGGCGAATTCCGCGAGCATGTCGCGGGCGTAGTCCTGCTGGCTGTCGTCGTGGGCCATGCGGCCCTTGGCAATGATCTCGTCGAGCAGGGACAGGGTCTGGGTCGAACTCTCGCCGGATTGTTCGGCGGCGGATGACTTGGGCATGGCGGCTTCTCCGGGAAGAGGGTCAGGCCGGCTGGTCGGCCGGGGGTTCGCTGTCGCCGGCCGGGGCCGCTTCGGCTTCCGGGCGGGCCGCTTTGATTTCCTGCAGGCCTTCGGTGTTGGCCACCACGTCCTGCAGCAACTGGTCGAGGTCGTCGTTGCCGTCGAGCTTGGTCAGCAGGTCGCGCAGGCGCTGGCGCGCCTCGAACAGGCGACGCAACGGGACCACCTGCTTCACCAGGTTGACCGGGTCGAAGTCCTCGATGTGGTTGAAGCGCAGCTCGACGTTCAGCTTGCTGTCGTCGCCGCTGATGGTGTTGTCGACCTGCAGGGTGGCGCGGGGAGAGATGGAGGAGAGGATCTCGTTGAAGTTGTCGCGGTCGATGTCGACGAAACGCCGTTCGACCAGCTTCGCCGGCGGGGTATCCGGCTTGCCGGAGAGGTCGGCGAGGATGCCGACCACCAGGGGCAGCTCCTTCTTCTCGATGGCGTTGCCGATCTCGACGTCGTAGGTGATCTGCACGCGCGGCGGGCGCACCCGGTCCAGCTTGTGCTGCGTACTCTCGGCCATGGCGGCTGACTCCGATGCAATGGTGGGGGCGCAATGCATCGGGGGATGCCCTGATCATCGCAGTCCCTTGCTGGATCACAGGCATGACAGGGAAAACGGCGCAGAACCTGTCCTTGGCGATCCCTCTGGTCCGTCACTGGCGACGAACTACAAAAGACGCTAGAACAGGTCTATGGATTTGCAAAATAAAATTTCTGTTGGACTCCCATGAAGCACGGATGTTTCACCATATGTCGGAAATTCTCCCTGGCGCTGGCGATCCTGGCGCTGGCCGGCTGCTCGTATTTCTTCGCGCCGCGGGTCGAGTTGCAGCGGCTGACCCTGGATGTCGCCGCGCGCGCCAACGACGACTCGCCGATCGCCGTGGACTTCGTCGCGGTGAAGGATGCGGAGCTGTTCAAGGAACTGGCCGGACTGCCGGCCAGCCAGTGGTTCGCCAATCGCGAGCAGTACCGCCGCGACTACCGGCAGCAGTTCGCGGTATGGAGCCTGGAGCTGGTCCCGGGGCAGTTCATCGAGTCGGAGTCGTTCCCCTTGCGCGGCGACCGCGCAACTGGACTTTTGGTCTTCGCCGGCTATAACACACCCGGCGCGCACCGCTTGCGCCTCGACCAGCAGCAGCGCGTCTGGCTGCGTCTGGATACCCGGGAAATGCGACTGGTCAACGATCCCGCCACGCGTTAGCGGAGGGGCAGGCGAGCGACCGTCGTGCACGACAACGTAGGACGTCGAAGGGGAGTCGTATGAGTGTTCTGCCTGACGCGGTGTGCTGGCACGAAGGGATGCAACTGCTTCCCCAGCATTTCCAGTTGCAGGGATTGCGTGCCGAGGCGCTGGCGGCGCGCACCGGACAGGCCTGCAACCCTTGGTTCTGGGGCGTGACCGCCCTGGAACTGGACCCCTCGGCGTTGTGCGCCGGCCAAGTGCGGGTCCTGCACCTCGAAGCGATCCTGCCCGACGGCCTGCCGGTGAGCGTGCAGGCTGGTGTCGACGCGCCGCTGGAGTTCGACCTGGAGACTGCGCTGGCGGCCGCCGAAGGGCCGCTGCTGAACGTCCACCTGGCGGTCAGTCCGCTGTGGCGGGCGGGTCAGTTGCTGCCGCTGAAGGGCCGTCTGCAATCGCGGGTCGGCGCGCCGCTGCCAGACCTGGCCAGCGGCGAGCACCCCGAGCCGATCACCGTCTGGCGAGCGTCGCTGCGGCTGGTCGGCGACGACGGCAAGGCCGACTCCGTGTGCCTGCCGTTGCTGCGCGTGGCGAAGGAGGGCGGCGCCTATGTCAGCCTGCCCTACGTCCCGCCGACGCCATTGGTGCTGCCGGAGTCGCCCCTGGGCAGGCGCGTGCAGTCGCTCTGCGCGCGGGCCCGGGAGAAGGCGCTGTTCCTCGGCGGGCGCCTGCGCCTGGCGCAGCAGGCGGGCAACCAGGACGACGCCGTGGAAGTCCGTCGCCAGCTCGCCGCGCTCTGGACCCGCCTGCCGGAGGTGGAAGGCCTGCTGGCAAGCCGCGCGGCCTCGCCGCTGGCCCTGCACGGCAGCCTGCTGGGCCTGGCCGGGGCCTGGGCGGCGCTCGATCCGCTGGCCGGCGTGCCGGCCTTCGAAGCGCTCGACTTCCTCGACCTGCGGCGTGGCTACGAGCCGCTGCTGGACTGGCTGGAGCGCGCCATCGAGTCGATCCGCGCGGGCTACCGCTGCCTGCCGTTCGAGCAGGAGGAACAGGTATTTTCCGTGCGCCTGCCCGATCCGGCGCCGCGCCAGCGCCTGGTGGTCGGCCTGCGGATGCCCGCCGGCGCCGGCGAACAAGCGGCGGCTGACTGGCTGGAGCGCGCCATCGTCGCCTCCGACCCGCACCTGCCGTTGCTCGCCCGGCAACGCATGAGCGGGCTGGCGCGGCAGCCGATGAATCGCCAGGAACAGGTGGCCTACAGCGTCGGCGACGACACCCGTTTGTTCGTCGTGCAGGGCGCCGGCGACTGGTTCGATGCCGGCCAGCCGCTGCGCATCGTCGCGCCGGTCAGCGGGGTCGCCAGCAGTCCCTGGCAGATCGTGCTGTTCGTCGCCGACGGCAGCGACAACACCTAGACAGGAAGGAGCCGCCAATGCCCGAAGGGAGTGCAGGGCCTTTTTCCCAGGCGTACCAGGAGCAGCCGCTCAGCACGGCATTCCGCCAGGCCTGGCAGGAATGGCTGGAGGCCTGGGGCGCCCTCGACCGCGACGCCCAGGATGTGCCACGGATGGTCGAGCGCGCCCTCGAACTGTCCACCCGCATCACCCGGCGTCTGTGGCGCAGCGCCTTCGCCAGCGTCGGCGACGCGGCGGGCGTGCAGGTCAAGGCGATGGTCTATGCCTTCGTCGCCCTGGTCGACGAGACCCTGGTCTTCAGCGCCTGGCCGGGGCAGGGCGCCTGGCAGGAAAAACCGCTGGAGTCGCATCTCTACGGCAGTCGCCAGGCGGGCGAATACCTGCCGCTGGCGATCAAGCGCCTGCTCGACGAACGCGCCCCGGCCAGTCGCGACCTGGCCAACGTCTACCTGCAATGCCTGATCCTCGGCTTCCGCGGTCGCCTGCGCGGGCCGCGCGGCGAGGCGCTGCACGAGAAGTGGCGGCAGGCGCTGTTCGCCTTCGCCTGGCAGCGCGAGGCGGACGCCGCCGACCTCGGCCGTCGCCTTGAGCAGCCTGCCGCCGCGCCGCCACGGCGCCTGCCGGTGCGCGCGGCGCTGCCGGACGGTTTCCGCCTGGGCCTGGCGGTGCTCGGCCTGGTGCTGCTGATGAGCGGCATCGGGCACCTGTTCTGGCGCGACATCCAGCATGAAATGGCGGCGGTGACCCACCTGGCCGATGCGGAGCAGGCGCCATGAGCGGCGCGACGCTGTTCATGCTGGTTCTCCTCCTGCTGCTGCTGGCGCTGCTGCTGGGGGCGCTGGGCTGGTGGTGGCGGACCCGGGGCGGTACGGAGATCCGCAGCTTCTACGCGGCGGTCCGGCAGATGGAGCGCGAGCAGGGCTGGCAGGGCCGCTACGAAGCGCCGTGGCTGCTGATGCTAGGCAACGAGACCGAGGGCGAGCAGTTGTGCGCCACCTGGCGCCTGCTGCCGGTGGCGCGTCCGGCCTGGTTCGGCCGCTGGTGGTCGGACGGCGAGGGGGCGATCCTGCTGGTGCCCGAGTCGGTGTTCCTGCCCGACGAGGGCCTGCGCCGGCAAAGCGGCGCCTGGCTGCGCCTGTTGCGTCTGTTCCTGCGCCTGCGCGGCAGGCGCGCGCTGGACGGAGTGGTCTGGAACATTCCGCTGGCGCGGCTGCAGGATGGCGAGCAGGCGGCCAACCTCGGCCTCGCCGCCCGTCGTCGCTACGTGGAACTGACCCAGCGCCTTGGCCTGAGCCTGCCGGTTTACGTGGTGATCACTGGCCTGGAAGACCTGCCGGGTTTCCAGGAGCTTCTCGCGGCGCTGCCCGAGGAGGCGCGCGAGCGCGCCCTCGGCTGGTCCTCGCCGTTCGCCGCCGAGGCGGCCTGGCAGTCGCGCTGGTGCGAGCAGGCGCTGGAGGAAATCACCGCCACCCTGACCGAGTCGATCGTCGAACTCGGTACCTTGCGCGGCCAGGTGAACAACGACCTGTATTGCCTGCCGCCACGCCTGGAAAGCCTCCGCGGTTCGTTGCAGGCGCTGCTCGAACCGGTCTTCCAGGGTAACGCCAGGGGTGAGGCGCCGCGCTTTCGCGGTCTCTACCTGAGCGGCAGCGAGGCGGCGGGGGCGGCAAGCGACGAAGCCCTGCCGGCGGTCGACGCGCCGCGTCGGCGCAGCAGCTTCGCCAGCCAACTGTGGGCACGGCGGATCCTTGCCGAGGAAGGCCTGGCCCAGGCGGTGCCGCGCATCCTCCAGCTGCGCCAGCGCTGGCAGCGCGGGATCGGCCTCGCTGCGCTGTGCCTGTGTCTGCTCTGGGGCGGCCTGATGACCTGGGTCTGGCGTGACGCGCTGCGCGACGCCGGCGAACTGTCGCAACTGCTGCATGGCGCCAGCGAGCGCTACCAGCCGCTCGACGACGACACCCGGCGCGCCGCCCAGGTCCGGCAGAACGTCCAGGCCTGGTGGCAACTGGTGGCACAGGCGCCGCGCTGGCGCTTCACCTCGCTGGCGTTCCCCAGTTCCTGGTTTTCCTCCCTGGACGCACGCATCGACAGCGCGTATCGCCGCGTTTCCGAGCGCCTGCTGGTGCGCCCGCTGCGCAGCCTGCTGGAAGGCGAGGCGAGCGACCTGCGGGCGATCCGCAGCGACGGCCAGCCCGGCCTGAAGGAGGGCGACGACCCCAGCCAGTGGAAGGACTACCTGGCGGCGAAGGACCTGGTCGCCCGCGCCACTACCCTGGAGCGCCACAATCGCCTGTTCGCCCAGGCCATCGACAACCGCAAGACGCCGCTCGACGATCTCCTGCAACTGAGCAACGACGCCCTGGGCAGCAGCTACAACGCCGGCAGCCTGGCGCGCCTGGCCTACTACAACCGCACGCTGTTCGCCGAGCGTCCGGCCGATCTCGCCGCCCTCGACCTGGGCCGGGTCGGCGCCACGGCGGCGGATAACTTCCATGACCTGATGGCACGCTGGCTGAACGCCTACTTTCTCACCGACAGCCTGGAACGCACCGGCAATGCCCTGACCCAGGAACTCGCGCAGCTCGGCCAGGAACGAGATGCCACGGCGGCCCAGTTGCTGGGGGTCGGCGAATTGATCAACCACCTGCAGCAGCAGGTCAACCGCATCAACCTGATCTGGGGCAATGGCGTCGGCCAGGATCTCGTCCCTGGCTACCAGAACCTGCTCAAGAGCGCCCAGCAAAGCAGCCTGCTGGGAGACCGCGTGGAGGAACTGCAGAACCTCACGGTGCAGTTGCAGCAGCAGTTCCGCAGCGAATGGATCGCGCCTCCGGAGGCTGCCGGCGACGGCCTGCTGGTGAAGCAGGGGGCGACGCTCAAGCTGGCCGATGACCTGCTCGGCCTGAAACGCGCCATCGATGACCTGAAGACCAAGGACTTCGTCTCCGTGGCCCTGGCCGGCAAGACGCTGGCGGAGCACTCCCTGCTGAGCATCGACGACATCGGCGTGACCCAGGCGTTGAGCTTCTTCAACGACTTCAGCGGCTACTACGAGAGCACCCTGCCGTCGCTCAACCCGCGCTATCGCTACTCGGTCCTGCACGCCGCCGCCAGCGCGACGACCGAGGCCATGTGGCAAAGCCTCGGGCCGCGCAGTCGCAGCCTGACCAGCCGCAATGCCTCGCGCTTCGACGTGCAGGTCAAGCAGGTCCAGGCATTGCAGGCGGCGCTGCTGGAGTTGCAGGACATGCAGGCCGGCGCGCGCCTGCTGGCCAGCCTCAACGCGCTGGCCGTGGCCGATATCGGCCAGGCCCTGCGCGACATCGACGAGCAGGCGGTGCTGCGCGAGCCGGTCGATTTCAGTCGCTGGTCGGGCGCGCCGAATTTCGGCCTGCAGGCGTTCCGCGCCCAGGACAGCGCCGAGCTGAAGCAGAGCCTGACCAGCCAGTTCAATGCCATGGCCGCGGTCGCCGAGCGCCACGCCCCGGCGCTGGAGTGGCTGCAGGCGCAGCAGTCCAGCCTGGCCACCGCCGACTACAACGCGTTCGTGCGCTTCAGCGCGCTCAACGCCGAACTGCAGAAATTCAAGGCCGACAACCCGGCGAGCACCGCGGCGCAGCTGGCGAAGCTGGTGGGTAACGATTTCAACCAGATGGACATCGGCAGTTGCGCTGACATTCTCAACGGCGTGCTCCTGCCGTCCAGCCGCAGCGACCTGGCGACGCGCCTGGTGGACCTGCGCCAGGGCGCGCTCGGGCGCTGCCAGTCGTTGCAACAGCAGCAGGCGGCGCAGGCCTGGAAGGACCTCGCCGACTACTTCAACCAGTACCTCGCCGGACGCTTCCCCTTCGCCTACAGCCTGGAAGCGGCCGATGCCGAGCCGGGGCGGGTGCGGCACCTGCTGAAGCTGATGGAGACGCGCTTGCCGCAGGTGCGCGAAGGGCTGGCCCAGGTTCGCTCGCCGGACCTGCCGGCCGCCGAGGACTTCGTCCGCCGCCTGGAACAGGCGCAGGGCTGGCTCGGCCCGCTGTTCGAGCGCGACAAGTCGGGCCTGCTCGGCGTCGCCCTGGACATCGACTGGCGCAGCGACCGCAGCCTGGAACGCGGCGCCGACCAGGTGATCGCCTGGAGCCTGTACTCGGGCGACCAGGAAAGCCGGTTCCCCGGCGCGCAGGACAAGGGCCTGACCTGGAACGTCGGCGATCCGCTGAAGATCATGCTGCGCTGGGCGAAGAACGGCTCGCAGCGTCCGGCAGACGACCCGCGCCAGGCCAGCCTGGCGGTGGCCGACCTCGAGGCCGGCTGGAGCTACCAGGGCTCCTGGGCGCTGCTGCGCATGATGCGTGCGCACTTCTCCCGGCAGCGCCCGCCGAACGTCGACTACACGGAGTTTCCGCTGGTCCTGCAACTGCCGGTGTATGCGCCCTACAGCCCGGAAAACGAGGCTCGGATGTTCCTCCGCCTGTCGTTGATGAGCCAGGGCGGCAAGACCCCGCTGTCCATCCAGCCGCTGCCGGTGCGCGCGCCGCAATCGCCGTTCGCGACGCTGTTGCCGGCCACCGTCGCCAGCACCGGAGGTACCCCATGACCCTGCCTCTTTCCGGCAGCGCCCTGTCCCTGGAAGTGCTGCTCGAACCGATCGACCCCGGACAGCCGTGCGGCCCCAGCCTGCGCTACGACCCGGACTACGACCGCCTGCGCGAGTTGCGCCGGGAGGACGACAGCAGCCTGCCGACCGGCGTCTGGCAGGCGGAAGCCAAGCGCGCCGACTGGGCCGCGGTGGAGCAGTTGGCCAGCGAACTGTTGCAGCGGCGCAGCAAGGACCTGATGCTCGCCGCCTGGCTCGGCGAGGCCTGGCTGCAACGCGGCGGGCTGGGCGGATTGCAGCGCGCGCTGGTGCTGCTGGCGGAACTCTGCGAGCGCTACCCCGAGGAGGTGCATCCGCAAGCCCAGGACGGCGATCAGTCGTGGCGGGTGCCGCCCATCGACTGGCTGTTGCGCCGCTATGCCGAGCTGCTGCACACGCGCCTGCCGCTGATGGGGCAGGGCGCCTTCGCCGAGATCACCCTCTATGCCTGGCAGAGGTTGCAGCGCCAGCAGGTCGCCAGCGGCGACAGCAAGAGCGCCAAGGCGGCGCTGGAAGCGGCGCAACTTCAGCAGAAGAAGCTCGACGAAGCGTTGCGCGCGGAGCCCCTGGTGCAATGGCAGCGCAAGCAGGCCAGCCTGCTCGCCTGCCAGCAGCAACTGCAACGCCTGGAACAGTGGTGCGACCGCTGCCTGGGCGAACTCGCCCCCAGTTGCCAGCCGCTGCGCGAGGTCATCGCGCAATGGCTGGCCTTGCTCAAGGAGTTCATCGCCATGCACCCGCAAGCGCCGCTGCCCGAAGAACAGCCACCGGTCGCGGAGGCGGACGCCGCCGAAGGCGACGCGGACGGCGAGGAAAGCGTCCCGGCGAGCGCGCCGAGCGGGCCGGCTGGCGCGCCGACCAGTCGCGAGGACGCCTATCGGCAACTGCTGCTGATCGCCGACTACCTGGCGCGCACCGAGCCGCACAGCCCGGTTCCCTACCTGATCAAGCGCGCGGTGGAATGGGGCAACAAGCCGCTGAGCGAGCTGCTGGCGGAGCTGATCAATGCGGACTCGGAGGCGCGCCGGGTCTGGTCGCTGCTTGGCGTACTGCCCTAAGGAGCGGGGTTATATTTTTTATTCGAATATATAAATACGAATTCAGAATTTTTTAATCTATGGGTTCCTGGGGCAAGATGGGCGCACATTCCCCGGCTCGGAACCCAGCATGTCCGTCATCACCCATCCCCACGCCCGCGAGCTGACCAAATCGGTGCGCGCCACCGTGCTGGTGTTCAACGACCCCCGTTCCCGCGAGCTGCTGGAGCGCATCGAGCGCCTGGCGCCCAGCGAGGCCAACGCGCTGGTCATCGGCGAGACCGGCACCGGCAAGGAGCTGGTGGCGCGCCATATCCATGCCCTCAGCGGACGCAGCGGCGGCCCGTTCGTCGCGGTCAACTGCGGTGCCTTCGCCGAGAGCCTGGTGGAGAGCGAGCTGTTCGGCCACGAGAAGGGCGCCTTTACCGGTGCGTTGCAGAGCAAGGCCGGCTGGTTCGAGGCGGCCAACGGCGGCACCTTGTTCCTCGACGAGATCGGCGACCTGCCGCCGAGCATCCAGGTCAAGCTGCTGCGCGTGCTGCAGGAGCG
>NZ_KV813430.1:58333-89631 GCF_001813645.1 Pseudomonas sp. HMSC063H08
AGGTCAAGCTGCTGCGCGTGCTGCAGGAGCGCGAGGTGGTGCGGCTCGGTTCGCGCCGGCCGATCCCCATCGACGTGCGGCTGGTGGCGGCGACCAACGTCGACCTGGCCGACGCGGTGGTCGCCGGGCACTTCCGCGAGGACCTGTTCTACCGCCTGCACGTGGCGACCATCCAACTGCCGCCGTTGCGCGAGCGCCGCGGCGATATCCTGCCGCTGGCCGAGTACTTCATCGTCGAGCACTGCCGGCGCCTCGGCTACACCAGCGCGAGCCTGAGCCCGGAAGCCGAGCGCAAGCTGCTCGGGCATTCCTGGGCGGGCAATATCCGCGAGCTGGAGAACGCCATCCACCACGCGCTGCTGGTCTGCCGCAACCGCCTGATCCAGCCGGCCGACCTGCACCTCATCGACATGCGTGCGCGCCAGGAGCCGAGCGGCTTGCGCCGCGCCCCCGAGAGCGCCGCCGGCTCGGCGCTGGAAGCGGCGCTGCAGGCACTGTTCGAGGAAAACCGCGAGGATCTCTACGAGCACATCGAGGAAACCGTGTTCCGCGCCGCCTATCGCTTCTGCCACGGCAACCAGTTGCAGACCGGACGCCTGCTGGGGATCAGCCGCAACATCGTGCGCGCCCGCCTGGAGAAGATCGGCGAGCTGGAAACCTCGCCACGACACAACGTGGTCTCGCTGGTGGGCAAGTGAGCGTGGTGCTTTACAGTCTTTCACAATTCCCCCACAAAACCGGCAAGAACCCGGACGGCGGCTGTTCTACAACGGAGCGGTGAATCTCGTTGGCCGGACCAGGGACGTCGCCATGCCTCGCTCCGCTCGCCTGTGTCGCTCGCTCCCGGTAGCCGCTTTCCCGGCCGCGCCGAGTCCGCCCGGTCCTCCAGTCACAGCAACCTTGGTTTCCCGACCCGGCGAAGAGGATCGCTGCATGCCGTACTGTTCGCCGGAACAACTCGCCGACCTCGGCCCGCTGCTGGATTGCCTGCGCCGCTGGCCGCGCATCCGCGAGCCGCGGCCGGGGGTGTTCTACCTGGGCGACCAGCCGTTCTGCCAGTTCCATTCGCGCAATGGCCAGCGCTGGGCCGACGTCAAGCGCCGCAAGGGGCGCCTGCCGCCGTTCGTCCTGCCGCCGGGCGACCAGTATTCGGCGCGGGCATTCCAGATATTCCTGCTCCAGGCCTACAAGCTGAACTGAACTGTTGCCCGGGCAACAGTCGGACAGCAGCGCTGTTGCGTGGCTGACAGGCCGAGGCCGGAAACCCGCCGCAACTGCCCGGAAAACGCACATTTCCCCGTTGGTACGGCCCTTGCTCCAGGGCACTGCACCTAGCGCAACAGTCCACAGGGAAATCCCATGACCAGCCCCTTCAAAGTCGTCGCCGTCTCCGGCGGCACCTATCGCCCGTCCCGCACCCTGGTACTCACCCAGGCCCTGATCGCCGAGCTTGGCCAGTCGCTGCCGATCGACAGCCGAGTCATCGAGCTGACCGACATCGCCGCGCCGCTGGGCGCTACCCTGGCGCGCAACCAGGCGCCGGCGGAACTGCAGGCGGTGCTCGACGAGATCGAAAGCGCCGACCTGCTGCTGGTCGCCTCGCCGGTCTACCGTGGCTCCTATCCGGGCCTGCTCAAGCACCTGTTCGACCTGATCGACCTCAACGCCTTGATCGACACCCCGGTGCTGCTCGCCGCCACTGGCGGCACCGAGCGCCACGCGCTGGTCCTCGACCACCAGTTGCGCCCGCTGTTCAGCTTCTTCCAGGCGATCACCCTGCCCATCGGGGTCTACGCCAGCGAGGCCGACTTCGACAACTACCGGATCGTCAGCGAGCCGCTGAAGGCGCGCATCCGCCTCGCCGCCGAGCGCGCCGCGCCGCTGTTCGGCGGACGCTCCGAACTGTTGAAGATCGCCTGAGGTGCGCCGATGAACGTGTTCTGGTTCCTCCCGACCCACGGCGATGGCCACTTCCTCGGCACCAGCCAGGGCGCGCGGCCGGTCTCGCTGCCTTACCTGAAGCAGGTGGCACAGGCGGCCGACAGCCTTGGCTACCACGGCGTGCTGATCCCCACCGGACGCTCCTGCGAGGACTCCTGGGTGGTGGCCTCGGCGCTGGCGCCGCTGACCGAGCGCCTGCGCTTCCTGGTGGCGATCCGTCCGGGAATCGTTTCGCCGACCGTCTCGGCGCGGATGGCGGCGACCCTCGACCGCCTGTCCGGCGGGCGCCTGCTGATCAACGTGGTCACCGGCGGCGATCCCGACGAGAACCGCGGCGACGGCATCCACCTCGGCCACGCCGAGCGCTACGAGGTCACCGACGAGTTCCTTCGGGTCTGGCGGCGCGTCCTGCAGGGCGAGGCGGTGGACTTCCACGGCAAGCACATCCACGTGGAGAACGCCAAGGCGCTCTATCCGCCGCTGCAACGGCCGTATCCGCCGCTGTACTTCGGCGGTTCCTCGGAGGCCGCCCACGAACTGGCCGGCGAACAGGTGGACGTCTACCTGACCTGGGGCGAGCCGTTGCCGGCGGTGGCGGCGAAGATCGCCGACGTGCGCCAGCGAGCGGCTCGCCATGGGCGTACGGTGAAGTTCGGCATCCGCCTGCATGTGATCGTTCGCGAAACCGCCGAAGAAGCCTGGCGCGCCGCGGACAGGCTGATCGAGCACATCTCCGACGAGACCATCGCCGCCGCGCAGCAGTCCTTCGCCCGTTTCGACTCCGAAGGCCAGCGACGCATGGCCGCGCTGCACGGCGGCCGCCGCGATCGCCTGGAGATCCAGCCGAACCTCTGGGCCGGGGTCGGCCTGGTGCGCGGCGGCGCCGGCACCGCGCTGGTCGGCGATCCGCGGCAGGTGGCGGAGCGGATCGGGGAGTACGCCGAGCTCGGCATCGACAGCTTCATCTTCTCCGGCTATCCGCACTTGGAAGAGGCCTACCGCTTCGCCGAACTGGTCTTCCCGCTGCTGCCCGAACCCTACGCCAGCCTGGCCGGCCGTGGGCTGACCAACCTGACCGGGCCGTTCGGCGAAATGATCGCCAACGACGTGCTGCCGGCTCGCGCCGGCGCTTGAGCGGCCGTGCCCCCGAGGAGAAACCCCCTGTGAATGCGAAGACCCGCCCCGAGGCGCAAACGCCGTTGCAGATTGCCCGGCGCCTGGCCGCCGATTTCGCCGAGAACGCCGCCGAGCGCGACGTCGCCGGCGGCACCCCGAAGGCCGAGCGCGACGCGTTGCGCCGCAGCGGCCTGTTGTCGCTGATCATCCCGCGCGAATACGGCGGCCTGGGGGCGAGCTGGAGCGAAACCCTGCAAACCGTGCGCGAACTGGCCCGGGTCGACAGCTCGATCGCCCACGTCTACGGCTTCCAGCACCTGATGCTGGCCACCGTGCGCCTGTTCTCGCGGCCCGAGCAATGGCAGCCGTGGTTCGAGCTGACCGCGCGCAACCGCTGGTTCTGGGGCAACGCGCTGAACCCGCTGGACAACCGTACCGTGGCCCGGCGCTTCGACGGCTGGCGCGAGTTCTCCGGGAAGAAGAGCTTCTGCTCCGGCGCCCGCGATTCGGAGATGCTCATCGCCTCGGCGCTGGACGGCGAGGGCGGGGCGCTGCTGATCGCCGCCATCCCCACCGCGCGCAGCGGTATCAGCCTGGGCCAGGATTGGGACAACATGGGCCAGCGGCAGACCGACAGCGGCAGCGCGATCTTCGAGCGAGTGCGGGTGGAGGAGAGCGAGTTGCTGCTCGATCCCGGGCCGCTGAGCACGCCGTTCGCCTGCCTGCGGCCGCTGATCGCCCAGTTGATCTTCACCGAGGTGTTCCTCGGCATCGCCGAAGGCGCCTTCGAGGAGGCTCGCCAGTACACCCTGCGCGAAGCGCGACCGTGGTTCCGCTCCGAGGTCGCCGAGGCCAATGCCGACCCCTATGTGCTGGCACGCTACGGCGAATTCTGGGTCGGCCTGGAAAGCACCCGGGCGCTGGTCGAGCGCGCCGCGCAACGCCTCGACGCCGCCTGGTCCAGAGGCCCGGCGCTGGACGCCAGCGAGCGCGGCCAGTTGGCCCTGGCCATCGCCGCCGCCAAGGTCGCCGCGACGCGCAACGGCCTCGACCTGTGCAACCGCATGTTCGAAGTCACCGGCGCCCGCTCCACTCACGCCGCCCTGCGCCTGGACCGCTACTGGCGCAACCTGCGCACCCAGACCCTGCACGACCCGCTGGACTACAAGATCCGCGAGCTGGGCGACTGGGCGCTGAACCAGTCACCGCCGCAACCGACCTTCTACTCATGAACGCTTCTACCCATACTCCCGACCGGCTGCTGACGCTGCCACGTTCGCCGAACCTGGCGACCTCGATCCGCGCCACCGCCCAGGTCTTCGAGGACCCGAAGTCCCAGGCCCTGCTCGAACACCTGCGCCAGGTGGCGCCGAGCGAGGCCAGCGTGCTGGTGATCGGCGAGACCGGCACCGGCAAGGAACTGGTGGCGCGGCATATCCACAACCTCAGCGCGCGGCGCAACGGCCCGTTCGTGGCGGTCAACTGCGGGGCCTTCTCCGAGTCACTGGTGGAAGCCGAGCTGTTCGGCCACGAGAAGGGCGCCTTTACGGGCGCCCTGGCGGCCAAGGCCGGCTGGTTCGAGGAAGCCAACGGCGGCACCCTGTTCCTCGACGAGATCGGCGACCTGCCGATGCCGATCCAGGTCAAGCTGCTGCGTGTGTTGCAGGAGCGCGAGGTGGTGCGCCTGGGTTCGCGCAAGAGCATCCCCATCGACGTGCGCGTGCTGGCGGCGACCAACGTGCAACTGGAGCGGGCGATCAATGCCGGGCACTTCCGCGAGGACCTGTACTACCGGCTCAATGTCGTCAGCCTGGAGCTGTCGCCGTTGCGCGAGCGACCCGGCGACATCCTGCCGCTGACCCGCCACTTCATCGCCGAGTACAGCCGTCGCCTGGGCTACGGCCAGAGCCAGTTGAGCCCGGAGGCGGCGCAGAAGTTGCGCGCCTATTCCTGGCCGGGGAACATCCGCGAGCTGGAGAACGTCATCCACCATACCTTGCTGATCTGCCGCGACGGGCTCATCCGCGCGGATGACCTGCACCTGTCCAACCTGCGCCTGGAGCGTGGCGAGGAGCTGGCGCGCGGGGGCCCGGCGAGCGGCGCCGCCGAGCACTTGTTGCAGCAGGCTTTCCAGCGGCTGTTCGAAGAGCAGGGCGAGAACCTCCATGGGCGGGTCGAGGATGCCCTGCTGCGCGCGGCGTACCGTTTCTGCCATGGCAACCAGGTGCATACCGCCAACCTGCTGGGACTCAGCCGCAACGTCACGCGCACGCGGCTGATCGCCATCGGCGAGCTGGTGGTGAACAAGCGCGGTGGCCAGCGGATCGATGGCGAGCGGGCGGTGCGGTTGTCGATCTGACTTCAGGCGCTCGGATAAGCGCAAGCGGTTATTCGGCCAACCTCCCGCGACTATCCGCCGTGCCGGCGCTGCGGCATTCGCCCAAACCCAGTCGGGCGCAGTAGACTCGGCGCTTTGCGGAGCGTCTGGCTCCGCGCTCTGCGCCAGGTGGAACTGCCCGATGCCCGATACCTCTCCCGATCTGCCGGCCATGTCGCCGCTCGCCGCCTATCGTCAGGCCGTGGAACAGCGCGGTTTCGCTCCCGACGAGGCGCAGCGGCGCGCAGCCGAGGCGCTGGAGCGTTGTTTCCAGGCCCTGCACGAGCCGCACCGCCACGGCGCGATCCAGGGCGTCTACCTGTGGGGACCGGTAGGACGCGGCAAGACCTGGCTGATGGATCACTTCTACCAGTGCCTGCGCGTGCCCGCGCGGCGCCAGCACTTCCACCACTTCATGCAATGGGTGCACCAGCGCCAGTTCGAACTGACCGGTACAGCCGACCCGTTGCGCGCCCTGGCCCGCGAGTTGGCGCGGGACGTGCGGGTGCTGTGCTTCGACGAGCTGTTCGTCAGCGATATCGGCGACGCCATCCTGCTCGGCAGCCTGCTGCGCATCATGTTCGAGGAGGGCGTGGTGCTGGTCGCCACTTCCAACCAGCCGCCGGAGCAGTTGTACGCCGACGGCTTCAACCGCGAACGCTTCCTCCCGGCGATCGAGGCGATCCAGCGGCACATGACGGTGGTCGCGGTGGATGGCGACCAGGACCACCGCCTGCATCCCGGCCGGGCCGAGCAACGCTACTGGGTGGTGGAGGCGGGGCAGGCGGGCGGTTTCGCCGAACTCTTCGCGCGCCTGAGCGCCGGCGAAGTGGTGTCCGCGCAGCCCATCGAGCTGGCGCACCGCCCGCTGGCGGTGCGCCGGCACAGCGAGTCGGTGCTCTGGTGCAGCTATGCGCAGCTCTGCGAGGTACCGCTGTCGGCGCTGGACTTCATCGGCCTTTGCGACCGCTACCGGGCGATCCTGATGGACGACCTGCCGTGCCTGAGCGCCAGCCAGCGCGAAGGCCGCATAGCCCGTGGCACCGAGGACGGCGTGCAACTGGTGGAGGCGGGGGATCGCGAATTGCCGCAGTTGTCGGTGCACGACGACGGCGTGCGGCGCTTCATCGCCCTGGTGGACGAATGCTACGACCGCAAGGTGCCGCTCTACCTGGAGGCCAGGGTGCCGTTGGAGGCACTTTATACCGAGGGCTACCTGGCCTTCGCCTTCCGTCGCACCCTCAGCCGGCTGCGCGAGATGCAGCTGGCACGCTTCGGCAGCGACAGCGCCGGCTAGCGCCGCGCCGCCGAAGCGGGAACTGCGGATGGCCGCCCGCGCTCATCCGCCGGCCAGGCCGAGGCTCAGTAGCCGTGCCGGCGCAGCAGCGCGTCCATGTCTTGCGCCGCCGGGCGGCCCTGGAACTTCAGCAGTTCCGAGGTGCGGTTGGTGAAGAAACCGTCGACGCCGGCCGCGCCTAGGGCCTTGAAGTCTTCCGCCGAGTCCACCGAGTAGGCATGGATGAACAACCCGCGCGCGTGGGTCATGCGGTTCATCCAGGGTTTCACCAGGTCGGCGTAGCTCTGTTCGCCGCGTTCGCTGAGGGTCGCCGAGGGCCCGGTGCCCAGCGCGCCGTGGGCCTTGGCCCAGTCCAGCCAGGCGCCGAACTCGGCTTCGGACTTCACTTCCTGCCTGGCGTAGAAGGCCGCCTTGTCGGTTTCCCCGGATTCCTTGAAGGTCACTGGCGAACGGGCTTCCAGGTAGCCGTCACCGAGCCACAGCAGGAGAATCTTCGGCACTTGCGGCATGCTTTCTTGCAGCAGTTCCAGGCTGCTCTTCTCGAAGGTCTGCAGGATCACCCGGCCATTGCCGTGGGCCACGTCGACATGCCCGGCGGCGGCGCGCTCGCGGGGTTGCAGCCAGCCGCGGCGTTCCAGCAGCTTGCGCAGGTCGTCTTCGATGCCGGGGAATTGCGCCGGTACCTTGGTCTCCAGGTACAGGCCCGGCTTGTTGGCGCCGCCCTCGGCGATGTCGAGCATCTCGTCGAGGGTGAGGATGCGCAGGCCGACGAAGCCGGGCCGGGCGCGCTCGGGGAAGGCGCGATTGAACCAGGAGCCGGCGTCCAGGCGCTTGAGTTCGGCGAGAGTGAAGCTGCTCACCGGGTCCTTGGCGCGTCCCGGGAAGACCTCGGCGACGTCGGTGGTGCGCTCCAGGGTGTCGTCGTGGAGGGCGACCAGCACGCCGTCGCGGCTGCGCTGCACGTCGGCTTCCAGGTAGTCGGCGCCGAGGTCGCGGGCCAGCAGGTAGGCCGCGGCGGTTTCCTCGGGGGCGTCGTACGAGGCGCCGCGGTGGGCGATGACCGCCGGCCAGGGCACGCCGGCGGCGGCGCTGAGGGCCTTGCCGGACGGCTCCGCGGCCTGGGCGGCGAGCCCCGCCGTCAGGCCGAGGAAGCCCAGGGTCTTGAATGTTCCTTGCCAGAATCTTTGCCGCATGAGGCGCCTTTCCTTCTTTCTTTTTCACGGGATTGCCGACCAGTCTGGCGTCGCCGGATGACCGCAGGACGACAGATACAGGTCTGTCCGGCGCGGGGAAAGATGCGCTGTCGCGGCGACGCTGGTTCCTGTCGCCCTCGGCAAAGCGCCAGCCCTCCCAGGCCGGGAGGGCGGATTCTACAGGCGTTTGTTCAGCAGGCGGGCCAGGCGGTCGCCGCCGAACTGGATCAACGTGACCAGCAGCACAAGGACGATGATCACGGTGAGCATCACCTGGGTGTCGAAGCGCTGGTAGCCGTAGCGGTAGGCCAGGTCGCCCAGGCCGCCGGCACCGATCGCGCCGGCCATGGCCGAGGAATTGATCATGGTCACCAGGGTGATGGTGAAGCCGCCGACGATGCCCGGTCGCGCCTCCGGTAACAGTACGTTGCAGATGATGTGGCGGCGTTCGCAGCCCATCGCCTGGGCCGCCTCCACCAGGCCGTGGTCGACTTCGCGCAGGCTGACCTCGGCGATCCGCGCGAAGAACGGCGTGGCGGCGATGGTCAGCGGCACCACCGCGGCCCAGACGCCATAGCTGGTGCCGACGATCATCCGGGTAAAGGGAATCAGCGCCACCATCAGGATCAGGAAGGGTACCGAGCGCAGCACGTTGACCAGACCGCCCAGGATGCGATTGAGCAGGCGCGCCTCGAAGATCCCGCCCGGCCCGGTGGTGACCAGCACCAGGGCCAGCGGGATACCCACCAGCAGGACGATGGCGGAGGACGCGCCGATCATCAGCAGCGTATCGAGGAAACCTTGCCAGAGCCGTTCAAGCATGGGCGACATGGCCGAGCACCTCCACCTTGTCCGCCACCAGCGCGGCCTTGGCCAGCACGCCGGGAAGCTCGCCGGGCGGCGCGCCGACCTGTAGCAGCAGGCGCCCCAGGGCGCGGCCCTGGATCCGCTCTATGCCGCCGTGGAGCAGGTCGACGCGCTGGCCGATGGCCCTGGCGATGGCTAGCAGGTCCGGCACCCGTCGGCTGGCGCCGGTGTACTGGAGATCGAGCAGCACCGGATCGCCGGCGCCGGGAGCCTGGCGCAGGCGCGCCTGGAGGTCGGCCGGGAGGGCGGCGCGCAGGCTGCCGAGCAGGCTTCGGGTGACGGCATGGCGCGGATCGCCGAAGACTTCCCAGACTTCGCCCTGTTCGACGATGCGGCCGCATTCGAGGACCACCACGCGGTCGCAGATCTCGCGGATGACCGCCATCTCGTGGGTGATCAGGACGATGGTCAGGCCCAGCCGGCGGTTGATGTCGCGCAGCAGCGCGAGGATCGCCTGGGTGCTCTCCGGGTCCAGCGCCGAGGTGGCTTCGTCGCAGAGCAGGATCTGCGGCTGGTGCACCAGCGCGCGGGCGATGCCGACGCGCTGTTTCTGCCCGCCGGAGAGCTGCGCCGGGTAGGCGTCGCGTTTTTCCTCCAGGCCGACCAGTTGCAGCAGCCCGGCGACCCGCTCCTCGATCCGTGCCCGGGGCACCCCGGCCACCCGCAGCGGCAGGGCGATGTTCTGCCACACGGTCTTGGCCGACATCAGGTTGAAGTGCTGGAAGATCATGCCGATGCGTCGGCGCAGGGCGACCAGACGCTGGCCGTCGTAGCCGCCGATGTCTTCATCGTCGATCAGCACCTGCCCCTCGCTGGGACGCTCCAGGCGATTGAGGGTGCGGATCAGCGAGGACTTGCCGGCGCCGCTGCGGCCGATGATGCCGAACACTTCGCCGCGGCGGATTTCCAGGTCGATCTCCCGCAGGGCCTGGACCCCGCCGGGGTAGCGCTTGCCCAGGCCGTGGAGACGGATGTGCGGCGTGGAGGCGCGCGTGTCGGGCGCCGTCGGGAACGGTTCGAGGGGCAGCAGGCTCGGGGGAACGGTCATGGTCGTCACTCCCAGCCCGGCTGGTACAGCGTGCCATGGGCCTTGTCCAGCGCGGCGCGGACCACCGGCGAATGCTGGTAGATGTCGACGAAGCGCGCCAGGCGGCCGTCGCGGTCCTGGTAGTCGCCGCGGGTGACGAACTGGATCACGTATTCCCGGTTGTCGATCCCGTCGAACAGCAGCGCCCGGGTCGGGTCGATGGTCCCGGCCAGGCGCAGGTAGTGCGGGTAGCCCTGGGCCAGGTCGAAATCGTCGAGGGCGCGCGCCAGTTGCACCGCCTCCAGCTCGGTGATGCGGATGTCCTTCGGGTTGTCGACGATATCGTCGAGGGTCGCCTTGTAGCCGACGCCGTCCCTGAGCTTCAGCAGGCCGGCCTTCTGTAGCAGTTGCAGGCCGCGGCCGCCATTGATCGGGTCGTTGGCGATGGCCACGCTGGCGCCTTCCGGCAACTCTGCGAGGCTGGCGTAGCGCTTCGAATAGAGCCCGACGTTGTTGATGATCCCCGGCGCGAACGGCTTCAGCCGGAAGCCGCCTTCGCGGTTGGCGTTTTCCAGGAAGGGCACGTGCTGGAAGTAGTTGGCGTCGATGTCGCCCTGGGCGAGGGTGATGTTGGGGGCGTTCCAGTCGCTGAACTCGACCAGTTCGACCTTCAACCCCTGCTTGCCGGCTTCGCTCACGGCGACTTCCAGCGGCGGGGCGAAGGCGGCGGTGGTGCCGATCTTCAGCGGGGCGTCGGCGGCCTGGACCGGGCCGCTGCCGAGGAGGACGGCCAGGCTCAGGGTTTTCAGGGTGTTCAGCATGGTGGGCTCCTGAACGAAAGGGAAAGTGGGGTCAGGCCTGGCGCTGGTGCGCGGCCGGGGGCTGGCGGAAGGCGGCGCCGGCGTGTTCCGCCTGCAGGCGCGCGCGGCCGCCGCCGAAGAGCTTCTCCCGCAGGGTGCCGGGGGCGTAGGCGGTCTTGTAGCTGCCGCGTGCCTGCAACTCGGGCACCACCAGGTCGATGAAGTCGGCGTAGCTCTCCGGCTCCACGGTGCGGGTCAGGTTGAAGCCGTCCAGGCCGGTATCGGCGATCCAGCCTTCGAGATCGTCGGCGACCTGGCGCGGGTCGCCTACCAGGGTCACGTAGCGGCCGCCCAGGGCCAACTGATCGAGGAGCTTGCGCACGGTGGAGTCGGTGCGCGCCACGGTGAGGTTCTTCACCACCGACTCGATGGCGTTGTTCTTCTCGTAGCGGATCGGTTCGTCGAGCCCGTAGCGCGACAGGTCGATGCCGCTGGAGCTGGCGAAGTGCGCCAGGCCGGCCTCGGGGCTGGCGTAGCGGCGGTACTCGGCATGCTTGTCGCGGGCCTCGGCCGCGGTGGCGGCGACGATCACGTTGATACCCATGAAGATCCTGATGTCCTCGGCCCGACGGCCGGCGCCGACCACCGCCGCGCGGATGCGCTGCACCAGTTGGCGGGTGGCCTCGCGGGTCTGTCCGGAGACGAACACGCATTCGGCGTGGCGCGCGGCGAAGGCCAAGCCACGCTCCGAGGAGCCGGCCTGGAACAGCACCGGGGTGCGCTGTGGAGAGGGCTCGGCGAGGTGGTAGCCCTCGACCTGGTAGAACTCGCCATGGTGGCGGATCTTGTGGATCTTCTCCGGCCGCGCGTAGACCCGTCGCTGGCGGTCGGCGAGCACCGCGTCGTCTTCCCAACTGCCCTCCCAGAGCTTGTAGAGGACCTCCAGGTACTCGTCGGCGCGGTCGTAGCGGCGGTCGTGCTCGATCTGCGCGGACTGGCCCATGGCCTTGGCCGCGCTTTCCAGGTAGCCGGTGACGATGTTCCAGCCGATCCGCCCGTCGCTCAGGTGGTCGAGGGTCGAGAGCCGCCGGGCGAACGGGTAGGGCGCCTCGTAGGTGAGGTTGGCGGTGACGCCGAAACCCAGGTGCTCGGTGACCCCGGCCATGGCCGAGACCAGCATCAGTGGGTCGTTCACCGGCAACTGGACGGCTTCGCGGGCGGTCACCTCGATGCCGCCCTGGTAGACGTCGTAGACGCCGAGGATATCGGCGATGAACAGGCCGTCGAACAGGCCGCGCTCCAGCAGCCGGGCCAGCTCGGTCCAGTGGCGCAGTTTGCGGTAGTCGCTGGAGCGGTCGCGCGGGTGGGTCCAGAGGCCGTGGTTGATATGGCCGACGCAATTCATGCTGAAGGCGTTTAGGAGAATCTGCTTCTTGCTCATGGCGGTTCCTTCGGCGTTCAGAGCGTGCCGCGGCGTGGCGGCAGGCGGCCGTTGAGGTAGTAGTCGCCGACCGCGTGGTACTTCCAGCGCACCGGGTCGTGCAGGGTGTGTACGCGGGCGTTGCGCCAGTGGCGGTCGAGACCGAGTTCGGCGAGACAGGCGCGGCTGCCGCCAAGCTCGATCAGCTTGCTGCCGGCCAGCAGGGCGACCTCGGTGGTCAGCGCGCGGGCTTCGGCGACGGCGATCGAGGCGGCCGCCACGCTTTCCGCGTCCGGCTCGGCGGTGGCCCGGTCGAGCACCCGCCCGGCACGCTCCAGCAGCGCTTCGGCGGCGTGCAGGCGGATCGCCAGGCGGCCGATCTCGTGGATGGTCAGTGGGTCGTCGCTGGCCTTGTCGACGCCGGAGTCGACCCAGGGCCGGGCGCGCTCGCGGACGAAACGCAGGGTGTCCTCGAAGGCGCCGCGGGCGATCCCGGCGTCGATCGCCGCGTGGAGGATCTGCGCCAGCGGGCCGACGGTGGTCGGGCGCTCGAAGGCGTCCTGGAACGAGACCACGTCCTCGGCGGCCACCGCTACCCGGTCGAACAGCGCCGAACCGCTGCCGGTGGTGCGTTGACCGAAGCCGGACCAGTCGTCGACGATTTCCAGCCCGGCGCTGTCGCGCGGGACGAAGGCCAGTTGCTGGCGGCCCTCGTCGTCCACCGCCAGGGTCGGCACCCGCTGCGCGTAGAGTGCGCCGGTGCAGTAGAACTTGCGCCCGTCCAGGCGGTAGCCGTCGCCGTCGGCGCGCAGGCGGGTACGGCGCTCGCTGGCGGTACGCGTGCCGATCTCGGCCAGGGCGTTGCCGAAACGCTCGCCGGCCAGGGCGGCGCCGAACAGGCGACCTTTCTGCGCCGGCGAGCCGTTCACCCGCAGCACTTCGAGGGCGTAGAAATGGTTCTGCGGAATCTGCCCCAGGGAACTGTCGGCGGCGCTGACGATCGCCACCACCTTCGCCAGGGTCACCCGCGAGACGCCGGCCCCGCCGTATTCGCGGGGCACCGCGATGCCCCACAGGCCGGAGCGGGAGAACAGTTCCAGTTCTTCCAGCGGCAGGCGCCGCTCGCGGTCGCGCTGGATGCTTTCGCGGGCGAACAGGGCGGCCAGCTCGCGGGCCGTTTCCAGGGCTTCGTCGTCGCTGCCGATGCGATGGGCAGCGGCCGTGGGATTGTCGCGCGTAGCGTGTGCGAGGCTCATCGGGCGCTCCTCAGATCCATGAGTGACGCGCCGGACGGGCGCCGTTCAGGTAGTAGTCGCCGACCGCGTGGACCTTCCAGCGCACCGGGTCGTGCAGGGTGTGGGTGCGGGCGTTGCGCCAGTGCCGGTCGAGGTTGAACTCGGCGAGCGTGGCACGGCTGCCGGCCAGCTCGAAGAGCTTCTCGCTGGCGGCCAGGCTGATCTCGGTGCTCAGCACCTTGGCCTCGGCCACGGCGATCGAGGCGCGTGCCGCCGACTCGGCGTCCACCGGCCGCGCGGCCACTTCGTCGAGGACCTGGCCGGCCTTCTCCAGCAGGGCGTTGGCGGCGTGCAGCTCGATTTGCAGGCGGCCGACCTCGGCGATGCTGTAGAGCTCATCGCTGGCGCGTTCGACCTGGGCGTCGATCCAGGGCCGGCTGCGTTCGCGGACGAACGCCTGGGCGTCGTCCAGCGCCGCCTGGGCGATGCCGGCGTCGATGGCGGCCTGGATCAGTTGCGAGACGGCGCCCTGGAGGCTCGGGATCTCGGCCAGCAGGCCGTTGTGGATCAGCATGTCGCCGGCTACCGGAACCTCCTCCAGCAGTACCGTGCCGCTGGCGGTGGTGCGCTGGCCGAAGCCGGACCAGTCGTCGACGATGCGCAGGCCGGGAGCGCCGCGCTCGACGAAGAGCATCACCGCGCGCTCTTCCTCGTCGATGGCCTTGACCGCCACCCAGTGGGCGAACAAGGCGCCGGTGGAGTAGAACTTCTCGCCGCTGACCCGGTAGCCGTCGCCGTCGCGACGGACCCGCGCCTTCAGCTCCAGGGTGTGGCGGGTATTGCGTTCCGGGCCGGCGTTGGCCAGCCGGCGGCCGTCGAGGATGCCACGGAACAGCTTGCGTTTCTGCGCCGGGCTGGCGACGTTGTCGATCACGCTGAGCAGGCCGAACTGGTTCTGCGGAATCTGTCCGAGGGCCGGGTCGGCGGCACAGATGACGCGGAACACCTCGGCCAGGGTCACGTGGGAAACCTGCGCGCCGCCATAGGCGCGGGGAATGCCGATGCCGCCCAGGCCGAGGCGGGTGAAGAGTTCCAGTTCCTGCCAGGGCAGGCGTCGTTCGCGGTCGCGTAGCGCCGCTTCGCGACGGGCCAGCCCGGCTACCTCGTGGGCGGCCTGCAACGCCTGGGCGTCGTTCTCGATGAGGCGTGCCGGGAGTAGCCGGGGCGCCTGGTCACGAAGATCCTTGGGTGCGGTTTCGTCGGTCATGGTTCAGCCTTGCAGCGTGGTGGTTCCGCCAGCGGCATCGGTGTGGCGCGGCTCGCGGGTTCGGTGGTGCGGGTGGAACGCCTGGAGGAGGGAGGGGAAACAGGCGGTAACGACATGCTCGCTGGGCACCTCTGGCAGTTCGGATAGGTGGCTGGCGCGATCGCCAAGCCTCTGCCAGGTCTGTTTGCACAAGCCGTGCCGTTTGCTAATCAATAGAAAAATCAAAGAGTTGGAGGTTTGCTCCAACAGTTTCTGCTGGTCCGCGGGCGCTGCCTGTTGCTCCGCTGTTGCCAGGGCAACAGTTACCGGCGGATTACAGCCGGATGCCGCGCGCCGGCGCCGTGCTGCTAGGGTGATAGGGTTTCGCGCGCGGCGGCCTGGCGCGCGCCCACCCACTCGGATCGTCGAAGGAACTCCCATGCAGAGCGCTAACGCTTCAGAACTCACCACCGACATCGCCGTGATCGGCGGCGGCGCGGCCGGCATCGGCGTGATCGCCAGCCTGCTGAAACGTTCGCCGGGGTTGCGTATCAGCCTGATCGAGCCGGCGGACACCCACTACTACCAACCGGGCTGGACCCTGGTCGGTGGCGGCGCCTACGCCCAGGGCGACACCGCGCGGCCGATGGCCGGGCTGGTCCCGCCCGGCGTGGAGTGGCTGCGCACCCGTGTCGAGCGGGTCGACCCCGAGGCGCGCCGGCTACTGCTGGAGAGTGGCGGCAGCCTGGAATACCGCAACCTGATCGTCTGCCCCGGCCTGCGCCTGGCCTGGGAGCGCATCGAGGGCCTGGAGGAGACCCTCGGGCGCAACGGCGTCACCTCCAACTACCGCTACGACCTGGCGCCCTACACCTGGGAGCTGGTGCGCGGCCTGCGTGGCGGCAAGGCGCTGTTCACCCAGCCGGCGATGCCGATCAAGTGCGCCGGGGCGCCGCAGAAAGCCATGTACCTGTCCTGCGACCACTGGCTGCGGGAGGGCGTGCTGCAAGACATCGAGGTCGAGTTCGACCTGGCCGGCGCGGCGTTGTTCGGCGTCGCCGATTTCGTTCCGCCGCTGATGGAATACGTGCGCAAGTATTCGGCCGAGCTGGCGTTCAATTCCAACCTGGTGAAGGTCGACGGCGCGGCGCGCAAGGCCTGGTTCGAGGTGAAGGACGCCGACGGCAACACCAATCTGGCGGAAAAGGACTTCGACCTGCTGCACGTGGTGCCGCCGCAGCTGCCGCCGACCTTCGTCGCCGCCAGCGGCCTGGGCGACGCGGCCGGCTGGTGCGAAGTCGACCCGGCGACCCTGCAACATGTCCGCCATGGCGAGATCTTCGCCCTCGGCGATGTCTGCGGCACCGCCAACGCGAAGACCGCGGCGGCGGCGCGCAAGCAGATCGTGGTGGTGGCCGAGAACCTTCTCGGCCTGCGCAGCGGCCGTGGCCTGCCGCTGCGCTACGACGGTTACGGCGGTTGCCCGCTGACCGTCGAGCGCGGCCGGGTGGTGCTGGCGGAGTTCGGCTACGCCGGCAAGCTGCTGCCGACCTTCCCGCTGGAGCCCACCGCGGCCAGCCGCTTCGCCTGGCTGCTCAAGCGCCACGTACTGCCCTGGGTGTACTGGAACGCCATGCTCAAGGGCCGGGAGTGGCTGGCGCGGCCGGGGCGCTAGACCGGGCGGCAGCCCTCGGCCTGACCGGCCTCAAAGCTCGTGGGCGAACGGCAGGTCCGGCCCCACCCGCGAGCAGGTGACCGCCGCCGCGCGGATGGCGAAGGCGAGCATCGCGTCGATCGCTTCCCGCGACAGCGCGGCTAGCCCGGCCGGGCTGTCGGCGTCGAGGCGGCGGAGGTAGGCGAGGGTCGCCGCCTGGAAGGTATCGCCGGCGCCGACCGTATCGCGCAGCGCCAGGGCGGTATCCGCCGGGCGACTCCAGCTGCCGTGGGTGCAGTGCACGCTGGCGCCGGCGCCGCCGTGGGTGACGAAGACCAGCCGGCAGCGCGGGTTCAGCCAGCCGCGGGCCACCTCGCCGGGATCGCGGTCGGGGTAGAGCAGGGCCAGGTCTTCCTCGCTGGCCTTGATCAGGTGCGCATGACTGGCGAAGGCCTCGACCCGGCGCCGCCAGAGGTCGATGTCCGGCTGCGGGTCGAGGCGCACGTTGGGATCCAGGCTGACCAGGCGCCGGCCGCTCTCGCGCCGGACCAGCGCCAGCAGGGTGTCGGCCACCGGCGTCACCACCAGGGTGTAGGAGCCGACGTGCAGCCCGCGTATCCGCCCATCCAGCGTCGGCAGGTGTTCCAGGCGCACCTGGCGGTCGGCGCAGCCCTCGCCGCGGAACTGGTATTGCGCCGAGCCGCTGGCGTCGAGGCCGACCATCGCCAGGGTGGTCGGGGCGTCGCTGGGCACCAGGAAGCCGCAGTCCACGCCTTCTTCTTCGAGCACCCGGCGCAGCGGCGCGCCCAGGTAGTCGCTGGACAGCCCGCCGAACAGCGCCACCTCCACGCCCAGCCGGCGCAGGCCGACGGCGACGTTGAACGGCGAGCCGCCGGCGATCGCGGTGAAGCCCAGCTCGTTGCTGCGCGCAGCGCTTTCCAGGCTGAAGACATCGAAAAGGGCCTCGCCACACACCAGGTACATGCAGATCTCCAAAACGCCAGAAGAGGAAGGAAAACCGGCCATTATCGCGGAGGCAGGTGCTCCAGGTAACGCCGGTAGGCCTGTTCGTAGGCTGCCTGTCGTCGCGCCTGGGGCTGGGTGCGGGTCGCCTCGTCGAGCGCCACGCAGCGCCGGCACAGGGCTTCCAGGCTTTCACCGGCGCCGCTTTCGCGGCCCAGGCTCCAGGCCGCCTGGAGCGCCGCGCCAAGGGCGGCGGCCTCGGTCTGCCGTGGACAGACCAGCGGCAGGCCGAGCAGGTCGGCGAGCGTCCGCCGCCACAGCGGGCTCTTCGCCGCGCCGCCGACCAGGCGGATTTCCTCGCCCGGCAGGCCGCTGGCGCGCAGCAGGTCGAGGCCGTAGCGCAGGCCGAAGGCGGTGCCTTCGAGCACCGCCCGGCAAAGATTGGCGCGGCTCAGGTTGGCCGCGGTCATGCCATGCAGGCTGGCGCTGGCGTACGGTAGCGCCGGAACCCGCTCGCCGTCGAAGAACGGCAGCATCAGCAGACCCTCGGCGCCGACCGGCGCCTGGGCGGCCAGCCGGGAGAATTCGTCGAGGTCGAGGTGCAGCAGGTCCTGTACCAGGCCGCAGGCACCGGTGAGGTTCATCGTGCAGGCCAGCGGCAGCCAACCGCCGGACGAGGCGCAGAAGGTCGCCAGCTCGCCGTGCGGACTGACCAGCGGCCGCTCGGCATAGGCGCTCAGGGTGCCGGAGGTGCCCAGGCTGGCGGTGAGCAGGCCGGGGCGGATGTTGCCGGTGCCGATGGCGGCGAGCATGTTGTCGCCGCCGCCGCCGGCGACCCGCGTGTGGGGAGCCAGGCCGAGGGCGGCGGCCGCTTCGGGGCGCAGGTTGCCGATGCAGGCGCCGGGCTCGATCAGCTCCGGCAGCGCCGCCGCCAGGCGTCCGCCCGGCTCGACCAGCTCCAGCACGTCGCTGGCCCAGGTGCGCCGGCGCACGTCGAAGTAGCCGCTACCGGAGGCGTCGCCCGCTTCGCTGCAGACGCGGCCGGTGAGCCAGTGGTTGAGGTAGTCGTGGGGCAGGAGGATGTGCGCGACGCGGGCGAACAGCTCGGGAAAGCGGCGCCTGCTCCAGAGCAGCTTGGACAGCGTGTAGCCCGGCGCGAGCACCAGCCCCAGGCGTTCCAGCGAGCCGGCCGGGCCGCCGAGGGCTTCCAGCAGCTCGCGGTTCTCCGCCGCGCTCTCGGTGTCGCACCAGAGCTTGGCCGGGCGCAGCGCCCGGCCCTCGGCGTCGAGCAGGAGCAGCCCATGCTGCTGGGCGGAAACCGCCAGGGCGCGGACCTCGCGGCCGTCCACCGCGGCTTCTTCCAGGGCCATGCGTACCGCGCTGGCCATGGCTTCCAGCCAGTCCGCCGGGTCCTGCTCGCGGCGTCCGTCGCGGCCTTCCGGCGGGCGCTGCGCGGCGCTGCCCAGGCCCAGCGTGCAGCCGCTGCCGGCGTCGAGCAGCAGCGCCTTGCTGCCTTGGGTGCCGCAATCGATGCCGAGGAACAATCCGTGCATGCGGCCCTCCGGAGTCATTCGCCGAGTACCTGGCGCAGGGTTTCGCTGACGCCGTGTCGGCGCAGGCTGTCGTAGAGGCGCTCGAAGGCCTCGACGAAGGCCGCCGAGGCCGGGATCGCCGGGCCGAACACGGTCTCCACGCCGAGCAGGCGCCGGCCCAGGCCGTGGCGTTCGGCAACCAGCGCCTGGCATTCGGCGGCGCGCGGATCGGGAATCGGGTAGTGCTCGCCATGCTCGTCGACCCCGCCCAGGTACAGCGCCCAGGCCGCCACCACCAGGGCCACCCGTTCCAGCGGCCGGCCGGCGGCGATCAGCCGATTGGCGGTGGGGACGATGAACTTGGGAAACTTCGACGAGCCGTCCGAGCAGACCCGTTCCAGTTGGTCGGCGATGGCGCGGTTGGCGAAGCGCTCGACCAGGCTGTCCTTGTAGCGCTCCAGGTCGATCCCCGGTACCGGCGCCAGCAGTGGGGCCACGTCGCGGTCCATGAAGGCCCGCACGTAGCGGCGCAGCAGCGGGTCGCCGAGGGTCTCGTGGACGAAGCGGTAGCCGCGCAGGAAGCCCAGGTAGGTGAGCGCCAGGTGGCTGCCGTTGAGCAGGCCGATCTTCATCTCCTCGTAGGGCGTGACGTCGTCGGTGAACTGCACGCCGACCTTTTCCCAGGCCGGACGCCCGGCGCTGAAACGATCTTCCAGCACCCATTGCACGAAGGGTTCGCAGACCACCGGCCAGGCGTCTTCCACGCCGTGCCGTTGGGCCAGTTGGCGGCGGTGGGCGGGGCTGGTCATCGGGGTGATGCGGTCGACCATGGCGTTGGGAAAGCTGACGTGCGTCGCGATCCAGCGCGCCAGCCCCGGGTCGAGCCGTTCGGCGAAGGCCAGCAGCGCCTTGCGCGCCACCTCGCCGTTGTGCGGGAGGTTGTCGCAGGACATCACGGTGAACGCCGGCACGCCTGTGTCGCGGCGCCGCCGCAGAGCCTCGCAGAGAAAGCCGAAGACCCCGCGCGGGGTCCGCGGGTTGGCCAGGTCGTGGCGCACCAGCGGCAACTCGGCGAGGAACTCGCCGCTGCCGTCGTCGATGCAGTAGCCGCCTTCGGTGATGGTCAGCGAGACGATGCGGATGGCCGGCTCGGCAAGCTTTTCCAGCAGCGCCTCGGCGCCGTCCTCGGCGAGCAGCATGCCGCTGATGGCGCCGATCACGCGGACCTCGGTGTCCGGCTGGTCGCCCAGCTCGTAGAGGGTGTAGAGGTAGTCCTGGGCGGCCAGGGCGTCGCGCATGGCGCGGTCGTCGCTGCGCAGGCCGGCGCCGCAGATCGCCCAGTCGAGGGCTTCGCCGCGGTTCATCAGGGCGTCGGTGTAGGCCGCCTGGTGCGCGCGGTGGAAGCCGCCGACGCCGATGTGGACGATGCCCTGGCGCAGTTGCGCGGGGTCGTAGGACGGGCGGGCGACAGCGGTCGCCAGCAGGGGGAGGTGCTGCCGGTTGAGTTTCATCGGTGGGTTCCCGCTGGCGGCTTCAGGCCGCCTGTTGCAGTCGTTTGTCGAGGGCCTGGCCGTTGCTGTCGAACAGATGGCAGTGCGCCGGATCGAAGCCCAGCTCCAGGGGGGCGCCGTAGTCCGGTGCGAAATCGCCGCGCACGCGCAGGGTGAGCATTTCCCCCGAGTCGGCGCGGACATGGCAGAAGCTGTCGCTGCCCAGGCGCTCGCTGACGTCGGCGGCGACCCGCAGCAGGCCCTGGAAGGCATGGCCCGGGCGGGCGATGTTCAGGTGTTCCGGGCGGATGCCGAGGGTCACCGGGCTGCCGGTGGCCAGCTCGCCGGCGCATAGCGGCAGGCCGACGCGCGCGCCGCATTCGAGGGCGACCTCGCAGCGCTCGCCCTGGTTGCGGCTCAGATGGCCGCGCAGGAAGCCCATCTTCGGCGTGCCGAGGAAGCCGGCGACGAACAGGTTGGCCGGATGGTGGTAAAGCTCCAGCGGCGAGCCGACCTGCTCGACGCGCCCGCCGTTGAGCACCACGACCTTGTCCGCCAGGGTCATCGCCTCGACCTGGTCGTGGGTCACGTAGATCATGGTCGCCGCCAGTTCCTGGTGCAGCCGCGCCAGTTCCAGGCGCATCTGCACGCGCAGGGCGGCGTCGAGGTTGGACAGCGGTTCGTCGAAGAGGAATATCTTCGGGTTGCGCACGATCGCCCGGCCGATCGCCACCCGCTGCCGCTGGCCGCCGGAGAGCTGGCGCGGCTTGCGCTCCAGCAGCGCTTGCAGTTCGAGGATGCGTGCGGCGGCGTCGACCTTGGCGGCGACCTCGCGCTTGTCGACGCCGGCCAGGTCGAGGGCGAAGGAGAGGTTCCTGCGCACCGTCATGTGCGGGTACAGCGCGTAGGTCTGGAAGACCATCGCCAGGTCGCGCTTCGCCGGCGGGGTGTCGGTGATGTCCGTGCCGTCGAGGGCGATGCTGCCGCCGCTGGCCTCTTCGAGGCCGGCGATCAGGCGCAGCAGGGTCGACTTGCCGCAGCCGGAGGGGCCGACGAAGACCACGAACTCGCGGTCGCGGACGTCGAGGTCGATGCCCTTGATGATGGCCTGGCCGTCGAAGCCTTTCTGCAGGTTGCGGATCTTGAGATCAGCCATGGCGGAATACCTCCGTGGACGAAAGGATGGGGATGCGCTTCATTTCACGGCGCCGAAGGAAAGGCCGCGTACCAGCTGCTTCTGGCTGATCCAGCCGAAGACCAGGATCGGCGCGCAGGCGAGGGTGGAGACGGCCGAGAGCTTGGCCCAGAACAGTCCTTCGGGGCTGGAATAGGAGGCGACCAAGGCGGTCAGCGGGGCGGCGGCCGAGGAGGTCAGGTTGAGCGACCAGAAGGCCTCGTTCCAGCACAGGATCAGCGACAGCAGCAGGGTCGAGGCGAGCCCGCCGCGGGCGATCGGCAGCAGTACGCGGACGATCTCCTGCCAGGTGCCGGCGCCGTCCAGGCGCGCTGCTTCGAGGATGTCCACGGGGATGTCCTTGAAGTAGGTGTACACCATCCAGACCACGATCGGCAGGTTGATCAGGGTGTAGACGATGATCAGCGCCAGCCGCGAATCGAGCAGGCCGAACTGCTTGGCCAGCAGGTAGATCGGCATCAGTACGCCGACCGGCGGAAGCATCTTGGTCGACAGCATCCAGAGCAGCGTGCGCCTGGTGCGGCGGGTCTCGAAGAAGGCCATGGAGTAGGCCGCCGGCACCGCGACGAGCATGCACAGGAGGGTCGCCGAGGAGGAGATCAGCAGCGAGTTCCAGGCATAGGCGAAGTAGTCGCTGCGCTCGTTGATGTGCAGGTAGTTCTCCAGGGTCGGCTGGAAGATGAACTGCGGCGGCGTGGCGAAGGCGTCGATCTCGCTCTTGAAGCTGGTCAGCAGCATCCAGAAGATCGGGAAGAACAGCAGCAGGGCGATGCCCCAGCAGAGCAGGCCGAGCAGGGCGTTGCGCAGGCGGCGGGATTGCTTGAGTGTCAGCATGGCGGGTTCCTCAGCTGCGCTCGGTAAGGTTCTTGCCGATCATCCGCACCAGCACGATGGCGGCGATATTGGCGATCAGCACCGCGATCAGGCCCCCGGCCGAGGCCATGCCGACATCGAACTGCAGCAGCGCCTGGTTGTAGATCAGGTAGGCGAGGTTGGTCGATTCGTAGCCGGGGCCGCCGCTGGTGGTGGTGAAGATCTCGGCGAACACCGAGAGCAGGAAGATCGTCTCGATCATCAGCACCACCGCGATGGGCCGCGCCAGGTGCGGCAGGGTCAGGTGCCAGAAGATCGCCAGTGGACCGGCGCCGTCGAGGCGGGCGGCCTCCTTCTGCTCCTGGTCGAGGGACTGCATGGCGGTCATCAGGATGAGGATGGCGAAGGGCAGCCATTGCCAGGAGACGATGAGGATGATCGACAGCAGCGGATAGTGCGCCAGCCAATCCACCGGCTCGGCGCCGAACAGGCGCCAGACGGCGGCGAGGATGCCCGAGACCGGGTGGAAGATCAGGTTCTTCCAGAGCAGCGCGCTCACCGTCGGCATGATGAAGAACGGCGAGATCAGCAACACCCGCACCGCGCCGCGACCGAAGAACTCGCCGGCCTCCAGCAGCGCGGCGATGAGCACGCCGAACGCCACGCTGATCGCCAGCACGCTGCCCACCAGCAGCAGGGTGTTCAGCGCGCCGGGCAGGAAGCCGGCGTCGGTGACGAAGAAGGTGAAGTTCTCCAGGCCGACGAAGGCATTCTCGCCGGGATACAGCAGGTTGTAGCGGATCAGCGAGAAATACAGGGTCATGCCCAGGGGCACGATCATCCACAACAGCAGCAGCGCCACCGAGGGGCTGACCAGGAGCCAGCCGGGTCCGCGCCGGCGGCGCTGGAGGCGACGGTGGGCGGGACGGGCCGGGAGCGGGGTATCGAGGGCCGAGGTGTTCATGGCGACTCCGTCTGGATCTTCAAGGGCAAGCGCTCGAGCAGCGCCGCGCCGGGCGCGGCTGCGCCCGGCGGCGGACTACTTCGGATAGCCGGCGCGCTTCATCTCGCGGGCGGTGCTCTGCTGCGCGGCGGCGAGCGCCTGGTCGCTGCTCATCTGCCCGGTGAGGGCGGCGGAGAACAGCTTGCCGACCTGGGTGCCGATGGCCTGGAACTCGGGGATGGTGACCAACTGGATGCCGACGTAGGGCACCGGCTTCAGCGTCGGATGGTTGGGATCGACGCGCTTCAGCGATTCCAGGGTGACCCGCGCGAACGGCGCGGCGGCCAGGTAGGCCTCGCTGTAGGTCGAGGCGCGGGTGCCGGGCGGCACGTTGGCCACGCCTTCCCTGTCCGCCACCAGCTTGCCGTACGCCTGCGAGGTGGCCCAGGTGGCGAAGGCCTTCGCCGCGTCCTTGGCGCGCGAGCTGGCGGGAATCGCCAGGGCCCAGGAATACAGCCAGGAGGCGCCCTTGTCGGTGACTTCCCGGGGGGCGAAGGCGAAGCCGGTGGCGTCGGCGACCTTGCTCTGGCTCTTGTCGGTGACGAACGAACCGGCGACGCTGGCGTCCACCCAGATCGCGCACTTGCCGCTGTTGAACAGCGCCAGGTTCTCGTTGAAACCGTTGCTGGAGGCGCCGGGCGGGCCGTACCGCTTGAGGGTGGAGACATAGAAGTCGAGAGCCTTCTTCCATTCGCCGCCGCTGAATTCGGGCTGCCATCGCTCGTCGAACCAGCGTGCGCCGAAGGCGTTGGCCAGGGTGCCGATCAACGCCATGTTCTCGCCCCAGCCGGCCTTGCCGCGCAGGCAGATGCCGTACTGGCCCTGGTCCGGGCGGTTGAGCCTGGCGGCGAACTCGCCGAGCTGGGTCCAGGTCGGTTGCTCGGGCATCCGCAGCCCGGCCTGCTGGAACAGGTCCTTGCGGTAGTAGGTGATCGAGGCTTCGGCGTAGAACGGCAGGGCGTACAGCGTGCCCTTGACGGAGAGACCGTCGCGCACCGAGGGCAACAGGTCGTCCAGGGCGTAGTCGGCGGGCAGCCCGCTCATCGGCTCCAGCCAGCCCTTGGCGCCCCACAGCGCGGCTTCGTACATGCCGATGGTGAGCAGGTCGAACTGTCCGCCCTGGGTGGCGATGTCGGTGGTCAGGCGCTGGCGCAGGACGTTCTCTTCGAGCACCACCCATTTCAGCGCGATGTCCGGGTGGCTTTCCTCGAACACCTTGGACAGGCGTTGCATGCGGATCATGTCGTTGTTGTTGACCGTGGCGATGGTCAGGGTCTCGGCGCCCTGGGCCAGCAGCGGCAGGGCGAGGCAGGCGGCGGCCAGGCAGGCCTTGATCGAGTCGTTCATCGGTGAACTCCTCTTCCGGGCCGGCGGGCGGCGCGGAAGACATTATTGTTTTTGTGTCGCTCGCTGCCGATTACACAGGCGCGTCACGCAACCGACAAAGCCTCGACTGCACTTCGACCGATACTTTTTTGCACCGCCGGGGTGGGGCGCTGGAGGCTCAGAGCAGGTTCTGCTCGGTCAGCCGCTGGGTCACCAGGCGCCGGTAGCCGGTGGGCGTCATGCCCTTGAGCTGCTGGAAGCGCCGGTTGAAATTGGACAGGTTGCTGAAGCCCGACTCGAAGCACACCTCGGTCACCGGCAGCTCGCTGCGGGCCAGCAGCTCGCAGGACTTGCTGATGCGCAGGCGGTTGACGAACTCGACGAAGCCGCGCCCGGCGGCCTGCTTGAAGAAGCGCGAGAAGTAGGTGGGGGTCATGCCCAGGTGGGCGGCGACCTGCTCCTGGGTGAGGTCCTGGGCGTAGTGCTGGAAGATGTAGTCCACCGCCCGGTTGATCCGTTCGACGTTGTGCTCGTCGGCCAGTTGCGAGGACGTGACGGTGGAGAGCAACTGGTAGTCCTCGCATTCGGCGAGCTGTTCCATGAGGATAAAAAAGTATCCCAGGCGGGTCATGCCGCCGCTGTCGGCGATGCGTTGCAACAGTCGCCGGCTTTCGCCGATCAGCGCCGGGTCGCGGAACTCGATGCCGTAGCGCGCCCGCGCCAGCAGCGGGGCCAGGCGGTTCAGCTCGGAGAATACGCCGCTGCCGTCCTCCAGCACCTCGTCGGTGAAGTTCACCAGCATGTCGCGCCGGGCCACCACCTCGTCGGGCTCGACCTGGCTGATCCAGTTGTGCGGCAGGTTGGGGCCGGTGAGGAACAGGGTGTCGGGGGCGAAGTTGCCGATGTAGTCGCCGATGAATACCTTGCCGGAGCTGGCGACGATCAGGTGCAGTTCGTATTCCTTGTGGAAGTGCCAGCGCACCAGCGGGCTGGGGAAGCCGTGCTGGCGGTAGATCAGCGAATGGCCTTCGTGGTCGTCCATCAGCTCGTAGGACGGATCGGTGACTTTGCTGGCTCTGGGCATGGGCGCGGGCCGACCGGGGGAACGAAGGCACATCCTAGCCCGAAGCGGCGGGGCTGTGCAGGGGCGGGCAGCGGCCGTGGCGCTGTCCGCCGCCATCCACCCCAAGGCCGGGGCGTGGCGTGTTCCGGGTTGCCGTTGCGGACCGGGCGCTTGACGAGGCGCGCGCTCTTCGACCCCGCTTCAGCGCCGTTGGCCTGCTCGGTGCCGATCGGCCTCCGCTGATCAGCGGCTGGCCTTGCGATAGGCCCCCGGTTGCTGTCCGGTGGCCTTGTGGAAGGCACGGGTGAAGGCGGCGGTGGACTGGTAGCCGACCGCCGCCGCGACCTCGGCGACGCTGGCGTCGGCGCGCAGCAGGGCGCAGGCGCGGTGCATGCGCAGGGCCAGCAGGACCTGTCCCGGCGACTGACCGCTGAGTTCGTTGAAGCGCTTGAAGAAGGCCGAGCGCGAGAGTCCGGTGCGTTCGGCCATCTGTTCCAGGCTCCAGGGCTGTTCGGGTGCCTCGATCAGCGCTTCCAGCAGGCCGGCGAACTGCGGCTGGCGGGCCAGTGCCACCAGGCCGCCGAGGGTCGGGTTGTCGAGCACCTGCTGGCGCAACACGTAGAGGAACAGCAGGTGGCTGAGGCGTTCCAGCAGCACCGGCGACGGCGCCGGCTGGCGGCGGCACTCGTCGACGATCAGGGCGAACAGGCGTCGCGCCGCGTCCAGCGCCGGATCGCCGGCGCGCAGGATCAGCCAGTCGGGCAGGGCGTCGACGATCAGCCCGGACAATCCCGAATGGAAGTGGAAGAACCCGCAGACCAGGCCGGCACCGTCCGCCGCGTTCCACTCCAGCGCCTGCATTTCGCCGCGCGGCTGGCAGCGCGCGGCCTCGGCGGTGGCCTCGCTGGACAGGCGGAACTCGACGTCGCGCAGGAAGAACAGCGCGTCGCCGCTGTCCAGTCGCCAGCCCCGGGCGCTTCCGGCGACGTGCGCCCAGCAGTGTCCCTGCACCACCAGGTGGAAGCTGGCACGCGCCAGGCCGTGGGTGGAGGCATGCCAGCCGCCGCAGTAGCGACCGACATGGAACAGGCTGGTGTCGACTTCGAGGCTGTCTAATAACCAATCGACAAGCGGGTTGGACGAATTCATCTAAGGGAAAGACTCAAGAGCAAGTGATAGCGACTTTAGAATATTGAATGGATTTCTTATTACCAAGAGACTTCTTCGACACCTCAACCACCGGAGTCGAAAGCATGTCACGCGTTCCCGTGCTCACCCTGGAAAACGCCCCCGAGGCGGCGCGTCCGTTCCTCCAGACCGCGCTGAACAACTCGGGTTATATCCCGAATCTGCTCGGCGTGCTGGCCAATGCGCCGGCCGCCCTGGAAACCTACCTCACCGTGTCCGGGCTGAACGCCAAGGCCAGCCTCGGCCTGCCCGAGCGGGAAGTGGTGCAACTGGTGGCGGCCACCACCCATGGCTGCGACTTCTGCGTTGCCGGGCACACCGCGGTGGCGCGCAACAAGGCGCGCCTGCCGGAGCCGGTGATCGAGGCCCTGCGCGCCCGCGGCGAACTGCCCGATGCCCGCTACGAAGCCCTGGCCGACTTCACCCGCGCGGTGATCGCCAGCCGCGGCGCGGTCACCGACGAACAGTTCGAAGCCTTCCGCGCCGCTGGTTTCGACCAGGCCCAGGCCCTGGAAGTGATCCTCGGGGTGAGCCTGGCGACGCTCTGCAACTTCGCCAACGTGTTCGCCCGCACGCCGCTCAATGCCGAGCTGGAGCAATATCGCTGGACCAACCCGCAGGCCTGAGCCTGCGCTTGCCGGGCGGCGTGCCGCGCCGGCGCAAGGAGTGACGACCATGCTTGACCCGACCCTGAGCGACTGGCTCGACCGCCAGGCCGACGCCCTCGACCGCGGCGACGCCGATCCCGCCGCGCTGCTGCCGCGCCTGGCCGCCGCCGGCGTGCTCGGCGTGGCGGTGGAGGAACGCCTCGGCGGCGCCGGCGGCACGCTCGCCGACGCGGTGGAGCGGGTGGCCGCGGTGGCGGCGCGCTCGCTGACCGCGGCGTTCGTCTTCTGGGGCCAGCGCGCCTTCATCGAGTACCTGTTGCAGAGTCCCAACCAGGAACTGCGCCAACGCCTGCTCGGCGACCTGCTGGCCGGCCGCCTGGCCGGCGCCACCGGGCTGTCCAACGCGATGAAGTTCCTTTCCGGGATCGAGGCGCTGCAGGTGGTGGCGCACGCGGAGGAGGCCGGCTGGCGCCTGGACGGTCGCCTGCCGTGGGTGACCAACCTGCGCAGCGGCGATTTCGTGGTGGCGGCGGCGATCGAACGCGGGGAGGGCGGCAGTCCCTTCGTCCTGGCGATTCCCGAAGGACTCGCCGGCGTGCAGCGCTCGGCGGACCTGCGCCTGCTCGGCCTGCAATGCAGCAACACCGCCGCCCTCGACCTGCGCGCGGTGGCGGTCGGGCGCGACTGGCTGTTGCACGACGACGCCCGGCAGTTCCTGCCACGGGTGCGCCCGGCCTTCCTCGGCCTGCAATGCGGCATGGCCATCGGCCTGGCGCGCCGCGCGCTGGACGAAGTGCAGCGGCACCTGGGCGGCTGCCGTTCGCTGCTGGATGGCGAGCTGGCGGCACAGCGCGAAACCCTCGACGGGCACGTGGCGGCGCTGCACGCCGGACTGGCCAGCGGCGAGTTCGCCAGCCAGCCGGCACGCCTGTTCCGCATCCGCATCGGGCTCGCCGAAGCCGCCGCCAATGCCGTGCAACTGGAGTTGCAGGCCAGCGGCGGCAAGGCCTACCTGAGCGAGCACGGCGCCGGTTTCGCCCGCCGCTGGCGCGAGTCGGCGTTCGTCCCGATCGTTACGCCGAGCCTGGTGCAACTGCGCGCCGAACTGCAACGCCAGGCCGAGGCCAAGGCATGAGCGAGGCGCTCCTCGACGCTCGCGGGATCGCCCTCGGCTATCCGCGCGGTGCCGGCTGGCAGGCGGTGCTCGGCGACTTCGACCTGCGCCTGGGCGCCGGCGAGGTGGTCTCGATCCTCGGTCCCAGCGGGGTCGGCAAGTCCAGCCTGCTGCGCGTGCTGGCTGGCCTGCAGGAGCCGGCCGCCGGCAGCGTGCGGGTACTCGGCGAGCCCCTGCGCGGCCCGCATCCGGGCGTCGCGGTGGCGTTCCAGGACCCCAGCCTGTTGCCTTGGCTGAACCTGGAGAAGAACGTCGCCTTCGGCCTCGATTTCGCCCGCCAGCCGCACCTCGACGCGGCCACCCGCCAGGCCCGCGTCGACCAGGCGATCGCCGCGGTCGGCCTGGAGCACGCCCGTGCCCGCTACCCGGCGCAACTCTCCGGCGGCATGGCCCAGCGCACCGCGCTGGCCCGCTGCCTGGCGCGGCAGCCGAAGGTGCTGCTGCTCGACGAACCTTTCGGCGCGCTGGACGAAGTGACCCGCGCCGACATGCAGCAGCTGCTGCTGCGGGCGATCCACGAGCGCGGCACCGCCGTGGTCCTGATCACCCACGATATCGACGAGGCCCTGCTGCTCTCCGAACGCATCCTGCTACTGGGTGACAGCCCGGCGCGGACCCTCGGCGAGTGGCGCATCGACCTGCCGCAGCCACGCGCGGAGCTGGTCGAGGAACTGGGCGCGTTGCGCATCGAGATCCTGAAAACCCTACGGCGGGCGAGCCGCACCCATGCCCATCCCATCGCTCAGCCGGAGGCCTCCCATGTGCCTGGACGACCCGACCCATTCCCGACGTGACATCCTCAAGCTCGCCGCGCTGCTCAGCGCTGCCGGCGCGTTGCCGCTGCTGAGCAGCCTGCAGGCGCGTGCCGCCGCCGAACCCGACGCGCCGGTGCGCATCGGCTACCTGCCGATCACCGACGCCACGCCCTTGCTGGTGGCCCATGCCAACGGCCTGTTCGAGGCCGAGGGCATCCAGGCCGAACGGCCGGTGCTGTTGCGTAGCTGGGCGCAGGTGATCGAGGCGTTCATCTCCGGCCAGGTCAACGTCATCCACCTGCTGTCGCCGATGACCGTCTGGGCCCGCTACGGCAGCAAGGTGCCGGCCAAGGTGGTGGCCTGGAACCACGTCGGCGGCTCGGGGCTCACGGTGGCTCCGGAGATCGCCGACGTGCGCCAGCTCGGCGGCAAGAGCGTGGCGATCCCGTTCTGGTACTCGATCCACAACGTGGTGTTGCAGCAACTGCTGCGCGACAACGGCCTGCGCGCGGTGAGCCGTGCGGTGGGCGCGGCGCTGGCCGGCGACGAGGTCAACCTGGTGGTGCTGCCGCCTTCGGACATGCCGCCGGCGCTGGCCAGCAAGCGCATCCACGGCTACATCGTCGCCGAGCCGTTCAATGCCCTGGCGGAGAACCTCAAGGTCGGCCGGGTACAGCGCTTCACCGGCGATGTCTGGCGCAACCACGCCTGCTGCGTGGTGTTCATGCACGAACACGACCTGGAGCGGCGGCCGCAGTGGTCGCAAAAGGTGGTCAACGCCATCGTCAAGGCCCAGCTATGGACTCGCGAGCACCGCGCCGAGGCCGCACAGTTGCTGTCCAAGGCCGGAGCCAACCGCTACACGCCGCACGCGCCGGAGGTCCTCGGCCGGGTGCTGGCGCCGGGCGCCGAGGAGCAGCAGGCCTATCTCGCCAGCGGCGCGATCCGCCACGCCGACTGGCAGGAGCGGCGCATCGACTTCCAGCCCTATCCCTATCCGAGCTATACCGAGGAACTGGTGCGGCGGCTGAAGGACACCCTGATCGAAGGCAATAATGCCTTCCTCGCCAGCCTCGATCCGCGCCAGGTGGCCAGTGACCTGGTGGACGACCGCTTCGTCCGCCAGGCCCTGGCAGAGGTCGGCGGGTTGCAGGCGTTCGGCCTCGCCGAGGGCTTCCAGCGCAGCGAGGAGATCAGCCCGTGAGGCAGACCCTGCGCCAGGGCGCGCTGGGCGTTGCCGGGCTGCTGGCGCTGTTCGCCCTGTGGTGGCTCGGCGTGGCCCTGTTCGGCGCCGCCGACGGCCTTTCGGCACGCTTCTCGCCGCAGGCGACGTTGCTCAGCCTGGGTGAACTGCTGGAACGCCGCGAACTCTACGAGCATGTGCTGGTGAGCCTGAAACGGGTCCTGCTGGGCTTGTTCCTGGCGCTGCTGGTGGGAGTGCCGCTGGGGCTGCTGGTGGGCGCCTCGCGCAACCTGGAAGCGGCGACCACTCCGGCGTTTCAGTTCCTGCGGATGATCTCGCCGCTGTCGTGGATGCCCATCGCGGTGATGCTGATGGGCGTGGGCGACCAGCCGATCTATTTCCTGCTGGCCTTCGCCGCGCTCTGGCCGATCCTGCTGAATACCGCCGCCGGCGTGCGCCAGCTCGACCCGCGCTGGCTGCAACTGAGCCGCAGCCTCGCCGCCACGCCCTGGGAAACCCTGCGCCGGGTGATCCTGCCGGGCATCCTCGGCCATGTGCTGACCGGCGTGCGCCTGGCCATCGGCATCCTCTGGATCGTCTTGGTGCCCTGCGAGATGCTCGGCGTCAGCGCCGGGCTCGGCTACTACATCCTCGACACCCGCGATCGCCTGGCGTACTCCGAGCTGATGGCGATGGTGCTGCTGATCGGCCTGCTCGGCTACCTGCTCGACGCCGCGGCGCGCGGACTCTACCGGCGCTGGGCGCACGGAGCGCTCGGGTAGGACGAGGTACCGGTGCGCTGGCGGATAGCGCCGGGGCGCTATTCGCCCTA
>NZ_KV813431.1:0-315 GCF_001813645.1 Pseudomonas sp. HMSC063H08
GCCCGAGCCACACCGGACTTACCATGCCGCTCGCGCGGTACTGGCGAGCAATACAGCTCAGGTGCCGGTAGGAAGTCGCGACTGCCTGCGAACAGTCGCTGGATCACCGCCAGGTCGAGGTAGGTAACGTTCAGAGCCAAGGTGATGCTGGAGGACAGTCTCACAGGGAGTACCTCTCTCCGCACACGCCGTCGCCCCACTGCAGATAGATCCGCTCATAGCGAAGCAGGATGAGGCGCGGGTAGTTGCGGTTCTCGCGGAAGTTGGCGGCCGAGCGCCCGGCGTTGAAGCGCTCGACGGAATCGAACCAGGCCA
>NZ_KV813432.1:0-4018 GCF_001813645.1 Pseudomonas sp. HMSC063H08
AGCCCGGACTGGCTGTTGTCGAGCGTGTCGGCGCGAAGGTCCAGGCTCCCCTGGCTGACCAGTTCGCCGCCTTGCTGGAGCAGCGTACCGACCGCCGCCTCCAGCACGCCTCTGGCGGCGATACGGCCTTGGTTGCCGTTGCTCACCTGGTCGGCTACAAGCTCCAGGCGGCCTTCACTCACCAGGCTGCCTTGTTCGGCGTTGTCCAGGCTGGTTACGCTGATACGGGCATCACCCTTGCTGCCGATGGTTCCCGCACGGTTGTCCAAGACCTGAGACTCGATGGCCAGTCCGTCGGTCGCCAGGACCTGCCCCTTGAGACTGTTGTCCAGTGTCTTGGCGATGCGCAGGGTCAAAGCTTCGCTGCTGATCAGCCGCCCGCCCTGATTGTTCAGTGTGTTGGCGGCGAGGGTAAAAGCACGGTCGCTGGATATCTCTCCGCCGACGCTGTTGTCCACCATGCCGAGTTGGCGCAGCAGGAGCGCGCCAGGCGTTGAAACCAGACCGAGGTCGTGGTTGTCCAGGGTGCCACCGTTGAGGTCGAGGGTGACACCGCGCTCGCCGACCAGCGAGCCTCCCCCCTGCTGAAGCAACCCTTTCAGGTTGGCGTCGAGCGTACCCTTGGTGCTGATCCGTCCTTCCCGGCCGTTGTCGACCAACCCGGCGACCAGAGTGACGCCCGTATTGCCGCCAATGGATCCCTTCTGACTGTTGTTCAGGGCTCCGGTACGAATGGCCACAGCCCCTTTCGCACTGACCAGGCCCGCACGGCTGTTGTCGAAGCCAGTGCTGTTCAGGGTGGCTCCAGCATCGGTCACCAACCTGCCACCCTGGTTGTTCAACTCGCCCCGGCTGGTAACGAGCAGGCTACCCGCACTGGAGAAAGTCCCCGCCTGGTTATTGACCTGGTCGGCCTTCACTGTCAGCGACCCTTCGCTGACCAGTGCACCGCTCCCCTGGTTGTCCAATGCACCACTGAGCGTTACATCCACCAGGCGTTGGCTGCTGAGCAGGCCGCCATCGCCATTGAGCAGTTCAGCGCCGTCCAGGTGCAATCCATCGCGACTGGCGAGCACACCCTTGGCCTGGTTCAGCAGGCGCTGCACGGTTAGGCTCAGCTCACTGTCGCCGATCACCTTGCCCCCCCGGTTGTCCAGTTGTTCCCGGACAGCCAGAGCCACCTTGGCCACGCTGGATATTTCCCCACCGCGGTTATCGATCTGGCGTGCCTCGGCGGTGACCCCGCCATCGGCGCTCACCAGGCCGCCATTGCGGTTATCCAGGCTATCGGCGTCGAGAGTCAGCGTCCCCTGACTGGCCAGTTCTCCACCCTGCTGCTCCAGGGTGCCAACCGTGACCTGCAGATCGCCCTTCGCGGCAATGCGCCCCTTGGCGCTGCTCACCTGCTTGGCGGTCAGATCCAGGGCGCCTTCGCTGACCACGCGGCCTGCCTCGTTCTCCAGGCGGTTCACCCCGATGCGTGTATCGCCCTTGCTACCAACGATGCCGCTATGGTTGTCGAAGACGAGTGCAGCGACATCCAGCCCTCCGCTTGCGGAAAGAACGCCTTGGAGGCTGTTGTCCAGTGCCTGGGCGATGCGCAGGGTCAGGGAGTCGCCGCTGATCACGCGGCCACCCCGGTTGCTCAGCGCGGTCGCGGCGAGGGTAAAGCTTCGATCGCTGGAGATCTCGCCACCGCCACTGTTGTCCACGACACCCAGTTGCCGCAGCAGCAAGGCTCCAGGCGTGGCGATCAGGCCCTGAGCACGGTTGACCAGTTCTCCCCCGCGCAGATCGAGCGCGATGGCCGTATCGCTGACCAGCCTGCCGCTGCCCTGCTGATCCAGCCCCTTCAGGTTGGCATCGATCGCACCCTTGGCAGTGATCCGGCCGTTCTGGCTGTTGTCCACCAGGTCCGCGACCAGCGCGAGCCCGGCACCGCTGCCTATGCCGCCCTTCTGGCTATTGTTGAGGCTGCCAGTACGGATCTCCGCGGCCCCCTTGGCGCTGACGATGCCGCCCTGGCTGTTGTCGAGGCTGGCGCTGCGCAGGACGGCACCGGCGTCGGTGACCACCCTGCCCCCCTGGTTGTTCAACGCACCCTGGCTGGAAAGCGACAAGGTCCCGGCGCTGGAGACTGCACCGCCCTGGTTGTCCAGCCGACCGCTCTTCACGCTCAGGCGTCCCTGGCTGCTCAAGCTGCCCGCCTGATTGCCCAATACGCCGTCCAGAATGACGTCGATGCTTTGCTGGCTGCTGAGCAGGCCGCCGTTGCCATTGAACAGTTCGGCGCCATTCAGGCGCAGCCCATCACGACTGGCGAGTACCCCGCCGTCCTGGTTGAGTACCCGTGGCGCGGCGAGGCGAAGTCCGCTATCGCCGATGGCCTTGCCGCCTCGGTTGTCCAACTGCTCGGCGACGTCCAGTGTCACCTGGCCCGGGCTGGCGATTTCGCCCGCACGGTTGTCGATCCTCCGGGCGGAAACGGTCAGGTTGCCATCAGCACTGACCAGACCGCCGCTGCGGTTGTCGAGGCTATCGGCCTCGAGCATCAGCGCACCCTCGCTGCTCAATTCGCCACCCGCCTGGTTAAAGGCTGTCACGCTGGCGTGCAGGTCACCCCTGGCCGCGATCCGTCCCCTGACACTGTTCGCTCGCTCGGCAGTCAGTTTCAGACGACCTTCGCTAAGCAGGTCGCCGTCATCGTTTTCCAAACGGGACACGTCGATATCGACGGCGCCCTTGCTGCCGATGGAGCCACTGCGGTTGTCCAGGGCAAGCGCCCGGATATCCAGGCCTCCGGTGCCGGAGAGAACACCTTCGAGGCTGTTGTCCAGAGCCTGGGCGATGCGCAACGTCAGTACACCGCCGCTGCGCAGGCGGCCACCCTGGTTGGTCAGCGCGGAGGTGGTGAGTGTGAAGGCTCGGTCGCTGGAAATTTCCCCGCCGCTGTTGTCCACCATGCCGAGTTGGCGCAGGAGCAAGGTTCCAGGCGTGGCGATCAGGCCCTGAGCGCCATTGGCCAGGGTTCCCTCGTTCAGGTCGAGTATGATGCCGGCATTACTGACCAGCCGCCCTTTGCCCTGCTGATCGAGTCCCTTGATATTTGCGTCGATCATGCCTTTGGCAGTGATCCGACCTTCCTGGCTGTTATCCACCTCAGTAGCAAACAGGCCGAGCCCGTCATTGCTGCCAAGATTGCCTTTCTGGCTGTTGTTCAGAACCCCGGTATGGATCTCCGCCGCAGCGTTGGCACTGATGATCCCTGATCGGCTGTTATCCAGGCTGGCGCTGGTCAGGCGCAGGCTGGAGTCCGTCACCAACTTGCCGCCACGGTTGTCCACCGCCTCCTGGCTGCTCAGTCTCAGCGCACCGGCGCTGGACAGCGTGGCGTCCTGGTTGTGTATGCGCCCGGCGCTCACCGTCAGGGTACCGTCGCTGAGCAGCGCGCCCTTGCCCTGATTGTCCAGCACGCCGTCCAGAGTGACCTCTATATGTCTCTGACTGCTGAGCAGTCCGGCATTGCCATTGAACAATTCGGTACCACTCAGGCGCAGCCCATCGCGGCTGGCGATTACTCCCTTGTCCTGGTTGAGCACGCGTGGCGCGGTGATGCCCAGACCACTGTCAGCAACGACTTTGCCGCCACGGTTGTCCAGTTGCTCATTGAGATTCAGCGTCGCCACGCCCTGGCTGGCAATCTCGCCGGCACGGTTGTCCACCTGCCGGGCATCGATGACCACACCTCGGTTGCCGGCGATGCGACCAGCGCCGTTGTCGACTTTGTCGGCGTCGAGGGCCAGCGCGCCCTGAGTCGTCAGCTCTCCCCCGTTCTGCACCAGCGCACCGAGTTTGGCACGCAGATCATCCTTGGCGACGATACGCCCCTTGGAATTGTTCGCCTCATCGGCCGCCAGCTTCAGGCCGCGTTCGGCGATCAGCGTGCCAGCGTCGTTTTCCAGGCGGGTCACACCGATATCGATGGTGCCCTTGCTGCCGATGGAGCCACTACGGTTGT
>NZ_KV813432.1:4118-5728 GCF_001813645.1 Pseudomonas sp. HMSC063H08
ATGCCCAGACCACTGTCACCGACGATCTTGCCGCCACGGTTGTCCAGTTGCTCAGTGAGGTTCAGCGTCGCCACGCCCTGGCTGGCAATCTCGCCGACGCTGTTGTCCACCTGCCGGGCCGTGATGTCCACGCCCTGGTTGCCAGCGATACGGCCAGCGTTATTGTTTAGGATGCCCAGGTCGAGAGTCAGCGAGTCCTGACTGGTCAGTTCTCCTCCCTTCTGGCTCAGCGTGCCAACCTTGGCATGCAGGCTACCATTGGCGGCGATACGCCCCTTGGAACTGTTCGCCTCATCGGCTACCAGCTTCAGGCCGCGTTCGGCGATCAGTGTGCCAGCGTCGTTTTCCAGGCGGGCCACACCGATATCGATGGCGCCCTTGCTGCCGATGGAGCCACTACGGTTGTCCAGGACGAATGCCTGGATATCCAGACCTCCGGCGCCGGAGACAATCCCCTCGAGGCTGTTGTCCAGGGCCTGCGCGATACGCAAGGTCAGGGCTCCGCCGCTGAGCAGGCGTCCCCCCTGGTTGTTCAACGCGGAGGTGGCAAGAGTGAACGCGCGGTCGCTGGAGATTTCCCCACCGCTGTTGTCCACCACGCCGAGTTGGCGCAGGAGCAAGGTGCCAGGCGTGGCGATCAGGCCTTGAGCGCGATTGACCAGGCTTCCCTTGTTCAGATCGAGCGTGATGCCGGTATCGCTGACCAGGTTGCCCCTGTCATGCTGGTCCAGCCCTTGGAGATCCGCATCGATCACACCCTTGGCGGCGATCCGGCCCGCCTGGCTGTTGTCTACCCGAGCGGCGACCAGGGTGAGTCCCGCATCGCTGCCGATACTGGCTTTCCGGCTGTTGTTCAGGTTGCCGGTACGAATCTCCACGGCCCCCTTGCCACTGATCGCACCGGCCTGGCTGTTGTCGAGGCTGGCGCTGCTCAAGCTAAGTCCAGCGTCGCTCGCCAGTCTGCCGCCCTGATTGTTCAGGGTGCCCTGGCTGGTCACTGCCAATGCCCCTGCGCTGGATAGCGTACCGCCCTGGTTGTCGAGCCAGGCTGACTTCACCGTCAGGAAGCCCCGGCTGTCCAGGCTGCCGGCCTGGTTATCGAACGCACCGGCCAGGGAGACGTCGATACCCTTCTGGCTGGACAGCAGGCCCCCCGCGCCGTTGAACAACTCCGTAGCACTCAGGCGCAGCCCATCGCGGCTGGCGAGTACTCCCTTGTCCTGGTTGAGCACGCGTGGCGCGGTGATGCCCAGACCACTGTCACCGACGATCTTGCCACCGCGGTTGTCCAACTGTTCGCGAGCGCTCGCCACCACCCTCGACGTGCTGGAGATATCGCCCGCTCGGTTGTCGATCAACCGAGAGCTCAAGTCGAGATCCTGGCCGGCGACAATGCGACCGCTGCGATTATCGAGCCGATCCGCCTTCAAGAGCGTACGGCGCTCGCTGACCAGCTTGCCGCCCGCACTGTTGTCCAGACGAGCGACCTCGATGTCCATGTCTCCCTTGCTGGAAAGGAGACCGGCACTGCGATTGTCCAGTGCGGCAGCCTGGACCTGCAGTTCGTTCAGACCGACGACCTGGCCGCCACGGTTGTCGAGATCGCCACG
>NZ_KV813433.1:0-1228 GCF_001813645.1 Pseudomonas sp. HMSC063H08
AGAACACCGTCTGGATCTTGATCCCCGCCACCAGCGCGTTGTCGACCTCGTCGACCCCGCCCGGCTGCTTGATGTATTGCAGGTTCGGCCGCACCGTCAGCCAGTCGGTCACATGCACCCCGTAGTACAGCTCGGCGTTGTACTCGGTGTCCTGCAGCGGCTGGTACAGCGGGTTGTCGTAGTCGTCGATGCCGTTCACCTGGTTCACCAGGCGCTGGCGCTTCTTCACATCGTCGTTGACATGGATGCGTGCGATGCCCAGGCCGATGTCGTCCTTCGGCCGCGCATCGAACGGACCCTTGTAGACCACTCCAAGCTGCTGGTAGTTGTCCACCACGTTGGTCGCCTTGTCGTGGACCGTCAGGTTGGCGAACAGGCTCAACCCGCGCGAAGCATCGCCGTTGTGCGAAGTGACCTGCTGCTGCGCCACCACCCACCAGCCATGCTTGCTGCCGCGCGACTTGAAGTCGTTGCCGGTCAGCCCCTGCGGCTGGCCGTCGACGTCGTCGTAGACGTCATCGGCCTTCGCCGTGCTGTAGTAGTAACCCAGCCGGTACTCGCCCGGCAGTTGCTCGGCGCCGACCTTCGGCTGCCAGATCAGCTCCACCGGCAGCAGCGCGCCCTTGGTCCCGCTGCCGCTCATCTTGAAGCCGTTGCCGGTCTCCAGGTTCGACGGGTTCTGCTCGTAGGCGCCGACCTGCACGTACCAGTCCGGCGCGAAGTTGTACTTCACCCGCAACGCCCACTGGCTGACCGGCCAGTTGTACCAGATGCTCCCCGCCCAGTTGCCCACCTGCGAGCCGCAGAAGGCCAGGTTCTGGAAATCGCAGGGGAAGCTGTTGAAGTCCTCGCCCTCGCCGAAACGGCCGAATTTCACGTCCAGCGCGCCGTCGAAGTACTGCTGCTTGAGCCACAGCTGGGTCAGCCGCCAGGTCTGCCCGCGGCCCCATACCTCCTGCACCGAGCTGATGTGCCCGGCACGCGGGTCGCCGATGCGGTCGTTGGAAAGGTTCTTGCCGTTGCGCTCGGTGACGGTGAACTGGAACTCGGTGGCCTTCCAGCCGAGGATCTTCTCCAGGTCCATGTGCACGCCCAGAGCGAACTGGTCGGTGTAGCGTCCGGTCTTGTCGTCGTCATAGCCGCCGTCGAGGTTGGCCGCCGCCTCGCCGACGTACTCCAGCTTGAAGTCGTAGCCCTTCTCCAGCAGCTCGGTGCGCTTGCCGCCCCA
>NZ_KV813434.1:0-323 GCF_001813645.1 Pseudomonas sp. HMSC063H08
GCCGTACTGCACGGCGTTGTACAGCTTGCCGGAGGAGGACACCTTGGCGCCGTGGGTGAGATGGCCGCCGTGGGCCAGGCTCATGCCGAGGATGGTGTCGCCGGCGTTGAGCAGCGCCAGGTACACCGCGGCGTTGGCCGAGGAACCGGAATGCGGCTGGACGTTGGCGTAGTCGGCGCCGAACAGCTGCCTGGCGCGGTCGATGGCCAGCCGCTCGACCTTGTCGACGTGTTCGCAGCCGCCGTAGTAGCGCTTGCCCGGATAGCCCTCGGCATATTTGTTGGTCAGGCCGCTGCCCTGCGCCTGCATGACCCGCTTGCTGG
>NZ_KV813435.1:0-1547 GCF_001813645.1 Pseudomonas sp. HMSC063H08
TTCGTGGATACGCTCGACGAAGCGGTTGAAGGAAATGGCCAGCGTACCGAATTCATCGTTGCTGGTGACTTTCAGGCGCTTGGTCAGGTCGCCTTCGCCCTGGGCGATGTCCTGCATGGCGCGGCCCATGTCGGTGAGCGGTTGCATCAGTACGCGGATCAGCATGCCGAGGAGGAGGACGATGGCGACCACCGCGATCAGCGCGGCGACGATCGCCGAGGTACGCAGCTTGGTGAGCATGGCATAGGCCTTGTCCTTGTCCACCGAGATGCCGATGTACCAGTCCAGGCCGGACAGGCCCTTGACCGGAGAGAAACTGAGGATCCGAGTGTTGCCGTGCAGCTCGGCCTCGCTGAAGCCGCTGCCGATCTTCGGCGTGTTGCGTGGGTAGACGTCGCTGAGGCTCTTCATGACCTGGTCCTTGTCCGGATGGACGAGGATCTTGCCGTCGCCGCTGACCAGGAAGGCGTAGCCCATGCCGCCGAAGTCCAGCGAGTTGATGATCTTCACCACCGTCTGCAGGCTGAGGTCGCCGCCGACCACGCCGAACGGCTGGCCGCCCTGGCGCGCCGGGCTGGCGATGGTCAGTACCAGCTCGTGGATGGCCGGCTCCATGTAGGGTTCGGTGAGGGTGGTCTGGCCGGCGCTGGTGGCGGCGTTGTACCAGGGGCGGCGACGCGGGTCGTAGTCGGCCGGCAGGTCGCTGGTGGGGCGCGCGGTGTAGGTGCCGTCGGTCTGCCCCAGGTAGGTGAAGAGGAAGGTCGAGCCCAGCAGCGGCTGTTCCAGCAGGGCCTGGGTGGTCTCCGGGCTGTGGTCGCGGGCCAGGGTCTGGGCCAGGTTCTCGATCAGCAGGATGCGCCCGCTCAGCCAGTTCTGCACGTTGCTGGCGGTGATCTCGCCCATTTCGTGCAGGTAGTCCTCCAGGTCCTCGCGGATCGAGGTGCGCTGCAGGGAGTCGTTGTAGAGGGTGAAGAGGGAGAAGGTCGCGATCACCACCAGCGCGGCGGCGAGCAGGATCTTGTGACTGAACTTGAGACTTTTGATCATGGTTTCTTGCATCCGGGAGGCGCGGGCGCGCTGTCGTGAACAGCCCCAGTTGGATCGCAACTGCAAGGCTTGCCGTGTCTGTCGGCGGCAAGCCCGGAAGCTTTAGCGCAATGGATGAATGGTTTCACCGAATGCGACCTGGAGAACGAAAAAAGCGCCCGCGGGCGCTCTTCATCGGTAGGCCGGATAAACGCTTCGCGGTTATCCGGCCGGTTCGGCTACGACAGGCAGGGCTCAGATCTTGAAGCTGTCCACCAGTTGGCGCAGGCGCCCGGCCTGGGTTTCCAGCTCGCCGCAGGCGCGCAGGGTGGCCTGGAGGTTCTCCACGCCTTCCTGGTTGAGGGTGTTGATCTCGGTGATGTCCATGTTCAGCGAATCGACCACCGCGGTCTGCTCCTCGGTGGCGGTGGCCACCGATTGGTTCATCCCGTCGATCTCGCCGATCCGCCGGGTCACGCTGCTCAGGCTTTCGCCGGCACGGTTGGCGATCTCCACGCTCT
>NZ_KV813436.1:0-423 GCF_001813645.1 Pseudomonas sp. HMSC063H08
GTTGCCAGTGGCAACACCCAGTTCGCTGGCGGCGCCATGGTTGATTCTTAGCGAAGTGTTGCTAGTGGCAACACCCAGTCCGCCGGCGGCGCCGTGGTTGATCCTTGGTGGAGTGTTGCGGGCCGCAACACTAAAAAAACACGACGCCCGACCGAGACTTTCTCATGGCTTATCACCCCGCTCGGATGGCACGCTCGATCCGTGTCTGGGCCGAATGAGGTCCTTGAGCCGGCTGAGGACCTCGCTCCCTGTCCGGGTATCACCCCGCATTTGAACCTGGTGCTGTTCAGGCGTCGTGGGGCTTGATGGTGCCGGAGCACGACTGGGGCGTTCCGCTACTGGGATGGTTCGTTCAGCCGGTTCTTCCGGAGCCCAAGAAGCGTTGAACTTTCCCTGGACTGCACGCTGGATGAGCGTCATGAG
>NZ_KV813436.1:523-1914 GCF_001813645.1 Pseudomonas sp. HMSC063H08
TACGGCTTGGATCCGTTGCTCGGCCTCCAGTGCGTTCAGGAGATCCTGCCAGTTCGGATGTGCTTCCTCGCGTGCTCGCGGTTGTACTGGTTTTTTACATACAGAATCTTGTTTGTATGTATACGTACTATATGAGTTCGGCATCCGAACCAAGGGCGTACTCGGCGGATTCTGTCTGGGTTCGGCATCCGAACTCAGCGGTAAAGCGCATTGCTTGCCGCTGATTTCACTGAGTTCGGCATCCGAACTCGGGGTTGAGTGAGGTAGATCGGGCCGAGTTCGGATGCCGAACTCTACCGCTGGATCCGCTTCGAGCTGACTATCGATAGCCCATTGCTGGTGGTTCAAGCGTCCCTCGAGCTTCTCCAGATGGGTTGGGAGGCGGCGACCAACGTCCGGGTCATCCCTGAACTCCCGCCAGGTGATCTGGCCGATTTCGCGTATGGCTCGGTTGCTGTGGCCGGTGGACTGGCTCAGCAACTGCATGTAGTCGGTGTCCAACTCCAAGGCTTCGGCTGGAGAGACAGGCTCGTCGTGAAGGATGTAGACGTTGCCCTGTACTTGTCCGTTGAGGTCGTTGCGCAGGCGTCGGCCGAGGCTGAGCCAGCGGGTCAGACGAAGGACCGTGAGTGCCTTGGCGATGGTTTCGCGCGAGGCGATCTTGCCCGGCTGCATGCCGAGATAGGGGCGCAGTTGCTCGTATGTCGGGAACGCGGTCAGTCCGTCGTCGTTGATGAGCAAGCGGAAAACTTGCCAGCAGTTCCGCTCCAGCGGAGTGAGACGCTTATCCAGGAGGAGGCGCCGTGGAACGGTTTCATGAGGATTGCCGCTGAAAATGATGCCGGAATATTGTTGAGCCAGCGGTTCGCCGCTTTCGGCAGCAAGCCGCTTCTTATACAAATGGGCCTCGAGATGCCCCGAGGCCGAGTCCAGCAGTGTCGAGATGGGAAAGCGCGACAGCCTCATGGTGCTGTGTCGCCTTCCGACTGAACCAGGTTCAGTAGTTGTTGACGTTCTGTCTCAGCGTTCACCTGCGTTGTTGCGGATGGGGCAGAGTGGGGCAGGTGTGAGCTGACGCTAGCGAGGTAAAGAGTGGATTGGGACTTTTGCAGGCCCGCCTGGCTCTGGCTCGACTTGCCAGACGGATAGAGCCCGTCTTTCAACCAGCTCTGGATGAGAGACCAAACAATGGCGAGGCTGATGAATTCTGGACTGTCTTGTTCGATTCCGGCGTTGATTTCCTCTGTGAGGATCATCGCGATGTCCAGCAACTCCATGCTGTCCTCAAGGCGGACCTGATTTTCCTGCATCAGGTGCTCCCAGCGGAACCATATCTGGCGCTCGATCTGTTCATCGAGCTGCCGCCAGCGACCGCGGCGCGGGTGGATCTC
>NZ_KV813437.1:0-463 GCF_001813645.1 Pseudomonas sp. HMSC063H08
TGCCGCCAGCGACCGCGGCGCGGGTGGATCTCCAGGATCAAGCGCTTGGTGGCGGTGTCCTCCGGCGACAGACCGAAAAAGCTCTGGATCATCGTTGTGGTGGCTCCCAGCTTCAGTGCGCGTTCGATCTGCAGGTCTTCCTGCGCGCTGCGCTCGGCTGTAGCCAGGATTTTCTCCATGACGTCGATGTTCACTCTGACGTCTACCCAGGAAACCGGGGTATTGGTCAGAATGCTCATGACGGCAGGCTGTTGGAGCTGAGCCAGAATCTCCGGCCGCAGCCCCATCTCGGCACAACGCCTGAGCTGGCCGTTGCGCAGGTGGTTGAGCACCTGCGTCAGGACCGCTTCATTGATCAACGACTTCGACATGTCGATCCCTCCCCAAATCGTGCGAAATCACTGGTCGGTAGCTGCTTGCTCGGAGGCGGCCGGCGGCAGCTCAAGGTCAACCAGGCGTCGGG
>NZ_KV813438.1:0-3854 GCF_001813645.1 Pseudomonas sp. HMSC063H08
CGGCGGCGAAGCCTGTGGCGAAACCGGCGGCCGCGAAGCCTGCAGCCAAGCCGGCTGCGAAGCCTGCGGCGAAACCGGTGGCCAAGCCTGCGGCGAAACCCGTAGCCGCGAAACCTGCCGCAGCCAAGCCCGCCACCGCTCCTGCTGCGAAGCCTGCGGCGACTCCCAGCGCCCCGGCAGCCGCCTCCAGCGCTGCTTCGGCAACGCCTGCCGCGGGCAGCAACGGCGCCGCCCCGACCAGCGCCTCCTAAGGCGCTGTCTGCAAAGCCGCCGAGCCAAGCACCAGCAAAGCCCGGCGCTCTGCTTCCGTGCAGATGTCCCGGCTGCAGGCTTGCAGCCAGGCATCCGCATTACGATTCGCCTCCTGGCCCTCCAGCCAGGCTGTGGCCAGGTCGGCCAGGCGTTGCAGGTGTTCCCGTTCCGCTCGTAGTTCCTGGGCCTTCATTTCCTCGCGGAGTTCGGCCAGGCAGGCATCGTGGGTTGCCGCTTCGCGCCAGGCGCAACGCAATCTGCGCAGGGGTTCGATGACCGTTTCGCGCCAGGGGCGCGCGGCGTTCTCCAGGATCTGGGCGCGTTCTTTCGAGCAGCTCACACCGCGCCTTCCAAGCCAGGCGGCGACCAGCAACAGGCAGACGTCCGCACCTTGCTCCTGAAGCGCGAGGCAAGCCGTTTCCACGCCCGGCTGGGCATAGACGTCCACCGCGAATTTCCAGACATTTCCAGTCATACAGCCTCACGCTCCGCAAGGGCGAAACTGATAAACTCCGCCGCCATGATCCGACTCCTCAATCTTACGCTACAGCGCGGGCCGCAGCGCCTCCTGGAAGCTGCTGAACTGACCCTGCACGCCGGCCAGAAAGCCGGTCTCATCGGGGCCAATGGCGCTGGCAAGTCCAGCTTGTTCGCGCTGTTGCGCGGCCAGCTCGGCCAGGATGCCGGCGACTGCCTGTTGCCCGCCGACTGGCGCATCGCGCACATGCGCCAGGAGGTCGATACCCTGGATCGCCTGGCGGTGGATTACGTGCTCGACGGCGACAGTCGCCTGCGCGAGATCCAGGCGGCACTGGCCGCCGCCGAAGCGGCGCACGACGGTTCTGCCCTGGCGCGCCTGCATACCGAACTGGACAACGCCGACGGTTACACCGCCGATGCGCGGGCGCGCAAGCTGCTGGCCGGACTCGGCTTCAGCAGCGAGCAGATGGAGCGCCGGGTCGGTGATTTCTCCGGCGGTTGGAGGATGCGCCTGAACCTGGCGCAGGCGCTGATGTGCCCGTCCGACCTGCTGTTGCTCGACGAGCCGACCAACCACCTCGACCTGGACGCCATCCTCTGGCTGGAAGAGTGGCTCAAGGGTTATCCCGGCACTCTGGTGCTGATCTCCCACGACCGCGACTTCCTCGATGCGGTGGTGGACCATGTGGTGCATCTGGAAAACCGCAAGCTGACCCTCTATCGCGGCGGCTATTCCGCTTTCGAGCGGACCCGCGCCGAGCGGCTGGCTCAGCAACAGCAGGCCTACGAGAAACAGCAGGCGCAGCGTGCGCACATGGAAAGCTTCATCGCCCGCTTCAAGGCCAAGGCCACCAAGGCGCGCCAGGCGCAGAGCCGGATCAAGGCGCTGGAGCGTCTCGAGGAACTGGCGCCGGCACATGTCGATTCGCCGTTCAATTTCAGTTTCCGCGAGTCGGACAAGATCTCCCGGCCGTTGCTGGATCTCGGCGAAGGCCGTCTCGGCTATGGCGACAAGGCGGTGCTGGAGAAGGTCAAGCTGCAACTGGTGCCCGGTGCGCGGATCGGCCTGCTCGGTCCCAACGGTGCCGGCAAGTCGACCCTGATCAAGACCCTGGCCGGGGACCTGCCCGAATTGGGCGGCCGCCTGCTGCGCGGCGAGAACCTGGCCATCGGATACTTCGCCCAGCACCAGCTCGATTCGCTGGACCCACAGGCCAGCCCGTTGCTGCATCTGCAGCGTATCGCCCCCGGCGAGCGCGAACAGACCCTCAAGGACTTCCTCGGCGGCTTCGACTTCCGCGGCGTTCGGGTGGACGAGCCGGTATTGAACTTCTCCGGTGGCGAGAAAGCGCGCCTGGCCCTGGCGCTGATCGCCTGGCAGAAGCCCAACCTGCTGCTGCTCGACGAGCCGACCAACCACCTCGACCTGGAAATGCGCCTGGCCTTGACCATGGCTCTACAGGAGTTTTCCGGGGCGGTCCTGGTGGTTTCCCACGACCGGCACCTGCTCAAAAGCACCACCGACGAATTCCTCCTGGTCGCCGATGGGCGCGTGGTGCCGTTCGATGGCGATCTCGACGATTACGCCCGCTGGCTGGTCGACTATCGCGCGCGCAAGGCGCCGCAGGCCGAGACCGCGCCGGGTGCGCCGACCGAACGCACCGACAAGCGCGCCCAGCGCCAGGCAGCGGCCGCGCTGCGCCAGCAGCTGGCGCCGCACAAGCGCGAGGCCGACAAGCTGGAGCGCGAACTCGGCGGCCTGCACGAAAAGCTAGCCGCTATCGAGGCGCGGCTGGGCGACAGCGCCCTGTACGACGTATCGCGAAAGGACGAATTGCGCGAGTTGCTGTCCGAACAATCGAGCCTGAAGGTTCGCGAAGGCGAGCTGGAGGAACGTTGGCTGGAGGCCCTGGAAACCCTCGAAGCCTTGCAGAAAGAACTGGAGGCCAGTGAGTGATGGATAACCTGCAGATGTTGACGCAGACCTGGAGCGGGCCGCTGGTGGTGGCGCTGCAGATCCTGCTCATCCTGCTGGTCGCCTGGCTGCTCCAGCGCCTGGTCCGACGCACGGTGACCCGTATCGGCGAGCGTTATCCGGTGCCGCCGGAGCTGCTCCTGCCGCTGCGTGGCGGCCTGCGCTGGCTGATCATGGTCAGCGCACTGATCATGGTGCTGGAGCGCCTGGGCGTGTCCGCCGAAGTGCTGTGGACCGCGCTGACCGGTTTCGCCGCGGTGGCGGCGGTAGCCTTCTTCGCCATCTGGAGCGTGCTCTCCAACCTGTTCTGTGCGTTGCTGATCTTCACCGTCGGACCGTTCCGCATCGGCGACCGCGTGGAGCTGATCGATAGCGCCGACAAACCGGGCGTCACCGGACGCGTGGTTGCCATCAATCTCTTGTATACGACACTGGAAGAAACCCTCGAGGATGGCTCGCCGGGCCCGCTGCTGCAGGTTCCCAACAGCCTGTTCTTCCAGAAAGCCGTGCGTCGCTGGCGTGGGCCAGGTTTTTCAACTCCAACAAAAAACGGGAAATAACCATCTATGGAATGGCTCGCCAGTCCTGAAATCTGGGTCGCGTTCCTGACCCTGACCGCCCTGGAAATCGTCCTCGGCATCGACAACATCATCTTCATCTCGATCCTGGTCGGGCGCCTGCCGCCGGCCCAGCAACCGAAGGCGCGCTTCTTCGGCCTGGCCCTGGCCATGGGCACGCGGATCCTGCTGTTGCTCTCGATCACCTGGGTCATGCGCCTGACCACCGACCTGTTCCACCTGTTCGGCCAGGGCATCTCCGGGCGTGACCTGATCCTCTTCTTCGGCGGCCTGTTCCTGCTGTTCAAGAGCACCATGGAGATCTACCACAGCCTGGAAGGCGCGGAAGAAGAGCAGAAGAGCGGCGGCAAGGCCCACGGCTTCATGGGCATCATCGTCCAGATCGCGATCATCGACATCATCTTCTCCCTGGACTCGGTGATCACCGCCGTCGGTCTGGTGCAGAACGTGCCGGTGATGGTCGCGGCGATCGTCATCTCGGTCGGCGTGATGATGCTGGCGGCAGGCACCATCAGCGACTTCATCGAGAAACACCCATCGCTGAAGATGCTCGCCCTGTCGTTCCTCAT
>NZ_KV813438.1:3954-87401 GCF_001813645.1 Pseudomonas sp. HMSC063H08
ATGCTCGCCCTGTCGTTCCTCATCGTGGTCGGAACCGTGTTGGTGGCCGAGTCCTTCGAAGTGCACGTGCCGAAAGGCTACGTCTACTTCGCCATGGCCTTCTCCCTGGCGGTGGAGGCGCTGAACATCCGCTTGCGCGGGGCCATGGCGCGCAAGCGCGGCGAAGAGCCGGTGAAGCTGCGCAAGGGTTCGCCGGACTGAGAGCGTTCGGGGCCAGGGCGAATAGCCGCATCGCGGTGGTCCGCCCAACATGGCTGAGCGCGTATCCTCGGGAAAGCCCGGCATCTGCCGGGTTTTTTCTGTCCGCCAGGTTGCGCCCGCAAAGGTTGGGCGAGGCGCGTGGTCGGAAAACCTGTGCGGCTGCTCCGCCTTGGTGCACACTGGCTTTTTCGTTCCCGCCGCCAGCCGCGTTCGCTTTCCGAGGTGTGCAATGCTCGTCAGTACCTGGTTCGCCTTCTTTCTCGCCTGCTGGGCCATCAGCCTGTCGCCGGGCGCCGGAGCCATCGCCTCGATGTCCTGCGGGTTGCAGTACGGCTTTGCGCGAGGCTACTGGAACGCGCTGGGCCTGCAGATCGGCCTGGCCCTGCAGATCGCCATCGTCGCCGCCGGCGTCGGTGCGTTGCTGGCGACCTCGGCACTGGCTTTCAGCCTGATCAAGTGGTTCGGCGTGGCCTACCTGGTGTACCTGGCGGTGCGCCAGTGGCAGGCGCCGCCACAGGCCTTGAGCACCGATGGCGAACGGCCTTTGGGGCGACCGTTGACCCTGGTGCTGCGTGGTTTCCTGGTCAACGCCAGCAATCCCAAGGCGGTGATCTTCATGCTCGCGGTGCTGCCGCAGTTCATCGACCCGCACCAGCCGCTGCTGGCGCAGTACCTGATCATGGGCGGCACCATGATCGTCGTCGACCTGATCGTCATGGCCGGCTACACCGGACTGGCTGCGCGCGTGCTACGCGTACTGCGTTCGCCGCGCCAGCAGAAGCTGGTGAACCGTACCTTCGCCAGCCTGTTCGTCGGCGCCGCGGGGCTGCTGGCGACGGTACGCCGAGCGCCGCTCTGAGCCGCCCGACACGCCGACGGGCGTGATTGTTACAGAGTATTTCTTGCATGGGCGGGAAGGCGAAGGGACAATTTAATCTCTTCCATTCTCACTTCGTCTTCGCCATGCACCCTCCGAAAATCCTGCTGTGGCTGCTGCCGCTGGTCTGCGCGTTCAGCCTTGGAGCTATTGCCGACACGGCCGTCGACCCCTCCCAAGCCTTGCATCTGTTGAGTTACCTGGCGGCCGACTATCCGCCGACCGTGGCTGACGGCAAGATCGTCGACCCCAGCGAATACCAGGAACAGGTGGAGTTCGTTGGCAACCTGCAGGCATTGGTCCTGACCCTGCCGATGCGCCCCGAGCGCGCCGAGCTGGAGAGGGGGGTCGCCAGCCTGCGCCAGGCCATCGAGCAGCGCTTGCCGGGAAGGGACGTGGCCCTCCAGGCGCGCAACCTCGAGGCACGGGTGGCGGATATCTACCAGGTGGTGCAGACCCCCGCGATCACCCCCGACCCGAGCCGCGCAGCGCCGATCTATGCCCAGCAGTGCGCGATCTGCCATGGCGATGCGGGCAAGGGCGACGGCCCCGCCGGCATCGGCCTGGAACCGCCGCCGGCGAACCTCACCGATCGCCAGCGCCTCGACCACCTGAGCCTCTACGACCTGCGTAACGTCATTGGCCTGGGCGTGGCCGGCACCGACATGCCGGCGTTCGCCGACCAGCTCGACGAACGCCAGCGCTGGGACCTGGCCAGCTATGTGGCCGGCCTGAGCGCCGGCAGTGCGCAGCCGGACAAGGCCCATGCCTACCCGCTGGCGACCCTGGCCACGCAGACTCCGGCCGAAGTCGCCGAGCACGACGGCGAGGCCGCTGCGGAGAGCTTCCGCGCCCTGCGTGCGCATCCGCCGCTGGAGCAGCGCGGTCCTGGGCAATTGATCGACTATACCGCCGCCACCCTGGACAAGAGCTTCGCGGTCTATCGCGAAGGCGACCGCGACCAGGCCTACGACCTGTCGGTGGCGGCCTACCTGGAAGGCTTCGAGCTGGTGGAAAGCTCGCTGGACAACGTCGACGCCGATTTGCGCCGCTCCACCGAGAAGCAGCTGATGGCCTACCGCCAGGCGTTGCGCGATGGCCTCCCGGAAACCCAGGTGGCGCAACAGCTGGAGCTGGCCAAGGGCAAGCTGGCAGAGGCCGCCAAGCAGCTTGGCGGCGACTCGCTGAGTTTCTCCATCAGTTTCGTTTCCGCCCTGTTGATCCTGTTGCGCGAAGGGGTAGAGGCAATCCTGGTGCTTGCCGCCATCCTCGCCTTCCTGCGCAATACCGGGCAGGAAAGTGCCGTGCGTGGCGTGCACGTCGGCTGGGGGCTGGCCTTCGTCGCTGGCTTCGCCACCTGGGCGTTGGCCGCCTATGTGATCGATATCGGCGGTGCCCAGCGCGAGCTGATGGAGGGCTTCACCTCGCTGTTCGCCTGCGTGATGGTGCTCTGGCTCGGCGTCTGGATGCACGACCGCCGCCACGCGGCAGCCTGGCAGGACTACATCCGCAGCAGCCTGGTGGGCGGTGGTGGACGCTTCGGCTTCGCAGTGCTGGCGTTCTTCTCGGTCTACCGCGAGTTGTTCGAGGTCATCCTGTTCTACGAAACCCTCTGGTTGCAGGCCGGACCGGCCGGGCACAATGCCGTGATCGGCGGCGCAGCGACCGCCGTGGTCCTGCTGATCGGCCTGGCCTGGGTGATCCTGCGTGGCTCGGCGAAACTGCCGCTGGGGTTGTTCTTCAGCATCAACGCGGCGTTGCTCTGTGCGCTCTCGGTGGTGTTCGCCGGACATGGCGTCATCGCCTTGCAGGAAGCCGGGGTGATCGGCACCCGTCCGGTGCCGTTCTTCGACTTCGACTGGCTGGGGATCAAGGCCGACGCCTATTCGCTGTCGGCCCAGGCCATGGCGCTGGTGGCCATCGCGCTGCTCTACGGACGTAGCCGGATCGTCGAGCGCCGGCGTGCGGCGGCCAACGCGGCCGACTGAGCGGGTTCGCGCAACCACGACGGCCAGTGCGATACTGGCCGTCGTCATTTCTACGGAAGTCCGTTCATGCGTATCTGGATCGATGCCGACGCCTGCCCCAAGGCGGCCAAGGAACTGGTCTGCAAGTTCGCCCTCAAGCGCAAGCTGGAAGTCTGGATGGTCGCCGGCCAGCCGCAGGTCAAGCCGCCGTTCGCCTGCGTGCGTCTGGTGGTGGTGGAAAGCGGGATGGATGCGGCTGACGATTACCTGGTGGAGCAGGCCGAGCCGGGCGACCTGGCGATCTGCAGCGACGTACCGCTGGCCGATCGGCTGATCAAGAAACAGGTTGCCGCCCTCGATCCTCGCGGCCGCGAGTTCGACGCGCGGAACATGGGCGATAAGCTGGCCATGCGCAACCTGATGGCCGACCTGCGTGACCAGGGGCAGATGGGCGGCGGCCAGGCGCCCTACGCTGAGCGTGACCGCCAGGCGTTCGCCAACGCCCTGGACCGCCTGCTCACCCGCCTGCAGCGGGAAGCCGATCTACGCGCGAGTCAGCCGCACAGATAGGTACCGGTACCGACGGCGACCAGCGTGCCGTCGTCGCTATGCAGTTCCGAGCGCACCACTGCGACCTTGTTGCCCGAGCGAAGCGGCACCGCATGGGCGGTGAACGTCCGGCCGCGTCCCGGGCGCAGGTAGTCGACGCGCAAGTCGATGGTGCCGAGCTTCGACAGCCGCGCCATGCGCTCGTGGCCTGGCAGTTCGCGATGCCGTTCGAGGGCGCCGATCAGGGCCATCGCACCGCCGGTGACGTCGAGCAGGCTGGAGATCACCCCGCCGTGGAGAATGCCCTGGACGAAGTTGCCGATCAGTTCGTCCTTCATCGGCAGGTCGAGGACTACCCGCTCGCGGCCGAGGCTCGCCACGCGGATCCCGAGCATGCGGTTGAAGGGGATGCGCTGGAAGAAATCCGCCACCAGTTGGTGGACGTCGTCAGGCAGGGCGGGGGAGGGCGTTTCGCTCATCGCGGCGTCTCGATTCGATGGTTTCGAGACGCACGCTGGCGTAGCGGCACGGATTTGAAAAGGGCGGCGGCGCGACCGCCCTCGTGCTTGGCCGATCAGGCCTTGTCCTGGTCCACCAGTTCGAGCACCCGGTCGACCAGCTTGTTGATCCCGGAAGCGGCTTCGGCGATCGACTGGGCGAGCATGTAGGCCGGGGTGGTCACCAGCTTGCGCGCGCTGTCTTCGACGATCTCGTCCACCGGCGCGTCGATGTGCTCGGCACCCATCTGCTTCAGCGAGTCGGCGGTGTCGGCGTCGTTGCCGATGGTGCATTGGACGCCGGCACCGTAGATCTTCGCCGCCATCGCCGGAGCGATGCAGATCAGCCCGACTGGCTTGCCGGCTTCGGCGAAAGCCTTGGCCAGCGCCAGCACGTCCGGCTGCACCTGGCATTGCGCGCCGTTGATGGCAAAGTCGCTGAGGTTCTTCGCAGCGCCGAATCCACCGGGCACGATCAGCGCGTCGTAGTCCTCGGCGCGGGCTTCGCGCAGATCCTTGACTTCGCCGCGGGCGATACGCGCGGACTCGACCAGGACATTGCGGCTTTCCGGCATTTCCTCGCCGGTCAGGTGGTTGACCACATGGTGCTGGGCGATGTTCGGCGCGAAGCATTGTGCCTCGGCGCCGCGCTGGCTGAGGCGGAGCAGGGTGATCACGCTTTCGTGGATTTCCGCGCCATCGTAGACGCCACAACCGGAGAGGATGACGGCAACTTTCTTGTGCATGAGGCTTACTCCTTGGGAACGCAGGATCCGGACCGGACGGGCCTGGCCGGGGTCGGTATCGCGCAAGCATAGCGAGCCGCCGGCCCCGGCGGCCAGCCGGAGCGGAGGGTACAAGGAGTTGGAGTGTGCGAAGGGGCCGGCTGTTCAGTCGCGCCGGCGCGGGTTCACTCGGATTTGTCGGCGTTGCCGCCCGCGCCGTTGCCGCGCGGTGTCTTGAAACGCCGCCATAGCCAGAGCAGCAGGCCCAGCACGATCAGGCCGCCGAGGACCATGAGTTCGTATTTCTTGATGTTGCCGAGCATGCCTTCCAGTACGCTGCCGAAATAGTAGGCGGCGGAGCCCAGCGCGGCGGCCCAGACGATGGCGCCGATGCCGTTGAGAAGAAGATAGCGGGCCGGTGGATAGCCGGACAGGCCGATGGCCACCGGCATCACCGTACGCAGGCCGTAGACGAAGCGGAAACTCAGCACCCACAGGTCAGGATGGCGGCGCACATGGTCCAGCGCCTTGTCGCCGAGCTTCTGCCAGCGCGGCTTGCGCGCCAGCAACCGGCGTCCGTGGCGGCGTCCGAGGAAGTACCAGAGTTGGTCACCGGCGTAGCTGCCGAGGAAGGCGGTGAGAATCACGGTATCCAGCTGCATGTAGCCGCGGAAGGCAAGGAACCCGGCCAGCACGAGAATGGTTTCGCCCTCGAAGAAAGTACCGAGAAAAAGGGCGAAATAGCCGAAGTCCTGCAGGAATTGTTGGAGCATCATCGGGGCAGCGAAGCGAAATGAACGCGCAGCCTAACTCGGTTGAGGGCGTGGGGAAAGCGCGATCGTCACGGCCCAGGTCATTGATTGTGCAATGAATGGCCTTTGCCGCTGGCTTTTTGCGATGATTGGCGGTGCGGCAGGATGCCGCGACCTTGAGTCACTGTCGTCGCTTGTTGCCAATCCGTCATAATCAGGGACTATAACTGTCACACTGTGCCCGTTATCTGGGCCCTGGAGTAAACCGTGAGCTTCACTCCCGCCAACCGCGCCTATCCCTACACCCGCCTGCGGCGCAATCGCCGCGATGACTTCTCCCGCCGCCTGGTCCGCGAGAATGTCCTCACCGTCGACGACCTGATCCTGCCGGTGTTCGTCCTCGATGGGGTCAACCAGCGTGAAAGCATTCCGTCGATGCCCGGCGTCGAGCGCCTGTCCATCGACCAGTTGCTGATCGAGGCGGAAGAGTGGGTGGCCCTGGGCATTCCGGCGCTGGCGCTGTTCCCGGTGACCCCGGTGGAGAAGAAGTCCCTGGACGCCGCCGAGGCATACAACCCGGAAGGCATCGCCCAGCGCGCCACCCGCGCCCTGCGCGAGCGCTTTCCGGAGCTGGGCATCATCACCGACGTGGCGCTCGACCCGTTCACCACCCATGGCCAGGACGGCATCCTGGATGACGACGGTTACGTCCTCAACGACGTCAGCATCGACGTGCTGGTACGGCAGGCGCTGTCCCACGCCGAGGCCGGCGCCCAGGTGGTAGCGCCCTCGGACATGATGGACGGTCGCATCGGTGCGATCCGCGAGGCCCTGGAGTCTGCCGGTCACACCAATGTGCGGATCATGGCCTACTCGGCCAAGTACGCCAGCGCCTACTACGGTCCGTTCCGCGATGCGGTCGGCTCGGCTTCGAACCTCGGCAAGGGCAACAAGGCCACCTACCAGATGGATCCGGCGAACAGCGACGAGGCACTTCACGAAGTGGCCGCCGACCTGGCCGAAGGCGCCGACATGGTGATGGTCAAGCCGGGCATGCCCTACCTCGACATCGTGCGTCGGGTGAAGGATGAATTCCGCGCCCCGACCTTTGTCTACCAGGTCAGCGGCGAGTATGCGATGCACATGGGCGCCATCCAGAACGGCTGGCTGGCCGAATCGGTGATCCTCGAATCCCTTACCGCCTTCAAACGTGCCGGCGCCGATGGCATTCTGACCTACTTCGCCAAGCAGGCCGCAGAACAATTAAGACGGGGGCGTTGACCCCCTCGGGAAGATGAATGAATACGCAGCAAGGACTTGATGAGATCGAACGTATCGCCGCCGACGAAACCGTAGTGGCGAACGTGGAAAGCGAAGCAGAAGTGAAGATGGCCGAAACGATCCCGGTGGAAACGCCACCTGCGGTGGTTCCCAGCGTGGATGACAGCAGCCTGTACATTCATCGCGAGCTCTCCCAGTTGCAGTTCAACATCCGCGTGCTGGAACAGGCGCTGGACGAGTCCTACCCGCTCCTGGAGCGGCTGAAGTTCCTCCTCATCTTCTCGAGCAACCTCGACGAATTCTTCGAGATCCGCATCGCCGGCCTGAAGAAGCAGATCACCTTCGCCCGCGAGCAGGCCGGCGCCGACGGCCTGCTGCCGCACCAGGCCCTGGCGCGGATCAGCGAGCTGGTCCACGAGCAGGTATCGCGGCAGTACCGGATCCTTAACGAGACCCTGTTGCCGGAGCTGGCCAAGCACCAGATCCGCTTCATCCGCCGGCGTCACTGGACGCTGAAGATCAAGACCTGGGTGCGGCGCTTCTTCCGCGACGAGATCGCGCCGATCATCACCCCGATCGGCCTCGACCCGACCCACCCGTTCCCGCTGCTGGTGAACAAGAGCCTCAACTTCATCGTCGAGCTGGAGGGGATGGATGCCTTCGGCCGCGACTCCGGCCTGGCGATCATCCCGGCGCCGCGCCTGCTGCCACGGATCATCAAGCTGCCGGAAGACGTTGGCGGCGAGGGCGACAACTACGTGTTCCTGTCGTCGATGATCCACGCCCACGCCGACGACCTGTTCCCCGGCATGAAGGTGAAGGGCTGCTACCAGTTCCGCCTGACCCGCAACGCCGACCTGTCGGTGGACACCGAGGATGTCGAGGACCTGGCCCGCGCGCTGCGCGGCGAGCTGTTCTCGCGTCGCTACGGGGACGCGGTACGCCTGGAGGTGGTGGATACCTGCCCGCAGAACCTGACCAACTACCTGCTCAAGCAGTTCGGCCTGTCCGAAAGCGAGTTGTACAAGGTCAGCGGCCCGGTCAACCTGACCCGCCTGTTCAGCGTCACCGGCCTGGAAAGCCATCCGGAGCTGCAGTACCCGCCCTTCACCCCGGCGATCCCGCGTCTTTTGCAGAAGAAGGAAAACCTCTTCAACGTCCTCAGCAAGCTCGATGTGTTGCTGATGCACCCGTTCGAGTCCTTCACCCCGGTGATCGACCTGCTGCGCCAGGCCGCCAAGGATCCGAACGTGCTGGCGATCAAGCAGACCCTGTACCGCAGCGGCGCCAACTCGGAGATCGTCGACGCCCTGGTCGAGGCGGCACGCAACGGCAAGGAGGTCACCGCGGTGATCGAGCTGCGCGCCCGCTTCGACGAAGAGTCCAACCTGCAACTGGCCAGCCGCCTGCAACAGGCCGGCGCGGTAGTGATCTACGGCGTGGTCGGCTTCAAGACCCACGCCAAGATGATGCTGATCCTCCGTCGCGAGGACGGCGAACTGCGCCGCTACGCGCACCTGGGCACCGGCAACTACCATGCCGGCAACGCTCGCCTGTACACCGACTACAGCCTGCTGACCGCCGACGTGGCGCTCTGCGAGGACCTGCACAAGCTGTTCAACCAGCTGATCGGGATGGGCAAGACGCTGCGCATGAAGAAGCTGTTGCATGCGCCGTTCACCCTGAAGAAGAACCTGCTGGAAATGATCAACCGCGAGGCGGCCCAGGCGGCGCTCGGCCAGCCGGCGCACATCATGGCCAAGGTCAACTCGCTGACCGATCCGAAGGTCATCCGCGCCCTGTACAAGGCCAGCCAGGCCGGGGTCAGGATCGACCTGGTGGTGCGTGGCATGTGCTGCCTGCGGCCAGGCATCCCGGGGGTCTCGCACAATATCCACGTGCGCTCGATCATCGGACGCTTCCTCGAGCACAGCCGCATCTACTACTTCCTCAACGGCGGCGACGAGAAGCTCTATCTATCCAGCGCCGACTGGATGGAGCGCAACCTCGACATGCGCGTCGAGACCTGCTTCCCGGTGGAAGGCAAGAAGCTGGTGCAGCGGGTCAAGAAGGAACTGGAAACGTACCTGACCGACAACACCCAGGCCTGGGTGTTGCAGGCCGACGGTAGCTACCAGCGGCTCAGCCCCACCGGTAACCAGAACCCCCGCAATACCCAGGCGACCCTGCTGGAGAAGCTGGCCGCGCCGGTGCTTACCGCACGTTGAGGCTGTAGCCGACCCGCTTGAGCCATTCGGCTTCCTGGGCGAAGTCGGCCTGGGTCAGCGGGTTGGCTTCCAGCCAGCCCTCGGGGAAGGTCACCGAAAGGCTCTTGGGCTCTGCCTTCAGGCGCACCGAGGGCATTTCCTGGGTGCCGCGAATGTGGTGGAAGAGGATCGCGAAGCGCAGCACGATGCACAGGCGCACCAACTTGTCGCCTTCCGCGGCGAACTCCGCCAGCTTATCCGCCGGAATGTTGCGGCGGTGGCCGCGTACCAGTAGCGACAGCATCTGCTGGTCCTGGCGCGAGAAGCCAGCCAGGTCGGAGTGCTCGATCAGGTAGGCGCCGTGCTTGTGGTAGTGGTAATGGGCGATGTCCAGGCCGATCTCGTGGACCCGTGCGCCCCAGCTCAGCAGGTCGCGGTGCAGTTCGTCGTTCAGCTCCCAGGCGTCGCCGACTTCGGCAAGCACCTTGAGGGCCTTGGCCTCCACCCGCGAAGCCTGCTCCGGATCGACGTGGTAGCGCTGCATCAGCGAACTGATGGTGCGTTCGCGCACGTCCTCGTGCTGGTGACGGCCGACCAGATCGTAGAGAACGCCTTCGCGCAGGGCGCCCTCGGAGTGAACCATCTGCTCCAGTTCCAGCGCGTCGAAGATTGCTTCGAGAATGGCCAGTCCGGCCGGGAAGATGGTCCGGCGGTCCGGCTTGATCCCCTCCAGATCGAGCTTCTCCACGTCGCCGAGCTTGAGCACCTTGCGCTTCAGCCAGGCCAGTCCGTCCGGGCTGATCTCGCCGTTGCCGTGGCCGCCGGCCTTGATCGCCAGCGCCACTGCGCGGATGGTGCCGGAGGCGCCGACCGCCTGTTGCCAGCCGAGGCGCCGCAGGCTGTTCTCGATGCCCATCAGTTCCAGGCGTGCGGCGGTGTACGCCTGGGCGTAGCGGGCCGGGGTGATCTTGCCGTCGCGGAAGTAGCGTTGGGTGTAGCTGACGCAACCCATCTGCAGGCTTTCCCGCAGCTCGGACTCGAAACCCTGGCCGATGATGAACTCGGTGCTGCCGCCGCCGATGTCGCTGACCAGCCGGCGACCGCCGCTGTCGGGCATGCTGTTGGCGACGCCAAGGTAGATCAGGCGGGCTTCCTCGCGGCCGGAGATGACTTCCACGGGATGGCCGAGAACCTCTTCCGCACGACGGATGAAATCGCTGCGGTTGCGCGCCTCGCGCAAGGCGTTGGTCGCGACCACGCGTACGGAACCCTGGGGCATGCCGCTGATGAACTGGGCGAAGCGGCGCAGGCAGTCGAGGCCACGCTGGGTGGCCTCCTCGCTGAGATTGCGCTCCTCGTCGAGGCCGGCGGCCAGTTGGACCTTCTCGCCCAGCCGTTCGAGGATGCGGACTTCGCCGTGGATATTGGCCTTGGCCAGACAGAGGTGGAAACTGTTGGAACCCAGGTCCAGGGCGGCAATCAGCGGGAATGCCTCGGCAGGTTTTTGCGGCATGCTTTGCAAGTCCATTGGAAAACTGCGCCATCCTGCCACGATAGGGCGAGGGTCGCCAATGCGGCAGCCGATCAATCGGGAATCAGCCGACCAACGATAGAGACTCTCAATCGGCTGCGCCTTCCGGCGAGGGTCAAGGCGGGATATGATGGTCGGCACTTTCGCGTTTCAATTCGCGTCCGACTACGGAGAGATTTCATGAGCGAACATATCGTCAACGTTACTGATGCCAGCTTCGAGCAGGACGTGCTGAAGGCCGACGGCCCTGTGCTGGTGGACTACTGGGCCGAGTGGTGCGGTCCGTGCAAGATGATCGCGCCGGTGCTGGACGAAGTCGCCAGGGACTATCAGGGCAAGCTGAAGGTCTGCAAGCTGAACATCGACGAGAACCAGGACACCCCGCCGAAGTACGGCGTGCGTGGCATCCCTACCCTGATGCTGTTCAAGGACGGCAATGTCGAGGCGACCAAGGTCGGCGCACTGTCCAAGTCGCAGCTGGCGGCCTTCCTCGACGCCAATATCTGAGCCGGGCCCAGGCCTCGCTGGAAAGCCCCGCGATTCGCGGGGCTTTTTTTTGCGTTTCTATAGACGCCACGCGGCCACGGTGTTAAATTCGGGTTCGCGACGTTTTTTCCGTCGCCTTCTGCATGCCGTCCCGGACGCACTTCCTACTCGAACTTTCTAGCGCTCCTGTCGCCCCCTTGCGACACGGCTTTCCCAAGCTCGACGCTTTCTCCAATTCCTCTTTCTGCGTACCTATCTCTTTCCTATGAATCTGACCGAACTCAAGCAAAAGCCGATTGCCGAACTGCTGGAAATGTCCGATGCCATGGGCCTGGAAAACATGGCCCGTTCGCGCAAGCAGGACATCATCTTCGCCCTGCTGAAGAAGCACGCGAAAAGTGGTGAAGAGATCTCCGGCGATGGCGTGCTGGAGATTCTTCAGGACGGCTTCGGCTTCCTGCGCTCCGCCGACTCTTCCTACCTGGCCGGCCCCGACGACATCTATGTCTCGCCGAGCCAGATCCGGCGCTTCAACCTGCGCACGGGCGACACCATCATCGGCAAGATCCGGCCGCCGAAAGAGGGCGAACGCTACTTCGCCCTGCTCAAGGTCGACTCGATCAACTTCGATCGTCCGGAGAATGCGAAGAACAAGATTCTCTTCGAGAACCTGACGCCGCTGTTCCCCAACGAGCGGATGAAGATGGAAGCCGGCAACGGCTCCACCGAAGACCTGACCGGCCGCGTCATCGACCTCTGCGCGCCGATCGGCAAGGGCCAGCGCGGCCTGATCGTGGCGCCGCCGAAGGCGGGCAAGACCATCATGCTGCAGAACATCGCCAGCAACATCACCCGCAACAACCCCGAATGCCACCTGATCGTCCTGCTGATCGACGAGCGCCCTGAGGAAGTGACCGAAATGCAGCGCACCGTGCGCGGCGAAGTGGTCGCCTCGACCTTTGACGAACCGCCGACCCGTCACGTACAGGTCGCCGAGATGGTGATCGAGAAGGCCAAGCGCCTGGTCGAGCACAAGAAGGACGTGGTCATCCTGCTCGACTCCATCACCCGTCTGGCGCGGGCCTACAACACCGTGATCCCCAGCTCCGGCAAGGTGCTCACCGGCGGTGTCGACGCCCATGCCCTGGAGAAGCCGAAGCGCTTCTTCGGCGCCGCGCGGAACATCGAAGAGGGCGGTTCTCTTACGATTCTCGCCACGGCGTTGGTGGAAACCGGCTCGAAGATGGACGAGGTGATCTACGAGGAATTCAAGGGTACCGGCAACATGGAACTCCCATTGGATCGCAAGATCGCCGAGAAGCGCGTGTTCCCGGCCATCAACATCAACCGTTCGGGTACCCGCCGCGAAGAGCTGCTGACCAGCGAGGACGAGCTCCAGCGCATGTGGATCCTGCGCAAGATCCTGCACCCGATGGACGAGATCTCCGCGATCGAATTCCTCATCGACAAGCTCAAGCAGACCAAGACCAACGATGAGTTCTTCGATTCGATGAAACGAAAGTAGTCTTCGAGAGTACCAAACAAAGGCGCTCCGGTTGACCGGGGCGCCTTTTGCATATCTGGAGGGACGTGGATGTCGAGCCTGGCCTATCGAAGGGACATCGATGGTTTGCGAGCGTTGGCCATTCTGCCGGTGGTGTTCTACCACCTTGGCTTGGGGGGCATCACCGGCGGCTATGTGGGCGTCGATGTTTTCCTGGTCATTTCCGGCTACCTGATCACTTCGATCATCCGGCGCGAGCAGCAGGCCGGACGTTTCAGCTTCGTCGACTTCTGGGCGCGCCGGGCACGCCGCATTCTCCCCGCGCTGTTCGTGATGATGGCGGCGAGCCTGGTGATCGGCTGGTTCCTCATGGCGCCGCGCGACTACGAAGAGTTAGGGCGTTCGGTTCGCTACCAGACGATGTTCGCCTCGAACATCCTGTTCTGGAAGCAGGATGGCTATTTCGACGCCGCGTCCGAATTCAAGCCGCTATTGCATACCTGGTCGTTGTCGGTGGAAGAGCAGTTCTACATTCTCTTCCCTCTACTGCTGGCCGCGGTCTCCGGGCGTCTGCTGCGCTGGCGGCTCGCCATCCTCCTCGCGGTCCTGGCGCTATCGCTGGCGGCCAGCGTCTGGGCGGTGAACCAGCGACCTGGCAGTGCATTCTTCCTCCTGCCGATGCGCGCCTGGGAACTCCTGGCGGGTGCCGCGCTGGCATTGCTGCCGGGCGGTAGCCGCGGTCATTCGCAGTGGTCCCTGCAACTGGCGGCCACCCTCGGGATAGCGGCGATTCTCCTGCCGGTGTTCTTCTACGACAGCGACACTCCTTTCCCCGGCCTCGCGGCGCTGCCGGCGGTGCTTGGCACCGCCCTGCTGATCTGGGCCAACGGCGCCGGCGACACCTGGGCTCGCCGCCTGCTGGGCTGGCAACCGCTGGTCTGGTTCGGTCTGATCTCCTATTCGCTGTACCTCTGGCACTGGCCGTTGTACGTCTTCGTCCAGTACCACGCACTGGAGACCCTGGGCCTGCCGGCACGCCTGGGGTTGCTGGCGGCGAGCATCGGCCTGGCGGCACTGTCGCTGTACTACGTCGAGGCACCGTTCCGCGAGCGCAAGCTGTTCGCCGGGCGCCGGCAGATGCTTGGCGCGGCGCTGTGCAGCTTGCTGCTGCTGGGAGTCGTCGGCCAGTTGGTGCGGCATTACGACGGCGTGCCGTCGCGTCTTTCCGAGGAAGCCTTGCGTTATGCCAAGGCGTCCAAATGGCGCGATGGGCAGACCGACTGCATGTTCGACAAGAAGGCGCTCAGTCAGGAAAGCATCTGCCGCTTCCCGGCGGAACTGGCTGCCGAACGACCGCTGCTGGTCAGTTGGGGCGACAGCCATTCCGCGGCGTTGAGCCCGCTGCTGCGCGAACTGGCTACCAGTCGCCGACTGCCGATCTGGCAGGCTTCGCTGGCGGGCTGTCCGCCGTTGCTGGGGATGTTGGAAAAGGACACTTGCCTGCGTTTCAACCAGCAGATGCTCGAGTTCGTCGAACAGCAGCGGCCGGGCGGGGTGATCCTCGCCGGGCGCTGGGACATGTATATATACGGCGACTCGCAGGACGGTACCCGCAACATTCTCCGCGAGCCGGACGACACGCCGGACAGCTCGATCGCCGAGGCGCTGCTGCGGCAACGCCTGAGCGGGATGATCGAAAGGCTGAACGCGGCCGACGTACATGTCTGGCTGGTCAAGGACGTACCGCTGCTGCCATTCAAGGCACCGGCGCGGCTGGTGCGGCTGAGTCTGAGCGGGGAGGATGTCGGGCGCGCACGTTTTCCCTTCGCTGAGCACACTGCGCGCGTCGCCTACGTGAATGCGCTGTTCGATGCGCTGGCCGAAGGCAACCCGCGGGTGAGCGTGATCGACCCCTCCAGCGTGCTCTGCGATGGCCGGGATTGTTTCGCCGAACGTGATGGCTGGTCGCTGTACATGGATAACAACCACCTTTCGACCCAGGGGGCCCATGAACTCGGGCCTTTGTTCGAGCCGATGCTACAGAGCCTCGACGACTCGCGGATCGCCAGCCAGCAGTGACCGAATGCCGCGTTTGCCTGCTGCCGGATGGGCCGGGAGCAGGTAGGATGTGGGGTCTTGCAGTGAATGGTTAGGCCAATGACGTTCAAGGATCTCCGCGATTTCATCGCCCAGCTGGAGCAGCGCGGTGCGTTGAAGCGCATCCAGGTGCCGATTTCCCCCGTGCTCGAGATGACCGAGGTGTGCGACCGCACGTTGCGCGCCAAGGGCCCGGCATTGCTGTTCGAAAAGCCGACCGGCTTTGACATGCCGGTACTCGGCAACCTGTTCGGTACGCCGGAGCGCGTGGCGCTGGGCATGGGCGCCGAGGACGTCGGCGCGCTGCGCGAGATCGGCAAGCTGCTGGCGCAACTCAAGGAGCCCGAGCCGCCGAAGGGTCTCAAGGACGCCTGGGCCAAGCTGCCGATGTACAGGAAGGTCCTGTCCATGGCGCCGAAGGTGCTCAAGGACGCCCCCTGCCAGGAAGTGGTCGAGGAGGGCGAGGATGTCGACCTCGGCCGGCTGCCGGTCCAGACCTGCTGGCCGGGCGATGTCGGGCCGCTGATCACCTGGGGCCTGACCGTTACCCGCGGGCCGAACAAGGAACGGCAGAACCTGGGCATCTACCGCCAGCAGGTGATCGGCCGCAACAAGGTGATCATGCGCTGGCTCAGCCATCGCGGCGGCGCACTGGACTACCGCGAGTGGTGCCAGAAGCATCCGGGCCAGCCCTATCCGGTAGCCGTGGCGCTGGGCGCCGATCCGGCGACCATCCTCGGTGCGGTGACGCCGGTGCCGGACACCCTTTCCGAATACGCTTTCGCCGGCCTGTTGCGCGGGCATCGTACCGAGCTGGTCAAGTGTCGCGGCAGCGACTTGCAGGTGCCGGCCAGCGCCGAGATCGTCCTCGAAGGGGTGATCCACCCCGGCGAGATGGCCGACGAAGGTCCCTATGGCGATCACACCGGCTACTACAACGAGGTCGATCGCTTCCCGGTGTTCACCGTCGAGCGCGTCACCCGCCGGCAGAAACCGATCTACCACAGCACCTACACCGGGCGTCCGCCGGACGAGCCGGCGATCCTCGGGGTGGCACTGAACGAAGTGTTCGTGCCGATCCTGCAGAAGCAGTTCCCGGAAATCGTCGATTTCTACCTGCCGCCGGAAGGTTGTTCCTACCGGATGGCGGTGGTGACCATGAAGAAGCAGTACCCAGGGCACGCCAAGCGCGTGATGCTCGGGGTCTGGTCGTTCCTGCGGCAGTTCATGTACACCAAGTTCGTCATCGTCACCGACGATGACATCGATGCGCGCGACTGGAACGATGTGATCTGGGCCATCACCACGCGGATGGACCCCAAGCGCGACACGGTGATGATCGACAACACGCCCATCGACTACCTCGACTTCGCCTCGCCGGTCTCCGGCCTCGGCTCGAAGATGGGGCTTGATGCCACCCACAAGTGGCCGGGCGAGACCAGCCGCGAATGGGGGCGCGCCATCGTCAAGGACGAAGCGGTGACACGGCGCATCGACGCGCTCTGGTCGAGCCTCGGGATCGACTGATGCGTATCGTCCTGCAACCGTCCGGCGCCTGCCTCGAGCTGCTGCCGGGGGAACGCATCCTCGATGGCGCCCGGCGGCTCGGCTACGATTGTCCGCAGAGCTGCCGCAACGGCAACTGCCATATCTGCGCGGCGCTGCTGGTGGAGGGGCGGGTACGCCAGAACGGCGAGGTACGCGATCATGGCGAACTCTTCACCTGCCTCGCCGAGCCGCTGGAAGACTGCGTGCTGCATTGGGACGGGGTGCTGGCGCCGGGTGAACTGCCTCTGCGCAAGCTGACCTGCCAGTTGAGCTTCTGCGAAGAGGTCGGCGGCGACGTCTACCGGGTCGGCCTGCGCGCGCCGGCCGGCAAGCCGCCACGCTATCACGCCGGGCAGTACCTGTTGCTGGAGCGTGACGGCGGCGACAGCGCGGCGTTTTCCCTGGCCTCCGCACCGCATGCGGGACGCGACCTGGAGTTGCACATCCTGGCCAAGGAAGACAGTGCCGTCGCGCTGATCGCGCAGTTGCAGCGCGAGCGCCTGGCACGGATCCAGCTGCCGTTCGGCGACGCGCACCTGGCGGAACTGCCCGACGGTCCGCTGGTGCTGATCGCCGCGGGAACCGGCATGTCGCAGATGCACAGCCTGATCGAGCACTGTCGCGCCGCCGGCTTCGCCCATCCTGTACATCTCTACTGGGGCGTTCGGCGTCCGGAGGATTTCTACCGACTGCCGCACTGGACGGAGTGGGAAGGCCTGCCGAACCTGTTCCTGCACCGGGTGGTCAGCGACCTCTGTGGCTGGGAGGGGCGTTGCGGCTTGCTGCACGAGGCGGTGCGTGAGGATTTCGCCGACCTGTCGAGCCTGCATGTGTATGCCAGCGGCTCGCCGGCGATGGTCTACGCGACCCTGGATGCCCTGGTCGAAGCAGGGATGGACGCGCACCAGATGCGCGCCGACGTGTTCGCCTACGCGCCGCGGGACTGAACGCGGCTCCGGCCTGGCGCCGGAGCCGCCGCGTCATCAGCCGGCTTGCTGCGGCGCGGCCTGGACCGCGGGTTTGCGCAGGGTCAGGCAGAGGAACAGGATGGCCAGCAGGCAGGCGCCGATCAGCAGCTTGAAGCCACCGTCCCAGCCGAAGTGGTCCACCGTGTAGCCGACCAGGGCGTTGGCCGCCACCGAGCCGCCGAGGTAGCCGAACAGACCGGTGAAGCCGGCGGCGGTGCCGGCCGCTTTCTTCGGCGCCAGCTCCAGGGCCTGCAAGCCGATCAGCATCACCGGGCCGTAGATCAGGAAGCCGATCATGATCAGCGCGGCCATGTCGATCGCCGGGTTGCCGGCCGGGTTCAGCCAGTAGATCAGGGTGCCGACGGTCACCAGGATCATGAACACCACGCCGGTGGCGCCGCGATTGCCCTTGAACAGCTTGTCCGACAGCCAGCCGCAGAGCAGGGTGCCGGGAATCCCCGCCCATTCGTAGAAGAAGTACGCCCAGGACGACTTGTCGACGTTGAAGTGCTTGGCCTCCTTGAGGTAGGTCGGCGCCCAGTCGAGCACACCGTAGCGCAGCAGGTAGACGAACACGTTGGCCAGGGCGATGTACCAGAGCAGCTTGTTGCGCAGCACGTAGGTGACGAAGATCTCCTTGGTCGACAGCTCGCGCTCGTGGTGTTCGTCGTAGCCTTCGGGGTAGTCGTCCTTGTGCTTCTCGATCGGCGGCAGGCCGCAGGATTGCGGGGTGTCGCGCATGGCGAAATAGGCGAACACGGCTACGCCCACGGCGACGATGGCCGGCACGTAGAAGGCCGAGCGCCAGTCGCCGAACAGCGCCAGGCCGAGCAGGAACAGCGGGCCGATCAGGCCGCCGCCGACATTGTGGGCGACGTTCCACACCGAGACCACGCTGCCGCGCTCCTTCTGCGACCACCAGTGGACCATGGTCCGTCCGCTCGGCGGCCAGCCCATGCCCTGGGCCCAGCCGTTGATGAAGAGCAGGACGAACATGATGGCGACGCTGGAGGTAGCCCAGTGCGCGAATCCGAAAATGAACATCACCGCCGCCGACACCAACAGGCCGAACGGCAGGAAGACCCGTGGGTTGGAACGGTCCGAGACCAGGCCCATGATGAATTTCGACAGGCCGTAGGCGATGGCGATGGCCGACATCGCGACGCCCAGCTGGCCGCGACTGTAGCCGTCCTCGATGAGGTAGGGCATGGCCAGGGAGAAGTTCTTGCGCAGCAGGTAGTAACCCGCGTAGCCGATGAAGATACCGGCGAAGATCTGCCAGCGCAGGCGCCGGTAGGTGCTGTCCACCTCGGCATCGGGCAGTGGCGCCTGGTGTGGCGCGGGACGAAAGATTCCGAACATCGCGAGCTCCGCTTGTTGTTGTGTCGCGCCTTTTTACGCGGTTGCGAACACTACATTTTTCGTAAATGAAAAAATAGCGGAAATGTTACAGGTTGAGTGCATTGGTCGGAAATAAGAAAGCCCCGGTCGGAAACCGGGGCCTTCATAGGGGAAAAACATCTGACAGCGTGGGCCTCGGCCGGTGTATCGCTCCGGCCCGCCATGCCTTTCTCCGCAGGGGCGGGAGGCAATACTCGCCGCCTTCGTGGCTCAGCGAACCTCCACCACCACCTTGCCGACCGCCTTGCGCTGGCCGAGGGCGTCGATGGCGTCACCGGCCCGTTCCAGCGGGAAGCGCTGCGACACCAGCGGTTTCAGCTTGCCTTCGGCGTGCCAGGCGAACAGCTGGCGGAAGTTGTCAGCGTTGTCCTGCGGCTGGCGTTGGGCGAACGATCCCCAGAACACGCCGACCAGCGAGGCGCCCTTGAGCAGGGTCAGGTTGGCCGGCAGCGAAGGGATGCTGCCGCTGGCGAAGCCGACCACCAGCATCCGTCCGTTCCAGGCGATGCTGCGGAAGGCCTCCTCGAACAGTTCGCCGCCCACCGGATCGTAGATCACATCGACGCCCTGGCCGCCGGTCAAGGCCTTGAGCTGCTCGCGCAGGCTACCTTCGCTGTAGTTGATCAGTTCGTCGGCGCCGGCGGCCTTGGCCACGGCGAGCTTGTCGGGGGTACTGGCGGCAGCGATCACCCGGGCGCCCATGGCCTTGCCGATCTCCACGGCAGCCAGCCCGACCCCGCCGGAAGCGCCGAGCACCAGCAGGGTCTCGCCGGGTTGCAGGTTGGCGCGCTGTTTCAGGGCGTGCATCGAGGTGCCGTAGGTCATGCCGAAGGCGGCGGCGCTGGCGAAGTCCATGCCTTCGGGTATCGGCATCACGTTATAGCCGGGCACCTTGACCTGCTCGGCGAAGCTGCCCCAGCCGGTCAGGGCCATGACCCGGTCGCCGGGCCTGACGTGGGCGACCTTTTCGCCGACCGCGGCGACCACTCCGGCCGCCTCGCCGCCCGGGGAGAAGGGGAAGGGCGGTTTGAACTGGTACTTGCCCTCGATGATCAGGGTGTCTGGGAAGTTGACCCCGGCGGCGTGCACATCGAGGAGGATTTCGTTCTTCGCCGGGCTCGGGCTGGCGATTTCTTCCAGGACCAGGCTGCTGGCCGGGCCGAAGGCTTTGCAGAGGACGGCTTTCATCGGGGACGCTCCAGTTTGCGGTCCGGCCAGTGTAGGAGGGAGACGCCGGGGGTCAATCAGCATCGCCGCAACTGATGGTTGTCCATAAACCCCGGGCTTGGGCCCGGCCGAGAGTCTGGCTATGCTTGCCGGCATTCGTCGAGGAGATGCGCCCGTGAGAACCCCCATTGCCCTGTCGCTGGCCCTGTGCCTGAGTCTGTTCCCGTCGTTCGCCTCGGCCGAGGAGGCCGCGCCGGAAGGCGAGGGCGCGAACAAGCCGGTCTACGTCGACCTGACCCCGGCGCTGGTCGGCAACTACGGCAGCGGGCCGCGCCTGCAGTACTACAAGGCCGACATCGCCCTGCAGGTGGCCGACAAGGACGCGGCGACCAAGGTCGAGCATCACGAGCCCTTGATCCGCAACCAGTTGATCATGCTGTTCGCCCAGCAGACCGACCAGAGCCTGGGTACGGTCGAGGCCAAGGAAAGCCTGCGCCAGGAGGCGCTGAAGCAGGTCCAGCAGACCCTCGAGCAGGAAGAGGGCAAGCCGCTGGTGACCGACCTGCTGTTCAACAACCTCATCGTCCAGCCCTGAGGTCAACTATCCGTTCTGTCCCGCGCTCCCGGATGCGAGGCTCCGGGGATTCTGCTTTCCTGTGAGGTTCGGTCGGGCGCGTCTGACGTGCATCAACACCTGCGCGCCGCCCTGGAGGGACAATCGAGCCAGTGAAGTCCGCGGCGGCCGCGCTTTCCAGCGTGAGCGTCATCGCCGCGGCCTGGCCGAACGTGCGAGGAGAAGGGATGAAACAGGAAAGCAAACGGTGGCTGAGCCGTGCCCTGGTCGTGGCGGCGCTGCTCGGCGTAGGCGTGCTGGTCTGGCAGGTATCGCGACCGACCGGCCTGGGCGAGGGATTCGCCAGCGGCAACGGACGCATCGAGGCCACCGAGGTGGACGTGGCGGCCAAGCTTCCCGGGCGGGTCGCCGAGATCAAGGTCGACGAGGGCGACTTCGTCAAGGCCGGCGAAATCGTCGCGCGGATGGATACCCAGGTGCTCGAGGCGCAGTTGGCCCAGGCCCAGGCCCAGGTGCGCCAGGCGGAGAACGCCAAGCTCACCGCGACCTCGCTGGTGGCCCAGCGCGAGAGCGAGAAGAGCACCGCCCAGGCCGTGGTGGCGCAGCGCCAGGCCGAGCTGACAGCGGCGCAGAAGCGCTTCACCCGTACCGAGGCGCTGGTCAAGCGCAATGCCCTGCCGCAACAGCAACTCGACGACGATCGGGCGACCCTGCAGAGCGCCCAGGCGGCGTTGTCCGCGGCACGCTCGCAAGTGATTTCGGCGCAGGCGGCGATCGAGGCCGGGCGTTCCCAGGTAATCGAGGCGCAGTCGGCCATCGAGGCGGCCAAGGCCAGCGTCGCCCGGCTCCAGGCGGATATCGACGACAGCCTGCTCAAGGCGCCGCGCAACGGCCGCGTGCAGTACCGCGTGGCACAGCCGGGGGAAGTGCTGCCGGCCGGTGGCAAGCTGCTCAACATGGTCGACCTGGCCGACGTCTACATGACTTTCTTCCTGCCATCCATGCAGGCCGGCAGGGTCGGACTGGGCCAGGAAGTGCGCTTGGTGATCGACGCGGTGCCGGACTACGTGATCCCGGCCAAGGTTTCCTATGTCGCCAGCGTCGCCCAGTTCACCCCGAAAACGGTGGAAACCGCCAACGAGCGGGAGAAGCTGATGTTCCGGGTCAAGGCGCGGCTCGATCCGGCGCTGCTGGAAAAATACATCACCTACGTCAAGACCGGCGTGCCCGGAATGGCCTACCTGCGACTGGACCCTGAGGTCGAGTGGCCGGCCAACCTGCAGATCAAGGTTCCGCAATGACCGCTGGCGGGAGCGGCGTGGCGAGCCTCCGGGGCGTTTCGCTGCGCTACGGCGAGACGCGCGCGGTGGACGACGTCAGCCTGGAGATCCCGGCCAACCGCATGGTCGGCCTGATCGGTCCGGACGGGGTCGGCAAGTCCAGCCTGCTGGCGCTGCTGGCCGGCGCACGGAAGATGCAGGATGGCGAGATCCGCGTGCTCGATGGCGACATGCGCGACCGCCGCCACCGCCGGGCGGTCTGCCCGCGCATCGCCTACATGCCCCAGGGGCTGGGCAAGAACCTCTACCCGACGCTCTCGGTGTTCGAGAACGTCGACTTCTTCGGTCGGCTGTTCGGCCACGACAAGGCCGAGCGCGAGCGGCGCATCGCCGATCTGCTGCAAAGCACCGGATTGGCGCCGTTCGCCGAGCGTCCTGCGGGCAAGCTGTCCGGCGGCATGAAGCAGAAGCTCGGGCTGTGCTGCGCGCTGATCCACGATCCCGACCTGCTGATCCTCGACGAGCCGACCACCGGCGTCGACCCGCTGTCGCGCAACCAGTTCTGGGAGCTGATCGGCCGTATCCGCGCGGGCCGCGAAGGCATGAGCGTGCTGGTCGCCACCGCCTACATGGAGGAAGCCGAGCGCTTCGACTGGCTGGTGGCGATGGATGACGGAAAGGTCCTGGCCACCGGTACGCCGCAGGAGCTGCGCGAGCGTACCGGGACGCAGAGCCTCGAGTCGGCGTTCATCGCCCTGCTGCCGGAAAGCAAGCGCGCCGGCCACCATCGATTGGTGATCCCGCCGCGACCGCAGAGCGAAGGCGCGCCGCGGATCGCCATCGAGGCCGAGGGCCTGACCTGTCGTTTCGGCGACTTCGTCGCGGTCGATCACGTCAGCTTCCGTATCGAGCGTGGGGAAATCTTCGGCTTCCTCGGCTCCAACGGCTGCGGCAAGTCCACCACCATGAAGATGCTCACCGGCCTGCTGCCGGCGAGCGAAGGCACGTGCGCGCTGTTCGGCCAGGCGGTGGACGCCAGCGACATGGCGACCCGTCGCCGGGTCGGCTACATGTCCCAGGCCTTTTCCCTGTATGCCGAGCTGAGCGTGCGGCAGAACCTGGTGCTGCACGCCCGGCTGTTCCACCTACCGGCGGATGGTATCCCGGCACGGGTCGGCGAAATGCTCCGGCGCTTCGACCTGGAGAAGGTGGCCGACGAGCTGCCCGACGACCTGCCGCTGGGCATCCGCCAGCGTCTGTCGCTGGCGGTGGCGGTGATCCACAAGCCGGAGATCCTGATCCTCGACGAGCCCACTTCGGGGGTCGACCCGGTGGCTCGCGACGGCTTCTGGGAACTGATGGTCGAGCTGTCGCGCCGCGACGGGGTGACCATCTTCATTTCCACCCACTTCATGAACGAGGCCCAGCGCTGCGATCGCATCTCGCTGATGCATGCCGGCAAGGTACTGGCCAGCGATACTCCCGATGAGCTGGTGCGCCAGCGTGGCCTGCCGACCCTGGAAGCGACCTTCATCGCGTACCTGGAAGAAGCCGCCGGTGCCGCCGCGCCAGCGCAACCGGCCGAGGCGCCGGCCGTCGCGGAGCAGCCCGGCGATGGCCAGGGGCGCCAGGCGCAACGCCAACGCTTCAGCCCCCTGCGGCTGTTCAGCTATGCGCGCCGCGAAGCCATGGAACTGCGCCGCGACCCGATCCGCCTGACCCTGGCCCTGCTCGGCACCGCGCTGCTGATGTTCATCATCGGCTACGGCATCAACATGGACGTCGAGGACCTCTCCTGGGCGGTCCTTGACCGTGACCAGACCACCACCAGCCAGGCCTACGCGCTGAATATCGCCGGCTCGCGCTATTTCGTCGAACATGCGCCGATCACCGATCCGGACGACCTCGACCGGCGCCTGCGCAGCGGCGAGCTGAGCCTGGCGGTGGAGATCCCGCCGAACTTCGGGCGCGATCTCAAGCGTGGCTCCGATCCTGCCATCGGCGTGTGGATCGACGGAGCGATGCCGACCCGTGCCAACACCGTGCTCGGCTACGTGCAGGGCCTGCACACCAGCTACCTGGCGGACCTCTCGCGGCAGGTGGGTGGGGCCGAGGCCAGCGCGGCGGCCAGCACCGAGGTGCGCTATCGCTACAACCCCGACGTGGAAAGCCTGAAGGCGATGGTGCCGGCGGTGATCCCGCTGCTGCTGATCATGATCCCGGCCATGCTCACCGCCCTCGGCGTGGTGCGCGAAAAGGAACTGGGCTCGATCACCAACCTCTATGTCACCCCGGTGACGCGCCTGGAGTTCCTGGTCGGCAAGCAGTTGCCTTACGTCGCCATGGGCATGATCAACTTCCTGCTGATGCTGGTCCTGGCCATCGTGGTATTTCGCGTGCCGCTCAAGGGCAGCTTCCTGGCGTTGACCATCGGCGCTTTCCTCTATGTGGTCACCAGCACCGGCCTCGGGCTGTTCCTCTCGACGTTCATGCGCAGCCAGATCGCCGCTGTATTCGGCGTGGCGATCGCCACCATGATCCCGGCGATCCAGTTCTCCGGGCTGATCCACCCGGTGTCCTCGCTGGAAGGTGCGGCGGCCTGGATCGGCAAGCTCTATCCGACCTCGCATTTCCTGGTGGTCAGCCGCGGCGCCTTTTCCAAATCGCTGGGCCTGCCCGATCTCTGGGCCTACTACCTGCCGCTTGCCGCTTCCATCGTGGTGCTGACCCTGCTCAGCGTGGCCTGCCTGAAGAAGCAGGAGGACTGAGCGATGCGCAGCCTGGCCAACATCTTCAACCTGGGCATCAAGGAGTTCCGCAGCCTCGGCCGCGACTACGCGATGCTGGCACTGATCGTCTGGGCCTTCACCCTGGGCGTCTACAGTTCCGCTACCGGTATTCCGGAAACCTTGCATCACGCGCCGATCGCGGTGGTCGACGAGGACCGCTCGCAACTCTCGTCGCGTATCGTCAATGCCTTCCAGCCCCCGTACTTCCGGCCGCCGGAAATGATCGGGCATGCCGAGATGGATCGCGGCATGGACGTCGGCCTGTATACCTTCACCCTCGATATCCCGCCGGACTTCCAGCGCGACGTGCTGGCCGGGCGCAAGCCCTCGATCCAGGTCAACGTCGACGCGACCCAGACCGGGCAGGCGTTCTCCGGCGCGGGCTACATCCAGAACATCGTCGCCACCGAGGTGCGCGAGTTCGTCAGCCGCTACCGCGCGGAGCCGAGCATGCCGGCGCAGATCGAGGTGCGCATGGAGTTCAACCCGAACCTGACCCAGGCCTGGTTCGGCGGGGTGATGGAAGTGATCAACCAGATCACCATGCTGTCGATCATCCTCACCGGCGCCGCGCTGATCCGCGAGCGCGAGCACGGCACCGTCGAGCACCTGCTGGTGATGCCGCTGTCGGCCTTCGAGATCATGATGGCCAAGGTCTGGTCGATGGGGTTGGTGGTGCTGGTGGCGGCGGGGCTCTCGTTGCAGTGGGTGGTGCGTGGCTGGCTGGACGTGCCGATCAGCGGCTCGGTGGGGCTGTTCCTGCTCGGCGCCGGATTGCATCTGTTCGCCACCACCTCCATGGGCATATTCCTCGGCACGGTGGCGCGTTCGATGCCGCAGCTCGGACTGTTGACCATCCTCGTGCTGCTGCCGCTGAACATCCTTTCGGGCGGCAGCACGCCACGGGAAAGCATGCCGGAACTGGTGCAGAACATCATGCTGGCGGCTCCGACCACGCATTTCGTCAGCCTGGCCCAGGCGATCCTGTTCCGCGGCGCCGGTTTCGACATCGTCTGGCCGCAGTTCGCCGGCATCGTGGCGATCGGTTCGGCGTTCTTCTTCGGCGCGCTCTGGCGTTTCCGCCGGACCATCTCGCAGATGGCCTGAGCGATGGCTTCAGCGTTTCGCCAGCGGCAGGATCGCCTGCCATTCCTCGGCGCTGACCGGCATCACCGAGAGACGGCTGCCCTTCTGCACCAGGGCGAGGTTGGCCAGGGCGTCCTGCGCCTTCAGCCGGGCCAGTGGAACGACCTCGGCGAAGGCTTCGACGAAGCTGACGTCGCGGGCGCTCCAGGGATTCTTCTCGGCGCTGGCCTTGGGGTCGTGGTAAGGGCTGGCGGGATCCAGGGCCGTGGGATCGGGATAGGCTTCGCCCTCGATGCGGGCGATACCGGCGATGCCGGGCTGCGGGCAACTGGAGTGGTAGAAGAAGAACAGGTCGCCGGGGTTCATGCTGCGGATGAAGTTGCGCGCCTGGTAGTTGCGCACGCCATCCCAGCGGGCGGTTCCGAGGCGCTGCAGGTCGCGGATCGAGAGTTCGTCCGGCTCGGATTTCATCAGCCAGTAGGCAGGCATGAACTTTGCTCCTCTTTCGTAGATGTACGTAGGAAACGTCTGCGCGTGACCACCGGTCGCCGGTGTAATTGCGTATGACTTCAGCTTATCGGAAAATGCCGTTTTTCAGCGGGGCAGGGTGCTCAGGCGATAAGATAATCGCAAGGACCGGCCTCGAAAATTGCCTGGAAGGGGGAGGCAATCGATGAAGCGCAAGCCAGACTTGCTGTGGGTTTTGGTCATCATCTTCGGACTTGGGGTCGTCACCACCGGTTATACCCAGAGCCTCTGGGAACGACAGGCCAGTACGCCCGCCCAGGTGACGCAACAGCCGTAAGACTCGCCGGGTATCGCATGGAACGCGGTACCCAGGGTTCTCCCTCCTTCCTAGCGTTTCCCTGCCACGTACCAGCCCGCATCGGTCACCGTTCCCGCCAGGGGAATGTCCCAGCTGGCCAGCGCCAGTCGATCCACCTTCTGACATTCATGGGCCAGGCCGATCAGCGTCGGTTTGTGACCATTTTTGCGCCTCGCCAGGTAGGCCAGGCTGCGGTCGTAGAAGCCGCCGCCCATGCCCAGGCGCCCGCCCTGTTCGTCGAACCCCACCAGCGGCAGCAGTACCAGGTCCAGCGCCCAGGCCTTGCGCTGGCGGCCGGCGTCGGCCAGCGGTTCGCTGATGCGGAAGCGGTTGCGGGTCCAGCGTTCGCCGCTGCCGACCCGCTGGAACACCATGCGCGTCCGCGGCCAGGGCGCCAGCACCGGCAGGTAGGTGGCCTTGCCGCGCTTCTGCGCCGCACGCAGCAGCGGACGCGGGTCGATCTCGCCGTCGTTGGGCAGGTACAGGGCGATATGGCGGGCACGGCGAAAAAGGGGATGCTGCGCCAGTTGTCGATAGAGGGCGCGGGCGGCGAGGCGTTGCTGCAGGGGGGAGAGCGCGCGGCGCGCCTGGCGGAGCTTGCGGCGCAGGGCCGGGCGGCTGAGGTCTTGCGATTCGATCATGTGGAAAGGTAGCTCCCCGGTCGTGCCGCTGTCGGGTTAGCCCTTGAACCCGAAAGTTCAAGGTGGCGGTTGCAGTAGACCTTAAGGCTTTCCGTCGTGCGGACATGCACACCGGTCCAACTGGCAACCTCCGTTGTTGCAGTTATCGGCTCAGGGACATCACCGACTGGCCAACACACCAGGGAGCGGAGGCCAGTATACCCGAATTGGCCGTGCCCGGGTCAGGCTTCGCCGGCATCGGCCGGATTCGCCAGGGCGCGGTCGACGCGATCGAGCAGTTCGCGCACGCGCTCGCGGGTCGAGCTGCTTTCCTGGTCCAGGCGCTCCTTGCGGTGCAGCAGGTCGTGGGTGATGTTGAGGGCGGCCATCACGGCAACCCGGTCGGCGCCGATGACTTTGCCGCTGGAGCGGATCTCGCGCATCTTGCCGTCCAGGTAACGGGCGGCGCTTTCCAGGTTGGCGCGCTCGTCGTCCGGGCAATTGATGCAGTATTCCTTGTCGAGAATCTGCACGGTGAGGGTATTCGACTGGCTCATGTGTCCTGCTCCAAGGCTTTCAGACGCAAAATCATCGCTTCGACCTTGTGTCTCGCCATTTCGTTCTTTTCGATCAGATGAGCGCGCTCTTCGCGCCAGGACTTTTCGTTCGCCCGCAGCAGCCGGTTCTCCGCCTTGAGCTGTTCCAGCTTCTGGAGCAGCTGGTCGAACTTGGCCGTCAACAATTGCAGATCGGCGTCTTCCATGGGCTCTCGCTTGGGAATTGGGGTGATTGGACAACTATATAGGATCGTCCCCGGTCGGGGCCAATGCCCCGGCCGGGCCGGCGCGCCGGCAACCGGTCGCATGGTCTTGCCGGGGCGGGCGGTGCTAGGATAACCATCTTCATTTCACGTGTAGCGCCCCAATGGCGCCCAGCCGTCAGGGTCCCGAGATGTCCACTCAGAATTCCGCCTACAGCGCCTTTTCCTCCCTTCTCGCCGAGGCGGCCATGCCGGTCTCGCCGGCCGAACTGCACGGCCATCTGCTGGGTCGGGTCTGCGCCGGCGCCGGCTTCGACGAGGCCGCCTGGCAACACGCTGCCGCCGAACTGCTCGGCGGCGCGCCGGGCGAACGACTCAAGGCCGCGTTGTCCGGCCTGCTCGGCATGGTCCGGCAGGACTTTTCCGCCGGCGAGGTCGCCGTCGTCATGCTCCTGCCCGACGACGAAACCCCGCTCGCCCAGCGCACCGAGGCGCTCGGCCAATGGTGCCAGGGTTTCCTCGCCGGCTTCGGCCTCACCGCCCGCGAAGGCAGCCTGACCGGCGAGGCCGAGGAAGTGCTGCAGGACATGGCCGCCATCGCCCAGGTCCAGGGCCAGCTGGAAGACAGCGAGGATGGCGAGACGGACTATATGGAAGTCATGGAATACCTGCGGGTCGCTCCGCTGCTGCTGTTCGCCGAGTGCGGCAAGCCGCTGGAGCCCGCTCCCAAGCCTTCACTGCACTGAGGTTTCTGCATGATCCGTATCCCCAAGTCGGAGTACGCCCGTCGGCGCAAGGCGCTGATGGCGCAGATGGAACCCAACAGCATCGCCATCCTGCCGGCGGCGCCGATGTACATCCGCAATCGCGACGTCGAGCATGTCTACCGCCAGGACAGCGACTTCCAGTACCTCACCGGCTTCCCCGAGCCGGAGGCGGTGATGGCGCTGATTCCCGGCCGTGCCCACGGCGAATACGTGCTTTTCTGCCGCGAGCGAGATCCGGAGCGTGAACTGTGGGACGGCCTGCGCGCCGGCCAGGACGGTGCGATCGGCCAGTACGGCGCCGACGACGCCTTTCCCATCGGCGATATCGACGACATCCTGCCCGGCCTGATCGAAGGCCGCGACCGGGTCTACTACGCCCTTGGCGCCAATCCCGACTTCGACCGCCGGCTGATGGACTGGATCAACGTGATCCGCTCCAAGGCCCGCCAGGGCGCGCAGCCGCCGAACGAGTTCGTTGCCCTCGACCACCTGCTGCACGACCAGCGGCTGTACAAGAGCGCCAACGAAGTGAAGGTCATGCGCTACGCCGCCGAGGTCTCCGCCCGGGCGCACATCCGGGCGATGGAGGTGTGCCGGCCGGGGCTGTTCGAGTACCACCTGGAAGCCGAGCTGGAATACGAGTTCCGCAAGGGCGGGGCGAAGATGCCGGCCTACGGCTCGATCGTCGCCGCCGGACGCAACGCCTGCATCCTGCACTACCGCGAGAACGATGCGGCGATCAAGGACGGCGACCTGATCCTGATCGATGCCGGCTGCGAGATCGACTGCTACGCCAGCGACATCACCCGTACCTTCCCCGCCAATGGCCGCTTCAGCCCCGAGCAGAAGGCGATCTACGAACTGGTGCTGGAAGCCAACATGGCGGCGTTCGACTACATCGCCCCCGGTCGCCACTGGAACGAGGCCCATGAGGCCACCGTACGGGTCATCACCGCCGGGCTGGTGCGCCTGGGCCTGCTGGAGGGCGACGTCGACGAGCTGATCGCCCACGAGGCCTACAAGGCTTTCTACATGCACCGCGCCGGCCACTGGCTGGGGATGGACGTGCACGACGTCGGCGAGTACCGCGTCGGCGGCGAATGGCGGGTGCTCGAACCGGGCATGGCGATGACCGTCGAGCCGGGCATCTACATCGCCCCGGACAATACCTCGGTGGCGAAGAAGTGGCGCGGTATCGGCGTACGCATCGAGGACGACGTGGTGGTCACCCGCAATGGCTGCGAAGTGCTGACCAACGGCGTGCCGAAGACCGTCGCCGAGATCGAGGCGCTGATGGCCGCGGCCAAGAGCGAGGCAGCCTGAGGTGACGATGAGCAAGGTCAACCTGGCGATCATCGGCGGGGGCCTGGTCGGCGCCTCGCTGGCGCTGGCCCTGCAGGCCGGCGCTCGGGAGCGCGGCTGGTCGATCGTGCTGATCGAACCCTTCGCCCCCGGCAATGCCTACCAGCCCAGCTACGACGCCCGCTCTTCGGCGCTGTCTTACGGCAGCCGGCAGATCTACGAGCGTCTCGGCCTGTGGCCGGCGATCGCCGAGCGCGCCGAGCCGATCCTGCATATCCATGTTTCCGACCGCGGCCGCTTCGGCGCCACCCGCCTGACCGCCATCGAGGAAGGCGTGCCGGCGCTGGGCTACGTGGTGGAGAACGCCTGGCTCGGCCAGTGCCTGTGGAAGGCGCTCGACCCCGAGGTGGTGCGCTGGCACTGCCCGGCCGAAGTGAAGACCCTGGAAGCCCGGGAGGGCGGTTACCGGCTTACCCTCGACGACGAGACGCAACTCGATTGCGAGCTGGCGATCCTCGCCGATGGCGGTCGTTCCGGGCTGCGCGAACAACTCGGCATCGCCGTGGAGCAGACGCCGTACCGGCAGACTGCGCTGATCGCCAACGTATCGCCCTCCGAGGCGCACCTCGGGCAGGCCTTCGAGCGCTTCACCCCCAGCGGTCCGATGGCCCTGCTGCCGTTGCCGGAGAACCGTTGCGCGCTGATCTGGACCCGCCCAGGCAAGGACGCCGAACGTCTGCGTGGCCTCGATGACGCAGCCTTCCTCGGCGAGCTGCAGGCTGCCTTCGGCTACCGCCTCGGCGCCTTCCGCCAGGTCGGCGCACGGCACTGCTACCCCTTGCACCTGGTCGAGGCCCGCGAGCAGGTGCGTCCGCACCTGGTGGTGCTGGGCAACGCTGCGCACAGTCTGCACCCCATCGCCGGCCAGGGCTTCAACCTGTCGTTGCGCGACACCCTGGCGCTGGTCGACGCCCTGCTCCACGACGACGCGCCGCTGGGCGAGTTCGCCGTGCTGCAGCGCTACCTCGATGGGCAGCGCCTGGACCAGCAGATGACCGTCGGCTTCTCCGACCGGGTGACCCGGCTGTTCTCCAACGACCGCGCGCTGCTCGGCGCCGGGCGCAACCTCGGCCTGCTCGGGCTCGACCTGCTGCCGCCGGCCAAGCGCTGGTTCGCCCGCCAGGCCATGGGCCTCGGCGCGCGGCCGCTGTAGCGCCATGCCGGTCTGGTCGAGGGCGCGCAAGGCCCGCCTGCTGCGCTTCGCCATGAACCTCTACCCGCCCTTCCTGGGGGCGGGCATCCGTGTGCGGCACATCGCCGGCGATTTCCGCGAGGTTCGGGTGCGCATGGGCCTGAACCGGCTCAATCGCAACTATGTAGGCACCCAGTTTGGTGGCAGCCTCTACGCGATGACCGACCCGTTCTTCATGCTGATGCTGATGGAGAACCTGGGCCGCGACTACGTGGTCTGGGACAAGGCGGCCAACATCGAGTTCGTCAGCCCGGGCAAGGGCCCGGTGCATGCGCATTTCAGCATCGACCAGAAGCTGCTCGACGAGGTCCGTGAGCGGACCGCCGGCGGCGAGAAGTACCTGCCCCGGCTGCACGCCGAAGTGCGCGACGACGCCGGCACCCTGGTGGCGCGGGTTCAGAAAACCCTGTACGTGCGGCTCAAGCCGCGCCTGCGGAACGCGGCCTGAAGAGGGCCCACGAGTGGAGAACGAGGATATGCACGCGGATCTGGTCATCGTCGGCGCCGGCATGGTCGGTAGCGCCCTGGCCCTGGCCCTGGAGGGCAGCGGCCTGGAGGTGCTGCTGGTGGACGGCGGCTCGCTCGACGTGGCGCCGTTCAAGCCGGAGGCGCCCTACGAGCCGCGGGTCAGTGCGCTGTCCGAAGCCAGCCGGCGGATTCTCCAGCGCCTGCACGCCTGGGACGGCATCGTCGCGCGCCGCGCCGAGCCCTATCGCGAGATGCAGGTGTGGGATGGCTCCGGCACCGGGCGGATCGGCTTCAGCGCCGCCAGCGTGCACGCCGAGGTGCTCGGCCATATCGTCGAGAACCGGGTGGTGCAGGACGCCCTGCTGGAACGCCTGCACGATTCCACCACCGGCCTGCTGGCCAACGCGCGCCTGGAACAGATGCGCCACTCCGGTGACGACTGGCTGCTGACCCTGGCCGACGGCCGTCAGCTGCGCGCGCCGCTGGTGGTCGCCGCCGACGGCGCCAACTCGGCGGTACGCCGCCTGGCCGGCTGCGCCACCCGCGAATGGGATTACCTGCACCACGCCATCGTCACCAGCGTGCGCTGCGAGAACGCGCACCGCGCAACCGCCTGGCAGCGCTTCACCGACGACGGCCCGCTGGCCTTCCTGCCCCTGCCGGACCGCGGCGACGAACACTGGTGCTCGATCGTCTGGTCGACCACCCCGGAACAGGCAGAACGGCTGATGGCGCTGGACGAGGATGGCTTCCGCGCCGCCCTCGGCGAAGCTTTCGAACAGCGCCTGGGCGCCATCCTGCATGCCGACCGGCGCCTGTGCATCCCGCTGCGCCAGCGGCACGCCAAGCGTTACGTCGAGCCGGGCCTGGCGCTGGTCGGCGACGCTGCGCACACCATCCACCCGCTGGCCGGACAGGGCGTGAACCTGGGTTTCCTCGATGCGGCGGTGCTGTCCGAGGTCCTGTTGCACGCCCTGGAGCGCGGCGAACGGCTTGCCGACGAACGCGTGCTGAGTCGCTTCGAGCGGCGGCGGATGCCGCACAACCTGGGCATGATGACGGCAATGGAAGGCTTCGAACGCCTGTTCCAGGCCGACCGGTTGCCGCTGCGCTGGCTGCGCAACGCCGGCCTGCGCCTGGTCGACGGCCATCACGAGGCCAAGGCGCTGTTCGTCCGCCAGGCGCTTGGCCTCAGCGGCGACCTGCCGGCGCTGGCACGAGTCTGAGCGGGGCGGCTCCCCTGACGGGAGGGCCGCCAGTCCTCAGAACATCGCCGCGCAGTCACGCATGACCTGCGCCTTGTTGCGCAGGTAGAGCCCGAACAGGTTGCGCGCGGCTTCTTCGTTCACCTCGATTTCCATCGCCTCGACGAAGGCGTTCACCGCCGCCGTGGCGTGGGCGAAGTGATTGCTCTCGGTGCCGCCGGTGTGCACCGTTACCCAGGCCACGGTGGCGCGGGCGCGTTCGGCGGGTACGCCCATGTCGCGGCTGAACCATTCCTTGTACAGCGGGTGGATGTACTCCACCTCGCCGTGGGTATAGACCTCGTGTACCAGCGTGGTCAGCAGTCCCTGCATCAGGTCGCGCTCGCGCAGGCGCTGGCGGTCGGTCCAGTCCTTGAACGCCTGCGCCGAAGGCAGGCAGTTCTCGCGCAGCAGCCAGCGGTCGTCGCCGCAAAGGGTGGTGGCCATGGTGTAGAAAAGATCGGCATGCACGGTGTTGCCGAGGGCGCCGAGGTCTTCGTCGGTGATCCGTTGCAGGCTGCCGCAGGCTCGATAGAGCTGGTCTGCCGCTGCCGAACCCTGTTCCGAACGGGCCAGCAGGGTCAGGCGATTGGCCAGCCCGGAAACGCTGGCCGCCGAGTTGTTGGTCTTCGACCAGCTGGCGAAGAACTTGCGCAGCGGCTCGACCGCCTGGCGCCGGGCGGTGACCCGGGCGAAGGCGTCCTCGATGTCCAGCAACGACGCCGTCTCGTCCCAGAAGGCCCGGAACAGCGCATGGCGCAGGGGTCCGGCGGGCATGTCGTTGAGGACTGGCTCGATGACGCCGAGCAGCTTGCTGTGGGGGGTGATGACATGGTTCATGGCTAACCTCCTGTCGGTTCTTGTTGTTCTTGCGATGGTTACGGTCTTCCTTGCGACGCGCGCAGGGCCGCGCGTTCGGCCTGTGGTGCGGACCAGCCGTAGCGGGTCAGCAGCAACGGCAGCAACTGGGCCAGGAGGATCAGGCCCAGGCAGCCCGGCCAGCCCCAGCGGTCCCAGAATGGCGCCGGCAGCACCGCGCCGAGGCTGCCGCCGGCGTAGTAGCAGGCCAGGTAGAGGCCGACGGCGCCGGCCTTGTCGGTCCCGGCGTTGCTGGCGGTGAAAGCGTTGACCGTGGACTGTGCGAGGAACACGCCGGTGGCGCTGAGAGCCAGGCCGACGAGAATCGTCGGCAGGCCCGGCGCCAGGGTCAGCAGCGAGCCGCAGACGCCCAGCAGCGATGCGCCCAGCAGCAACTGGCGGTGCGGGCGGGCGCGGGCCAGGCGGCCGCTGGCGGGAATCACCAGCAGGGCGAGGAGGAACACCGCGTAGATCGAGCCGAGCTGAGCGGTGTCCAGGCTGTACGGCGGACGGCTGAGATGGATGCCGATATAGGTGAACATGGCGACCTGGGAAAAGAGGACACAGAACCCCACCGCGTAGGACGACAGCAGCGGAGCCCGGAACAGTTCACGGGATACTAAGGGGCGTTTCCCGGGTGCGGGCGAGTGCCTGCCAGAATTGGCAGGGAGCAGCGCGCGGATGGCGACGGCGATGAGCAGGGTCAGCCCGGCGAGGATCCGGAAGGCGACGCGCCAATCCCACTCCTCGGTCAGCAGGCCGGTGAGGAAGCGTCCGGCGAAGCCGCCGAGGATGGTCCCGGCGACATAGAGGCTGGTCAGCTCGATGACCGCGCCGCCGCTCCAGCGCTCGCCGATGTAGGCCACGCTGCTGGCGAACAGCAGGGGAATCAGCATCCCCTCGGCGAAGCGCCAGAGCAGGAAGGCGGCGAAGCTGCCGGCATGGGCGGCCAGCAGCATGGGCACGCAGAGCAGGCTGGCGGCGAAGGCGATCACCCGGCTGCGCTCGCGGCCGCCGCTGAGCCGGCCGACGAAGGGCGCGGCGAGGGCCACCGCCAGGGTGGTGGCGGTGATGCTCCAGTTCGATTGATGGGCGCTGATGTGGAAGCTCGCCGCCAGTTCGTCGAAGATGCCCTGGGTGGTATAGAGATTGAGGAACGCAGCGCAACCGCAGAGAAACAGCGCGAGGCGGGGGAAACCCTGGGACGAATTCATGGAACGCTCTGTCTGGACGAGAAACCCCCTGTTATAGGGGCGCTCCCGACGGGCTGGCCAATACCGATTCAGGACCGATCGATACCGAGGAACCGCATGCTCGACCTACGCCGCCTGCGCTGCTTCGCAGCCGTTGCCGAAACCCTGCATTTCGGCCGCGCCGCCCAGCGCCTGCACATGGCGCAGCCGCCCTTGACCCGGCAGATATCCGCGCTGGAGGAAGAGCTGGGCTTTCGCCTGTTCGACCGCTCCAGCCGGGCGGTGACCCTCACCGCCGAGGGCAGCCTGTTCCTGCCTTACGCACGCGGCCTGCTGGACCAACTGGAGCGCACCGCCGGCTTCGCCCGCAAGTTGGCGCAGGGGTTGGCCGGCCACCTGACCCTCGGCTACGCCAGCTCCATCGCCCTGTCGGACCTGTTCACCGAGGCGATCCGACTGTTCCGCGAGCGCCATCCGGAGGTGCAACTGGAGCTGCTCGAAGGCGCTTCGGCGGCGCAATGGGCGCAGATCGCCGAAGGCGGCATCGATGTGGGGCTGGGGCGCCTGCCGCCGCCGGAAGGCCAGGTCGGCATCGAGGTGCTGGCCCTGGGCGGCGAGCCGCTGGTGGTGGCCGTGCCCAACGGCGATCCGCTGGCGCGGCAAGAGCGGATCGACCTGTACGATCTGCGTGATCGGCCGCTGATCCTGTTTCCGCTGGACTACGGCTCCGGCCTCAACGAACTGATCGAGCGCCTCTACCGGAAGGCCGGGCTGGCGCTGACGAGGGGACCGGCCGGACGCCAGATCACCTCGATCATCGCCCTGGTCGCGGCCGGCCAGGGCGTTGCCCTGGTGCCGCGTTGCAGCACCGCGCTGGCCCGGGCCGGAGTCGTCTATCGCCCGTTGGCCGAGCCCGAGGCGCTGGCCGATTTCCTCGTCTTCACCCGCCGGCATGGCCGCAGCGCCGCGGTGGAGGCGTTTCTCGCCATCCTCGGCGGCCTGGACGCAGGCGAAACACCCCGACACATTTAGTCGCGCGGGTTCGCAAGCGAGATTTCTTATCATTCGTGCCTACGTTCCGCTGACGAGGCTGTTCTTCATGCAGGCAAGCAAAGCTCTACTCGCCGCCCTGGCCCTGGGCATCACCGGCCTGGCCCAGGCCGCCGACGAAGTGGTGGTGTATTCCTCGCGCATCGACGAGCTGATCAAGCCGGTGTTCGATGCCTACACCAGCAAGACCGGTGTGAAGGTCAAGTTCATCACCGACAAGGAAGCGCCGCTGATGGCGCGGATCAAGGCCGAAGGCGCGAACACCCCGGCCGACCTGCTGCTCACCGTGGACGCCGGCAACCTCTGGCAGGCCGAGCAGATGGGCCTGCTGCAACCGTTCAAGTCGGCCACCATCGAACGGAACATTCCCTCGCAGTATCGTTCCAGCACCGATAGCTGGACCGGCCTGTCGCTGCGCGCGCGGACCATCGTCTACTCCACCGAGCGGGTCAAGCCGGAAGAGCTGAGCACCTACGAAGCCCTGGCCGACAAGCAATGGGAAGGCCGCCTGTGCCTGCGCACGGCGAAGAAGGTCTACAACCAGTCGCTGACCGGGACCCTGATCGAGACCCACGGGGCGCAGAAGACCGAGGAAATCCTCCAGGGCTGGGTGAACAACCTGGCCACCGACGTATTCGCCGACGACAACGCGGTGATCCAGGCGGTGGACGCCGGCCAGTGCGACGTCGGCATCGTCAATACCTACTACTACGGACGCCTGCACAAGCAGAACCCGAACCTGCGGGTCAAGCTGTTCTGGCCGAACCAGGCCGACCGCGGCGTCCACGTCAACCTGTCGGGCATCGGCCTGACTCGCCACGCGCCGCATCCCGAGGCAGCCAAGGCGCTGGTGGAATGGATGACCGGGCCCGACGCCCAGGCGCTGTTCGCCGGGATCAACCAGGAATTCCCGGCCAACCCGCAGGTCGCGCCGTCAGCCGAAGTCGCCAGCTGGGGCAGCTTCAAGGCCGACAGCATCCCGGTGGAAGTCGCCGGCAAGCGCCAGGCCGAGGCGATTCGCCTGATGGACCGCGCCGGCTGGAACTGACCGCCGGTTATACTCGGCGCCCCGGCTCGTCCGAGCGGGGCGTCGTTCGTTCCGCACCGAGGATTTCGTGGCCCATCCCGCTCCCCGCCGCTGGTACCCCATCACCTTCACCGTTGCCGCGCTGGTGCTGCTGCCGCTCAGCGTGCTGCTGCTGAGCTGGCTGGAGATCGACCGGGAAATCTGGAGCCACCTGTGGGATACCCAGTTGCCGCGCCTGCTCGGCAACACCCTGACCCTGGTGCTCGGCGTCGGCATCGGCGTGACTCTGCTCGGGGTCAGCCTGGCCTGGCTCACCAGCCTCTGCGAATTCCCCGGGCGGCGCTGGCTGGACTGGGCGCTGATGTTGCCGTTCGCGATCCCGGCCTACGTCCTGGCGTTCGTCTTCGTCGGCCTGCTGGATTTCGCCGGACCGGTGCAGAGCCTGCTGCGCGAGTGGTTCGGCAGCGGCCTGCGGTTGCCGCGCGTACGCTCCACCGGCGGGGTGATCCTGGTCCTGGTGCTGGTGTTCTATCCCTATGTCTACCTGCTCGCGCGCAGCGCCTTCATCGCCCAGGGCAAGGGCCTGATGGAAGCCGCGCGGGTCCTCGGCCTGTCGCCCTGGCAGGCGTTCCTGCGGGTCGCCCTGCCGATGGCGCGGCCGGCGATCGGCGCCGGCCTGGCGCTGGCGGTGATGGAAACCCTGGCCGACTTCGGCGCGGTATCGGTGTTCAACTTCGATACCTTCACCACCGCTATCTACAAGACCTGGTACGGCTTCTACAGCCTCTCCAGCGCCGCCCAGCTGGCCAGCCTGTTGTTGCTCGGGGTATGCCTGGTGCTGCTCGGCGAGCGCCACACGCGAGGCCGGGCCAAGGCCGCCAGCGAGCGTCCGCGCGGCGCGCCGCTGTACCGCCTGCGCGGCGCCAGGGCGCTGGCGGCGAGCGCCTGGTGCGGGCTGGTGTTCCTCTGCGCCTTCGTGATTCCCGTGGCGCAACTGGTTGTCTGGTTCTGGCGCCAGGGCCGTTTCGACCTCGACGAGCGCTACTGGGACCTGATCGGCCATACTCTGACGCTGGGCGGCATCGCCGCACTGGCGACGGTCGCCGTGGCCCTGCTGCTGGCCTTCGCCGTGCGCCTGGCGCCGACCCGCGCTATCCGCGGCGCGGTGGGCCTGGGCAACCTCGGTTATGCGCTGCCGGGCTCGGTCCTGGCGGTTTCGATCATGCTGGCCTTCAGTTGGCTGGACAATCACTGGGTGATCCCGCTTTCCAGCGCCCTCGGCGGCGCCGGCAAGCCGCTGCTGCTGGGCAGTCTGTTCGCCCTGCTGCTGGCCTACCTGATCCGTTTCATGGCGGTGGCCTACGGGCCGCTGGAAAGCGGGCTGGCGCGGATCCGCCCGTCGCTGCCGGAAGCCTCGCGCAGCCTCGGCGTGGGCGGCCCGCTGCTGTTCCTGCGGGTCTACCTGCCGCTGTTGCTGCCGGCCTCGCTGAGCGCCGCGCTGCTGGTCTTCGTCGACGTGCTCAAGGAGATGCCGGCGACCCTGCTGATGCGTCCCTTCGGTTGGGACACCCTGGCCGTACGGATCTTCGAGATGACCAGCGAGGGCGAATGGGCGCGCGCCTCGCTGCCGGCCCTGACCCTGGTGCTGGTCGGCCTGCTACCGGTGGTCGGGTTGATTCGTCGTTCTGCCCATCATTCCGATCGCTGAGCCTAGTATCCATGCAGGCCGTAGGGTCTATGCACAGATCGCGGCACGCTTCCATGGTGTCCTGCTCCGGGGCTTGCGGCTACAATGCGCGCGATTTCGTGCCGGCGGTCTCTGCCGACGGCACCCGCTACGCCCGGAAGGAGAATACCCATGGGATTGCGCACCCCGCTTTACGAGCTGCACGTCGCGCTCGGCGCCAAGATGGTCGATTTCGGCGGTTGGGACATGCCGCTGCACTACGGTTCGCAGGTCGAGGAGCACCATCAGGTCCGGCGTGACTGCGGCGTCTTCGACGTGTCCCACATGACCGTGGTCGACGTCGCCGGCGAGCAGGCTACGGCCTATCTGCAGCATCTCCTGGCGAACGACGTGGCGCGCCTCGGCGAGACCGGCAAGGCGCTCTACAGCGCGATGCTCAACGAAGAGGGCGGGGTGGTCGACGACCTGATCGTCTACCTGACCGAGAACGGCTACCGGGTGGTGGTCAACGCCTCCACCCGCGACAAGGACATCGCCTGGATGCAGGCGCAGGCCGCCGGCTTCAAGGTCGACCTGCAGGAACGCGGCGACCTGGCGATGCTCGCCATCCAGGGCCCCAACGCCCGCGTGCACAGCTCCGAACTGGTATCCCCGGCACGCGCCGCGCTGATTCGCGAACTCAAGCCGTTCCAGGGCCGTGCCGAGGGCGACTGGTTCATCGCCCGCACCGGCTACACCGGCGAGGACGGCCTGGAAATCATGCTGCCGGCCGCCGAGGCGCCGGGCTTCCTCAACGAGCTGGTTGGCGCCGGGATCTCCCCGGCGGGCCTGGGGGCGCGCGATACGCTGCGCCTGGAGGCCGGGCTCAATCTCTACGGCCAGGACATGGACGAAAGCGTTTCCCCGCTTGCCGCCAACATGGGCTGGACCGTAGCCTGGGAGCCGGTTGCGCGGGACTTCGTCGGCCGCCGCGCGCTGGAAGCGCAGAAGGCCGCCGGCGACCAGCCGAAGCTGGTCGGCCTGGTTCTGGAGGAGCGCGGCGTGCTGCGCGCCCACCAGGTGGTGCGGGTAGCTGGCATTGGTGAGGGGGAGATCACCAGCGGCAGCTTTTCGCCTACCCTGAACAAGTCCATCGCGCTGGCCCGCGTGCCGGCCGCCACCGGCGACCGCGCCGAGGTGGAAATCCGCGGCAAGTGGTACCCGGTACGGGTGGTCCAGCCCAGTTTCGTGCGTCACGGCAAGCCCCTGATCTAACCTGGCAATGGCGACCGCCGTCGCCCCCGACTTCGAGGAAAACAAGATGAGCAATATTCCCGCCGAACTGCGTTACGCCCAGAGCCACGAATGGGCTCGTCTGGAAGCCGACGGCAGCGTTACCGTGGGCATTTCAGACCATGCCCAGGAAGCCCTTGGCGATGTGGTCTTCATCGAGCTGCCGGAGCTGGGCAAGACCCTCGCCGCCGGCCAGGAAGCGGGCGTGGTCGAGTCGGTGAAGGCCGCCTCCGACATCTATTCGCCGATCGGCGGCGAAGTCATCGCTATCAACGAAGCCCTGGCCGACACCCCGGAAGACGTCAACAACGACCCGTACGCGTCCTGGTTCTTCAAGCTCAAGCCGAGCAATCCGGCCGAGCTGGACAAGCTGCTCGACGCCGCTGGCTACCAGGCCGCCGTCGACGCGGAAGGCTGAGCCGCCGCGTAGTCGCGACAAAACCCGCTATCCTTGGACAAGGCCTCGATCATTCGAGGCTTTGTTCTTTTTGCAGCGGCGAAATGCGTTTTCGCCGTCGTTGCTTTCTCATTCGATATCCGTTCGGCGACGATCGCTGGCAGGGCGATGCCGCCCCCAACGAGACCGAAGCCATGTCGCAGACGCCGTCCCTCGCCCAGCTCCAGCCCGCCGATGCCTTCCTGCGCCGCCACCTCGGCCCCGATCCGGCGGAACAGCAGGCCATGCTGGATTTCCTCGGAGTTTCCACTCGCGCCGAACTGATCGTGCAGACGGTGCCGCCGGCGATCCGCCTCAACCGGCCGCTGGAACTGCCCGCCGCGCTCGACGAACAGGCCGCCCTGGCGCGCCTGCGCGGCTACGCCGGGCTCAACCAGCGCTGGACCAGCCTGATCGGCATGGGCTACTACGGCACCGTGACGCCGCCGGTGATCCTCCGCAACGTGCTGGAGAATCCCGGCTGGTACACCGCCTATACGCCCTACCAGCCGGAAATCGCCCAGGGCCGCCTGGAAGCGCTGCTGAATTTCCAGCAACTGACCATCGACCTCACCGGACTCGACCTGGCCAGCGCCTCGCTGCTCGACGAAGCCACCGCCGCCGCCGAGGCCATGGCCCTGGCCAGGCGGGTGGCGAAGGCCAGGAGCAACCGGTTCTTCGTCGATGCGCATTGCCATCCGCAGACCGTTTCGGTGTTGCGTACCCGCGCCGAGGCGTTCGGTTTCGAGCTGGTCGTCGACGAGCCGGACAATCTTGCCGCCCACGCGGTGTTCGGCGCCTTGCTGCAATACCCGGACAGTCGTGGCGAGATCCGCGACCTGCGCCCGCTTATCGAGGCGTTGCACGGCCAACAGGCGCTGGCCTGCGTCGCCAGCGACCTGCTCGCCCTGTTGGTGCTGACCCCGCCGGGGGAACTCGGTGCCGACGTGGTGCTCGGCAGCGCCCAGCGCTTTGGCGTACCGATGGGCTACGGCGGGCCGCACGCGGCGTTCTTCGCCACCCGCGAAGGGTACAAGCGGGCAATGCCGGGGCGGATCATCGGCGTTTCCCGCGACGCCCGCGGCAACCCGGCGTTGCGCATGGCCCTGCAAACCCGCGAGCAGCACATCCGTCGGGAAAAAGCCAACTCGAACATCTGCACCGCCCAGGTGCTGCTGGCCAACATTGCTTCGCTGTATGCCGTCTACCATGGGCCGCAGGAGCTGAAACGCATCGCCCAACGCGTCCAGCGCCTGACCGCGCTGCTGGCGGCGGGCCTGGAAAGCAAGGGACTGCGGCGGCTCAACCGGCACTTCTTCGACACCCTGACCTACGAGGTCGGCGAGCGTCAGGCGGCGATCCTCGAACGGGCGCGGGCGGCGCGGGTCAACCTGCGCGTGGTCGACGACCGGCGGCTGGCCCTGAGCCTCGACGAAACCTGTGACGCGGCGACCCTGGCGACCCTGTTCGAGATCTTCCTCGGCGCCGGCCACGGGCTGGATGTCGCGCACCTGGATGGCGGGGCGGTGGCCGACGGCATTCCGGCGGTCCTGCAACGCACTTCGGCCTACCTGCAGCATCCGGTGTTCAACGCCCACCACAGCGAGACCGAGATGCTTCGCTACCTGCGCCAGCTGGAAGGCAAGGACCTGGCGCTGAACCAGGCGATGATCCCGCTCGGCTCCTGCACCATGAAGCTCAACGCCAGCAGCGAGATGATCCCCATCACCTGGCCGGAATTCGCCGAACTGCATCCGTTCGTGCCGCGCGAGCAGGCCGAGGGCTATCGCCGGATGATCGACGAACTGGAAGCCTGGCTGCGGGCGATCACCGGCTTCGACGCCATCTGCATGCAGCCGAACTCGGGAGCACAGGGCGAATATGCCGGGTTGCTGGCGATCCGCCGCTACCACCAGAGCCGCGGCGATAGCCAGCGCGACATCTGCCTGATTCCCGCATCGGCGCATGGCACCAACCCGGCCTCGGCGATCATGGCCAGCATGCGGGTGGTGATCGTCGAGTGCGATCCCCGCGGCAACGTCGACCTCGACGACCTGCGCCTCAAGGCGGCCGAGGCGGGCGACCGGCTGTCCTGCCTGATGATCACCTATCCCTCGACCCACGGCGTCTACGAGGAGGGGATAGGCGAGATCTGCGAAGTGGTCCACCGCCACGGCGGCCAGGTCTACATGGACGGCGCCAACCTCAACGCCCAGGTCGGCCTGGCGCGACCGGCGGACATCGGCGCGGACGTCTCGCACATGAACCTGCACAAGACCTTCTGCATCCCCCATGGTGGTGGCGGACCGGGCATGGGGCCGATCGGGGTCAAGCGGCACCTGGCGCCGTTCGTCGCCAACCACCCGGTGATCCGCGTCGAAGGGCCGAACCCGCTGAACGACGCGGTCAGCGCGGCGCCCTGGGGCAGCGCCAGCATCCTGCCGATCAGTTGGATGTACATCGCCATGATGGGCCCGCAGTTGGCCGACGCCAGCGAGGTGGCGATCCTCTCCGCCAACTACCTGGCGAACCGCCTGGACGGGGCGTTCCCGGTGCTCTACCGCGGGCGCAACGAGCGCGTCGCCCACGAATGCATCCTCGACCTGCGACCGCTCAAGGCGCAGACCGGGATCACCGAGGAAGACGTGGCCAAGCGCCTGATGGACTACGGCTTCCACGCCCCGACCATGTCCTTCCCGGTGCCGGGCACGCTGATGGTGGAGCCGACCGAGAGCGAGTCGAAGGCGGAGCTGGATCGCTTCGTCGAGGCGATGCTGAGCATCAGGGCCGAGATCGGCAAGGTGGAAAGCGGCGACTGGCCGGCGGAGGACAACCCGCTGAAACGGGCGCCGCATACCCTGGCCGACGTTACCGGGATCTGGCAGAGACCCTACGAGATCGCCGAGGCGGTGACCCCGAGCGAACATGCGCGGGCGTTCAAGTACTGGCCGGCGGTTAACCGGGTGGACAACGTCTACGGCGACCGCAACCTGTTCTGCGCCTGCGTGCCGCTGGACGACTACCGCGAGTGACCTCGCCTCCGGGCGGAGGCGAGGTCGCCGGGGCCTACTGCTGGACGGCGGACTGCTCGCCGCCGGCGAGGATCGCGCTGGCCAGTTCCATGTCGCTGGCCTGCAGGTCCGGGTTGTCGTTGCGCAGCTTCTGCAGGGCGGCTTCCAGGTACGGCCCGCGGATCGCGCCGTCGCTGGCGATGTAGCTGCCGGCGTCGTCCTGCGCGGCGACGATCAGCTTGTGGTCGTGGCGGAAGGTCAGGTAGGTGGAGGCCGTGGTGGCACCCGAGGAAATGATGTTGCGCCAGAAGGTATCGGCCATGGCCGAGCCCAGCGGCAGGGCGGCGATGACCAGGGTGGCGGCGGCGAGTTTGACGGAACGCATGGGGGAACTCCTGATAGGGGGCTGCGTGTTACATCAGATCGCGTTTGGCGTCCCGGAGTTCCAGCGGGGATGACCGTCCGGTCGCTTTTTCCGCTGCCGTACAGCCCCCGCCGGCCGGGAGCTACAGCGATTCAGGGAACGGCAGGCTCGACGTGCAGCAGGGCGCCGTCCTGGCCGGTGACCCGGACCAGGGCGCCGCGCGGCAGGTCGGGACCGCTGACCAACCACAACGCGTCTTCGACGCGCAGCTCGCCGAGCCCGCCGACGATCGCCCGGTGCAAGGGAAAGGTGCGGCCGAACAGGTCGTCGCCGCGTCGCTGCAACCCTGGCGTTTCCTCGACGCTACCGGCCTTGCGGCGACGGCGTCGATGCAAGGCGGCGACCAGCCCGGAGAGCAGGACGAACAGCCCTACCTGCCAAGGCCAGGCCAGTCCCGGCAGGAGCGCGCCGAGCGCACCGACACAAGCGGCGGTGAGACCGACCCGCAGCAGATAGCCGCCGGCACCGAAGATTTCCAGGAGCAGGAGGACTGTACCGAAGGCCAGCCAGTCCCAGAAGTCCAGGCGTAGCAGCAGGATTTCCATCGGCCGGCCCTCAGCGCCGGCTCGGCGGCCGGCCGAGCCACATCGAGCCAGGGACGCCGCTCGCGGCTCGCCGCAGGTGCGGTGCGCCGGGGCTGGGGAGCGTCGGCGCGGGGACGGCGGGTGGAGCGCTCGTCATCGTCTACATCCTTGTCTGTGGGCCTGGCAGGCCCGTCCGGCGTTGTGCCGTGCAACCGTCGGAACTCCGCCGACGGGATGTGCCGCTACTTCTGTTCGCTCTGCGGGGTCACCCGCAGTACTTCTTCCAGCGTACTGATACCCGCGGCGACCTTCTGCGCGCCGGACAGGCGCAGGCTGCGGGTGCCTTCCTTGTACGCCTGGCGGCGCAGGGCGACCAGGTCGGTGTCGGCGGTGATCAGTTCTTTCAGGCTATCGCTGAGCAGCATGATTTCATAGACGCCGGCGCGCCCGCGATAGCCGGTGTCGCGGCACTCCAGGCAACCCACGGCCTGGTGCGCGCCGCTGGGCGGCGGGGCGCTCCAGGGGCGGGTCAGTTCGTGCCAGTCGCTGTCCGCCAGTTGCATCGGCGCCTTGCAGTGCGGGCAGAGTGTGCGCACCAGGCGCTGGGCCATGACCCCGAGCACCGTGGCGCGGATCAGGTAGTAGGGCACGCCCAGTTCGAGCAGGCGGGTGATCGCCGTGGGCGAGTCGTTGGTGTGCAGGGTGGAGAGCACCAGGTGCCCGGTGAGCGCCGCCTGGATCGCCATCTCGGCGGTCTCCAGGTCGCGGATCTCGCCGACCATGATGATGTCCGGGTCCTGCCGCAGCAGGGCGCGTACGCCGCTGGCGAAGGTCAGGTCGATGTTGTGCTGGACCTGCATCTGGTTGAACGAGGGCTCGATCATCTCGATCGGGTCCTCGATGGTGCAGACGTTCACCTCATCGGTGGCCAGTTGCTTGAGCGTGGTGTAGAGCGTGGTGGTCTTGCCCGAGCCGGTGGGGCCGGTGACCAGGATGATGCCGTTGGGCTGGCTGGTCATGCTCTGCCAGCGGCGCAGGTCGTCGGCGGAGAAGCCGAGCTGGTCGAAGCTCTTGAGCAGCACCTCGGGGTCGAAGATGCGCATCACCATCTTCTCGCCGAAGGCGGTGGGCAGGGTCGACAGGCGCAGCTCCACCTCGGCGCCGTCCGGGGTCTTGGTCTTGACCCGGCCGTCCTGCGGCTTGCGTTTCTCCGCCACGTTCATCCGTCCCAGCGACTTCAGGCGGCTGACCACCGCCATGGTCACCTGCGGCGGGAACTGGTAGACGTTGTGCAGCACGCCGTCGATACGGAAGCGCACGGTGCCCTGCTCGCGGCGCGGCTCGATGTGGATGTCGCTGGCGCGCTGCTGGAAGGCGTACTGGAACAGCCAGTCGACGATGGTGACGATGTGCGCGTCGTTGGCGTCCGGCTCCTGGTCGGCGGCGCCGAGGTTGAGCAACTGCTCGAAGTTGCCGACGCCGCTGATCTTCTGGTCCGGCGAGGTGGCGCCGCTGACCGAGCGGGCCAGGCGGAAGAACTCGACGGTGTAGCGCTGGATGTCCGCCGGGTTCGCCACCACCCGCTTGATCGGTCGCTTGAGCACATGCACCAGGTTGCTTTCCCAGCCCTGTACGAAGGGCTGGGCGCTGGCGATGGTGACTTCCTCCGGACTCAGCGCGACGGCGAGGATGCCATGGCGCTGGGCGAAGGCGTAGGACATCAGCGGAGTCACCGCGGCGACGTCGATCTTCAGCGGGTCGATGCGCAGGTAGGGCTGGCCGGCGTACTCGGCCAGCCACTGGGTGAGGGTCTCCAGGTCGAGCTTGCGTCCGGGGCGCTTGAGATCCTCGACCTGCTGCGCGGCGAGGAACTCCAGCGGATGCTGCTGGTTGCGCACCGCGCTGCGGCGGATCGCCAGGCACTGTTCGGCCTGCTCCTGCCCGACCCGGCCCTGGGCGACCAGCTCGCGGAGCAGGTCGCCGAGGTCCAGCAGGCGGTCCTGGGCGGCGGTGGCGAACACGGACATGCAGACTCCCTTCGGATGATGGCGGTAGCGGCGAAGCTTATTTCATCAGCGCCTTCCAGGGTTTGAGCGTCAGCACAGTATGGGCCTGCGTGGCGCGGTCAGCCAGGCGCTCGGCATCGACAGGTTGCCGCAGCAGCTCCAGCAACTTGGCCAGTTCGCCGTAGAGGCGGTCGGCTTCCGGCAGGTCGAGCACGCCGCGCGCCAGGCGCAACCAGGTAAGCATGCGCTGCAGGCGCGGCGCTTGGTCGGGAAGCAGCTCGGGATGCTGGTGGGCGCGCGCCAGCGGCGTGGCCTGGGCTTCTTCGGCAAGGCTGCGCAGCAGCCATTTGCTCAGCGCGGCGGCGCCCTGGCGGTTGCCGCGCTCGTTGCGCGACTCGGTCCAGGCCTTGGCCAGCAGCCAGCGCGAGGCATTCAGGGAGAACAGGCCCCAGCGGGTCTCGTCGAGTTCGCCGCGGAACAGTTGCGGCGCCTGCTGGCGTAGCGTCTCGTCGTCACGGCCGCGCTCGATGCGCGGCGCCCAGTCGGCGAGGAGAGCGTCCAGCGCTTCGCGCAGCTCGCGACTGCTGGCGCGTGGCACCGCCTGGCCGAGGCTGCCGAGCAGGGTACGCAGGTCCTGCAGGTGTTGCAGCCAGTCCTCCAGCAGGCGCCAGTGGCCGTTGAAGCGATACTGTTCGGCCAGTCGCTGGCTGCTGCCGAGCAGGTACCAGGCGATGGCGGCGAAGGCACCGTCCAGCGGGGTTTCCGCCAGCAGTTTCTGCGCCGGGGGATCGACCTCGTAGCTGTTCGGGTCGAACAAGCGGTAGCCGCGCTCGGCCTTGCTGATGTCGCAGGGCATCAGCGGCAGGTCGGCGGCCAGTTCCGCGGCCAGCTCGAGCAGCGCGGCGGCATCGCCCTGGCGCAGTTCCAGCTCCAGTTCGCAGATTTCCTCCTGGTTGTCGCCGGCGACCACCTTGCCCAGGTCGAGCGCCGCCTCCACGACTACCCTGGCCTTGCCGCGGCCCCAGGCGATTTCGGCGCGCTGGCGGACGAAGTCGGTGCTGAAGATCGGCTTGAGCTGCTTCTTGTCGAGGTCCTTGAGGGCCGCCGGCCAGCACTTGTCGTCGAGTTTCTTCAGGTCGAGCTTGTTCTTTTCCAGGTACCAGTCCCACTCGTTGCGTTCGGACAGCCCGGCCACGCTCTGCCCGCGGCTCTTCAGCGTCTGGATGTACTGCTCGCCGTCGCGGCGCATGCGCAGCGCGACCTTGGCCCGGGCCAGCTCGCGGCCGGGGGTGTCGTAGTACTGGTTGTACAGTTCGCGGCGCTCCCAGCCCGATTTGTTGCGTTTCTTCAGCAACGGGTGCTCCTGCAAGGCTTCCAGGGTGGCGCGGCTGACGCGGAGTTTGATTTCGGTTTCTTTCTGCATGGGGCGATGTCCGGCTCGGGACGCCAGGCGTCCGCGGGTGAAGGTGTTCCAGATCAAAGGCGCGCGGGGTGGGTGGCCTATACTTTTCGGCATTTCCACCAGGGAGGCGTTCCATGCCGACCAATCCGTTCATCAGCCTGTTCGGCCGTTCGCCGATCGGGCCGATGCAGCAGCACATCGCCAAGGCCCACGAATGCGCGGCCGGCCTGTTGCCGTTCTTCCGCGCGGTGATCGCCGAGGACTGGGCGCAGGTCGAACAGGTTCAGCAGGACATGGTGCGACTGGAGCAGGAAGCCGATCGGCTGAAGAAGAACGTCCGGATGCACCTGCCCAAGAGCCTGTTCCTTCCGGTGCCGCGCTCCGATCTGTTGGAGCTGCTCAGTGTACAGGACAAAGTCGCCAATCGCGCCAAGGACATCGCCGGGCTGATGCTGGGCCGGCGCATGCGCATCCCGCTGCCGCTGCAGGGCCAGATGCTCGCCTACGTGCAGCGCTCGGTGGACGCCAGCGCCCAGGCGTTGCGGGTAGTCAACGAACTCAACGAACTGCTCGAGACCGGCTTCGGCGGGCGCGAGACCAGTCTGGTGGAGAGCATGGTGGAGGAACTCGAGGCGATCGAGAACGACACCGACCGCATCCAGGTCGAGGTGCGCCGCGAGCTGTTCCGCCTGGAAAGCGAGCTGCCGCCGGTGGACGTGATGTTCCTCTACCAGATCATCGAATGGATCGGCGATGTCGCCGACCGCGCCCAGCGGGTCGGCAACCGCCTGGAGCAATTGCTGGCGCGTTGAGCGCCAGGTTTCTTTCCGCCTTCTGCCCGCATACGGATCCCCGCCCATGTCCCTGATCGCCGACCACGGCTTCGCCTTCCTCGTACTCGCCTGCCTGTTCGGTTTCTTCATGGCCTGGGGCGTCGGCGCCAACGACGTCGCCAACGCCATGGGCACCTCGGTGGGCTCACGGGCGCTGACCATCCGCCAGGCGATCCTGGTGGCGATGGTCTTCGAGTTCTGCGGTGCCTACTTCGCCGGCGGCGAGGTCACCGAAACGATCAGGAGCGGCATCGTCGATCCGCAGTACATGACCCCCGACCTGCTGGTCTTCGGCATGCTCTCGGCCTTGCTGGCCGCCGGGGTCTGGCTGTTGCTGGCGACGATCAAGGGCTGGCCGGTGTCGACCACCCACTCCATCGTCGGCGCGATCATCGGCTTCGCCTCGGTCGGTGTCTCGGTGCACGCGGTGCACTGGGGCGCGATCGGCCCGATCGTCGCCAGTTGGGTGGTGACGCCGGTGCTGTCCGGGCTGCTCGCCTTCGCCCTGTTCAGGAGCGTGCAGTGGCTGGTACTGCATGCCGAGGACCCGTTCCGCAGCGCGCGCCGCTACGTGCCGCTGTACATGTTCCTGGCGGGCTTCATGGTCGCGCTGATGACCGTCGGCAAGGGCCTGAAGCATGTCGGCCTGGAGCTTTCCGGCATCCAGACGCTGGGCCTGGCGTTGCTCGCCGGTGGCCTGGTGATGGGCCTGGGCATCGTCCTGCTGTTGCGCATCCGACCCACTGGCGGAGCCGATCCGCGTGGCGGCTTCGCCAGCGTCGAGCGGGTCTTCGCGGTGCTGATGATCTTCACCGCCTGCTCCATGGCTTTCGCCCATGGCGCCAACGACGTGGCCAACGCCATCGGCCCGGTGGCGGCGGTCGTCGCGGTGGTCCAGGCCGGCGGCGACCTGGAACTGGTGACCCGCTCACCGGTGCCGTCCTGGGTACTGCTGCTGGGCGCGGTGGGCATCGTCATCGGCCTGGCTACCTATGGCTACCGGGTGATCGCGACCATCGGCCGGGAGATCACCGAGCTGACCCCCAGCCGCGGCTTCGCCGCCGAGCTGGCGACCGCCTCCACGGTGGTTGGCGCCTCGGCCATCGGCCTGCCGGTGTCCACTACCCATACCCTGGTCGGCGCGGTGCTCGGCATCGGCATGGCGCGCGGTATCGGCGCGCTCAACCTGCGGGTGATCGGCTCGATCTTCCTGTCCTGGGTAGTGACCCTGCCGGCCGGCGCGGTGCTGGCGATCCTGTTCTTCCTGGTCCTGCGCGCGCTGTTCGGCGCCTGAGCGCGGTCTTCGTCGGCTGGCGCAGGCGGAACCGGAACGGACGGTTTTATCCACCGCCGCGATAGGCCATGATGGGGCTCGATCCGTGTGGAGAGTCCCATGCCGTTGCCGTCTCTGAAAGACCAGTTCGGCGCGCTGATCGCCGCGTCTTCCGTCAGTTGCACCCAGCCCGAGCTGGACCAGACCAACCGCCCGGTGGTCGACCTGCTGGCCTCCTGGCTGGGCGATCTAGGCTTCCGCTGCGAGATCCGGGAAGTCTCGCCGGGCAAGTTCAACCTGCTGGCCAGCTACGGCAGCGGTCCCGGCGGGCTGGTGCTGGCCGGCCACACCGATACCGTGCCCTACGACGAAGCGCTGTGGAGCAGCGATCCGCTGCGCCTGGACGAGCGCGACGGCCGCTGGTACGGCCTCGGCAGTTGCGACATGAAGGGCTTCTTCCCGCTGGCCATCGAGGCCTTGCTGCCGCTGCTCGACCAGCCGTTCCGCCAGCCGCTGATGATCCTCGCCACCTGCGACGAGGAAAGCTCGATGGCCGGCGCCCGTGCCCTCGCCGAAAGCGGGCGGCCGCTGGGGCGCGCCACGGTGATCGGCGAGCCGACCAATCTGCGGCCGATCCGCCTGCACAAGGGGGTGATGATGGAGCGCATCGAGATTCTCGGGCAGAGCGGCCATTCGTCCGATCCGAACCTCGGGCGCAGCGCCCTGGAGGCGATGCACGCGACCATCGGCGAGCTGATGGCGCTGCGCGGGGAATGGCAGCAGGCCTGGAACAACCCGCAGTTCAGCGTGCCCCAGCCGACCCTGAACTTCGGTTGCATCCACGGCGGCGACAATCCCAACCGCATCTGCGGCCAGTGTTCGCTGGAATTCGACCTGCGCCCGCTACCCGGCATGCAGCCCGAGCAGTTGCGCGAGGCGATCCGCCAGCGCCTGCGGCCGCTGGCCGAACGGCACAAGGTGAGCATCGACTACCAGCCGCTGTTCCCTGCCGTGCCGCCGTTCGAACAGGCGCAGGACAGCGAACTGGTACGCGTCGCCGAACGCCTGACCGGGCATCGCGCCGAGGCCGTGGCGTTCGGTACCGAGGCGCCGTACTTCCAGCGCCTGGGCAGCGAGACCCTGGTCCTCGGCGCCGGCGACATCGCCTGTGCCCACCAGCCCGACGAGCACCTCGAACTGGCGCGTATCGAACCGATGGTCGGCGTGCTGCGCCGGCTGATCCAGCATTACTGCCTGACGCCCGCCGCCGACTGAAGCGCGGCGTGGCCGGCGACCAGCTCGAAGCCGCCGTTGATGACGAACTGCACGCCCATCGCCACCAGCAGGAAGCCGACCACTCGCGAGATGGCGTCGATCCCGGATTCGCCGAGGAACTTCATGATGCGCCCGGAGCTTTGCAGGGCGATCCAGAAGATCAGCGCGGTGAGCAGGGTGACGGTGATCGCCGCGAGGTGGATGAACAGCGGAATGCTTCCGTAGGTGGATTGCAGCGTCGACGCCGAGCTGACCACCAGGGCGATGGTCCCCGGCCCCGCGGTACCCGGCAGGGCCAGCGGAACGAAGGACAGGTCGCGGAAGTGCGGGGTGATCTTTTCCTCGTCCGACAGCAGGTCGTGCTGGACTTCGGTCTCGTCCGGCGTGGTGGCGGGGAACAGCATGGTGAAGCCGATATAGGCGACGATCAGCCCGCCGGCGATGCGCAGGCCGGGAATGGAGATGCCGAACACCTGCATCACCAGGCTGCCGCCGTAGAAGCTGACCAGCATGATCAGCGCCACGTAGAGGCTGGCCTTGAATATCTGCCGGTTGCGCTCCGCCGGCGGTAGGCTGCCGCCGAGGCCAAGCAGCAGCGAGACGCTGGTCAGCGGGTTGGCTACCGGGAGCACGGCGAGCAGGCCGACCAGGACGTGATGGAAGTATTCGCTCATGGATTTTCCTCGTTCGCGTGGGTGCGCGCCGGACGGCACGGCGAACGAGGCAGCCTAGCGAAAAAGCGCTGCGCGAGTTAACCGGGGTTTTCGGATAGTTTTTTTCAGAAATAGTGGTAAAACGGTTCGGTCCGGCCCCAAGCCCCGTACCATGGTCGAATCCCGCCGCTGCGGGGCCGCCGAGGGTTTAAACTCGCGCGTGATCCATCCGTCTCGTTAACCAGAAAGTGAGGAGAAGCCTGTCGATGTTGCTGCGACGACGATAACGGCGCCCTTCGGGCCGTCCCGGCCGCTCACGCTTTGCTCTCGCTCACGAAACGACAGGCTTTCCCCACCATGCCCGACTACGTCAACTGGTTACGTCACGCTTCGCCCTACATCAACTCGCACCGGGACCGCACCTTCGTGGTCATGCTCCCCGGCGAAGGGGTGGAGCATCCCAATTTCGGCAATATCGTCCACGACCTGGTCCTTCTCCACAGCCTCGGCGCGCGCCTGGTGCTGGTGCACGGTTCGCGCCCGCAGATCGAGGCGCGCCTGGCCGCGCGCGGCCTGGCTCCGCGCTATCACCGCGACCTGCGAGTGACCGATGCGCCGACCCTGGAATGCGTCATCGACGCCGTGGGTAGTCTGCGCATCGCCATCGAGGCGCGGCTGTCGATGGACATGGCCGCCTCGCCGATGCAGGGCGCGCGCCTGCGGGTCGCTGGCGGCAACCTGGTCACCGCGCGGCCGATCGGCGTGGTCGAGGGTGTCGACTACCACCATACCGGCGAGGTCCGTCGCATCGACCGCAAGGGCATTGGCCGCCTTCTCGACGAGCGCAGCATCGTCCTGCTCTCGCCGCTGGGCTACTCGCCGACCGGGGAAATCTTCAACCTGGCCTGCGAAGACGTGGCCATGCGCGCCGCCATCGACCTGGAAGCGGAAAAGCTGATTCTCTACGGCGCCGAACAGGGCCTGCTGGACGCATCCGGCAAGCTGGTCCGCGAACTGCGCCCGCAGCAGGTGCCCGCGCACCTGCAACGGCTGGGCAACAGCTACCAGGCCGAGCTGCTGGACGCCGCGGCGCAGGCCTGCCGGGCCGGGGTCAAGCGCAGCCATATCGTCAGCTACACCGAGGACGGCGCGCTGCTCAGCGAGCTGTTCACCCGCACCGGCAACGGCACCCTGGTCGCCCAGGAGCAGTTCGAACAGTTGCGCGAGGCGGGCATCGAGGACGTTGGCGGGCTGATCGAGCTGATCCGCCCGCTGGAAGAGCAGGGCATCCTGGTACGCCGTTCCCGCGAGGTGCTGGAACGCGAGATTGAACAGTTCAGCATCGTCGAGCGCGAAGGGCTGATCATCGCCTGCGCCGCGCTCTACCCGATCGCCGATTCCGAGGCGGGCGAGCTGGCCTGTCTGGCGGTCAACCCGGAGTACCGCCACGGCGGGCGTGGCGACGAACTGCTGGAGCGGATCGAGGAGCGCGCGCGCGGACTCGGCCTGAAGACCCTGTTCGTGCTCACCACGCGGACCGCGCACTGGTTCCGCGAGCGCGGCTTCCAGCCCAGCAGCGTAGAGCGGCTACCGGCGGCGCGGGCCTCGCTGTACAACTTCCAGCGCAATTCGCAGGTATTCGAGAAGAGCCTGTGATCCGCCGGCGCGTCCCTGGGCGCAGGGGCGCGCCGGCTTCGCTCAGTTGCTGATCAGGCCGAGGATGCTCGCCTGGTAGGCGGCGACGAAGGTATCGAAGTCGCCATCCTGGTCGCGTTCCAGCTCCGTCTGTTCGGCCAGGGAGTCGCTGGCCATCTTCTCGAAGCGTGCCTGCTCTTCGGCGGCCAGCGGATGCTGGCGGAAATACTCCGCGTGTTCGCGGCTCTGGCGCAGGGAGAACGCTTCGAAGCTCTCGCCGCGCTCGCGCATGACCTTCAGCACCTGCGCCGAAGGCGTCAGTTCCGCATCGGCCACCTTAGCCCGCTGCGCTGCCAGCGCCGCCGCGTGGGCTTCGCCGCCGCGTGCGCGGTCGAGCAGCGCCGCGGTGTCGGCGATTCGTTCGAGCAGCTCGTTCGCCCAGACCTTCAATTCCACCGGCTGGCCGCGACGTTGCAATTGCAGGCCCGGCCGCCTGCCTTCCTTGACCACGGCGAGGAAGTTGTCGGTGGCGTCGCTGCACTCGCCATTCAGCAGCGGGCTGTCGCTGAACGCGCAGAACAGCAGGAAGGCGTCGAGGAAGCGCGCCTCGTCCAGGTCGATGCCCAGCGGCAGGAACGGGTTGATGTCCAGGCAGCGCACTTCCACGTACTGCACGCCGCGAGCGGCCAGGGCCTGCACCGGACGCTCGCCGGTGTAGGTGACGCGCTTTGGCCGGATGCTCGAGTAATACTCGTTTTCGATCTGCAGGATGTTGGTGTTCAGCTGCACCCACTCGCCATCCTGCTTGGTGCCGACCTTCTCGTAGGGCGGGTAGGGCGTGCTGACCGCCTGGCGCAGGCTGTCGATGTAGCTCTGCAGGTCGTTGTAGCAGGGCGTCAGGCCGGCCTGGGCGTTGTTCTGGTAGCCCAGGTCGCTCATCCGCAGGCTGGTGGCGTAGGGCAGGTAGAGCGTGTGTTCGTCGAGGCGCTCCAACTGGCTCGGGCGGCCACGCAGGAAGCCGGCGTCGAGGGCCGGCGAGGCGCCGAACAGGTACATCAGCAGCCAGCTGTAGCGGCGGAAATTGCGAATCAGGGCGATGTAGGCGGCGGACTGGTAGTCGCGTTCCGACAGCTCGCTGCCTTCGGCCTGGCGCAGCAGCGGCCAGAGCCTCTCCGGCAGGGAGAAGTTGTAGTGGATGCCGGCGATGCACTGCATGGTCTTGCCGTAGCGCAGCGCCAGGCCCTTGCGGTAGACGTACTTCAGGCGGCCGATCAGCGAGCTGCCATAGCGGGCGATCGGGATGCTCTCCTCGTCCGGCAGCTCGCAGGGCATCGATGGGCTCCACAGGTATTCGCCGTCCAGCTTCGAACTGGCGAAGCGGTGGATGCGCTCGAGATCGGCCAGGGTGTCGGCGACGTCGGTTTCCGTGGGCGTGATGAACTCCAGCAAGGCCTCGGAGTAGTCGGTAGTGATCTGCGGATGGGTCAGGGTCGAACCCAGGGCCCGGGGGTGGGGGGTGAGTGCCAGCTTGCCGTCGCTATCGACTCGCAGGCATTCGCGCTCGATGCCATGCAGGCACTCGGTCAGCAGGGGCAGGTTGGCTGCGGCGCCGAGCAGAGCCAGGCGGCGGGAGAGAAGATCGCTCAAGTCGGGATTCCTTGTGATCGCGTCCCAGATCGGTCGCCCCAATATGAGGGTGGACCGAGCGGTCTACAAGAGGGAGGACGTAAATGCGTTTTCGCTTCGTCCGGGGGCCGGTCGCCGCGCCTTCGGCGGGAGCCGTCGAGGCGGGCGCCCGGCACGGATCGGGATCGCCGTTGCGCGCCACTCTGCCGCATGGCGGCCGCGCCGGTTTACAACTGGGCGAAGGTACCTTGTCCTTTCGCGACCAGTTTGTCGCCTTGCCGCACCTCGGCTTCCACCACCAGGCTGCGGCGCCCGGCATGGAGGACGCGGGCGACGCAGCGCACCTCGCCGTCGGCGACGGCGCGGATGTAGTTGATCTTGCATTCCAGGGTGACGCTCTGGCGGTCGAAACCATGGGAACTGGAGCAGGCCAGCCCCATGGTCACGTCCATCAGCGAGAACAGCGCGCCGCCATGCATGACCCCGCCGCGGTTGCGCAGGTGCGCGGCCATCGGCAGGCGTACCTCGGCGACTCCGTCGCCGAGGCTGACCGGGTCCAGGCCGACCAGTTCGCTGTAGGCGCTGATCATCTGCTCGCGGGCGGGCATCTCGCTCATGGACGGCTCCGTCACTTCTTCTTCAGTTGCTTGGCGTTGGCGAACAGCGCGGCCATGGCGTTGTTCGCCGGCGGCGCGCTCTGTCCGCGCGGGGCGCCACGCTCCTGGCGTGGCTGGCCGCCGCCGGCGGGACGCCCGCCGCGCTGGCCTTCGACCTTCTCGCCGGGGGTGTCGCTCATGCGCATGGACAGGCCGACACGGTTGCGCGGAATGTCCACTTCCATGACCTTGACCTTGACGATGTCGCCGGCCTTGACCACTTCGTACGGATCCTTGACGAACTTCTCGGACAGCGCCGAGATGTGCACCAGGCCGTCCTGGTGGACGCCGATGTCGACGAACGCGCCGAAGTTGGTGACGTTGGTCACCACACCCTCCAGGACCATGCCCGGCTTGAGGTCCTTGAGGCTCTCGACGCCTTCCTGGAACTCTGCGGTCTTGAACTCCGGACGCGGGTCGCGGCCGGGCTTGTCGAGTTCCTTGATGATGTCGGTGACGGTCGGCAGGCCGAAGGTCTCGTCGGTGAACTTCTTCGGGTCGAGGCGCTTGAGGAACGCCGAGTCGCCGATCAGCGAGCGGATGTCGCGCTCGGTGTCGGCGGCGATGCGCTGCACCAGCGGATAGGTTTCCGGGTGAACCGCCGAGGCGTCCAGCGGGTTGTCGCCGTTCATCACGCGGAGGAAGCCGGCGGCTTGCTCGAAGGTCTTCTCGCCCAGGCGGCTGACCTTCTTCAGCTCGTCGCGGGTGCGGAACGCGCCGTTGGCGTCGCGGTGCGCGACGATGTTCTGCGCCAGCGTCGAGTTGAGGCCGGAGATGCGTGCCAGCAGGGCGGCGGAGGCGGTGTTGACGTCGACGCCGACGGCGTTCACGCAATCCTCGACCACCGCGTCCAGGCTACGCGCCAGCTTCAGCTGGGACACGTCGTGCTGGTACTGGCCGACGCCGATCGACTTGGGCTCGATCTTCACCAGCTCCGCCAGCGGGTCCTGCAGGCGGCGGGCGATGGACACGGCGCCGCGCAGGGACACGTCCAGCTCGGGGAACTCCTTCGCCGCCAGTTCGGAGGCGGAATACACCGATGCGCCGGCTTCGCTGACCATGATCTTGGTCAGCTTCATGCCCGGATATTTCTTGATCAGTTCGCCGGCCAGCTTGTCGGTCTCGCGGCTGGCGGTGCCGTTGCCGATGGCGATCAGCTCGACCTGGTGCTTGGCGCAGAGCGCGGCGAGCACGGCGAGGGTCTGGTCCCACTGGTTCTTCGGCGCATGCGGGTAGACGGTGGCGGTGTCCAGCAGCTTGCCGGTGGCGTCGACCACCGCGACCTTGACCCCGGTGCGCAGGCCCGGGTCGAGGCCGAGGGTGGCGCGCGGGCCGGCCGGGGCGGCCAGCAGCAGGTCGTGCAGGTTGCGCGCGAACACGCTGATCGCCTCATCCTCGGCGCCGTCGCGGAGCTCGCCGAACAGGTCGGTTTCCAGGTGGGTATAGAGCTTGACCTTCCATGTCCAGCGCACCACCTCGGCCAGCCACTTGTCGGCGGCGCGGCCCTGGTTGGACAGGCCGAAGCGCTCGGCGATCATGACCTCGCATGGGTGCAGGGTGCCCGGCGCTTCCTCGCCGACCTTCAGCGAGGTGCTGAGGACGCCTTCGTTGCGTCCGCGGAAGATTGCCAGGGCGCGGTGCGACGGGGCGCTTTTCAGCGGCTCGTCGTGTTCGAAGTAGTCGCTGAACTTGGCGCCTTCCTGTTCCTTGCCGGGGACCACGCGGGCGGTCAGGGTCGCTTCGTTCTTCATGAACACGCGCAGCTTGTCGAGCAGCGTGGCGTCTTCGGCGAAGCGCTCCATGAGGATGTACTTGGCGCCTTCCAGCACCGCCTTGACGTCGGCGAAGCCTTTCTCGGCGTCGACGAAACGCGCGGCCTCGCTTTCCGGGACCAGGGTCGGGTCGTCGAACAGTGCGTCGGCCAGCGCGCCGAGGCCGGCTTCCAGGGCGATCTGGCCCTTGGTGCGGCGCTTCTGCTTATAAGGCAGGTAGAGGTCTTCGAGACGGGTCTTGGTGTCGGCAAGCTTGATGTCGCGGGCCAGTTCGGGGGTCAGCTTGCCCTGTTCCTCGATGCTGGCGAGGATCGCGCCGCGGCGTTCTTCCAGTTCGCGCAGGTAGCGCAGGCGCTCTTCCAGCATGCGCAACTGGGTATCGTCGAGGCTGCCGGTGACCTCTTTGCGGTAACGGGCGATGAAGGGAACGGTGGAGCCTTCGTCGAGCAGGGCGACGGCAGCGGCGACTTGCTGCGGTTGAACGCGGCCGGAGGGCAGTGCGGAGAGCTCTTCGGCGATACGGGTGTTGATGCTGTCCATTGATCCACCTGGTAAAACGAACGAAAACGGGCCGTGTAGACAACGCCCCGCCGCAAAAGCGCCGCATTATACCTGCCAAGTTTCGCCTTGGAGGGCGGCTGGTCGGGGAAAAATCTGCTAACAATGGACAGTCCGGCCCAGCCGCTACCTGGGCGATAATGCCCGCCTGACTCATTCTGGGAGTTTCTATGTCGAACCCTGCCGCCCTGGCCGAAGGTGAAAAGATCCTCGTCGTCGACGACGACGCCCGCCTGCGCCGCCTGCTCGAACGTTTCCTCGACGAGCAGGGCTACCGCGTCCGCGCGGTGGAGAACACCGAGCAGATGGATCGCCTTCTATCCCGCGAACTGTTCCAGCTGGTTGTGCTCGACCTGATGCTTCCCGGCGAGGACGGCCTCACTGCCTGCCGCCGCCTGCGCGAACAGAACAACCAGGTGCCGATCATCATGCTCACCGCCAAGGGCGACGAGGGCAGCCGCATCCAGGGCCTGGAACTGGGCGCCGACGACTACCTGGCCAAGCCGTTCAACCCGCGCGAACTGCTGGCGCGGATCAAGGCCGTGCTGCGCCGCCAGGCGCCGCTGGTGCCCGGCGCGCCTGCCGGTGCCGACGAGGTGGTGACCTTCGGCGACTACCAGCTGTTCCTCGCCACCCGCGAACTGAAGAAGGGCGACGAGGTACACATGCTGACCACCGGCGAGTTCGCCGTGCTCAAGGCCCTGGTGCAGCACGCCCGCGAACCGCTGACCCGGGACAAGCTGATGAACCTCGCCCGTGGCCGCGAGTGGGATGCCCTGGAGCGTTCCATCGACGTGCAGATCTCGCGCCTGCGCCGGCTGATCGAGCCGGACCCGTCCAAGCCGCGCTATATCCAGACGGTCTGGGGCGTCGGCTACGTGTTCGTGCCGGACGGCAACGCGCGCAAGGCCTGAGTCTCCGCGCGGCCGGTGCAGCGATGCACCGGCCGCGTCGTCTTACCCGCAACAGGCGTCGGCCCCGTCCGCCGGCGCGCAACCGGTCCGATCGATGAAAACGCCGCTCTGGTTCCCGCAAAGCTTCTTCGCCCGCACCCTCTGGCTGGTGCTGATCGTCGTGCTGTTCTCCAAGGCGCTGACCCTGGTCTACCTGCTGATGAACGAGGACGTGATCGTCGACCGCCAGTACAGCCACGGCGCGGCGCTGACCATCCGCGCGTTCTGGGCTGCCGACGAGGAGTCGCGCGCGGCCATCGCCAAGGCTTCCGGCCTGCGCTGGGTGCCGAGCAGCGCCGACCAGCCCGGCGAGCAGCACTGGCCGTACACGGAAATCTTCCAGCGGCAGATGCAGATGGAGCTGGGGCCGGACACCGAGACCCGCCTGCGTATCCACCAGCCGTCGCAGCTCTGGGTGCGCGCACCGAGCCTCGGCGAAGGCTGGCTGGCGGTGCCGCTGTATCCGCATCCCTTGCGTGGCCAACGGATCTGGAGCGTGCTCGGCTGGTTCCTCGGCATCGGCCTGCTCTCCACCGCCGCCGCCTGGATCTTCGTCCGCCAGCTCAGCCAGCCGCTCAAGCGCCTGGTGGTCGCCGCCCGCCAGTTCGGCCAGGGGCGCAGCGTGCGCCTGCCGCTGGGGCCGGAGACGCCAAGCGAAATGGCCGAGGTGTATCGCGCCTTCAACCAGATGGCCGAGGACATCGAGCAGGGCGGGCGCGAACGCGAATTGATGTTGGCCGGTGTCTCCCACGACCTGCGCACCCCGCTGACACGCCTGCGCCTGTCGCTGGAGTTGCTGCCGGAGAGCGAACGGGAGATGGTCGAGGACATGGTCCGCGACATCGAGGACATGGACGCGATCCTCGACCAGTTCCTCGCCTTCATCCGCGACGGCCGCGACGAGCCGGTGGAGGAGGGCGACCTGACCGACCTGGTGCGCGAGGTGGTGGCACCGTTCAACCAGACTCGCGAGCAGGTGCGCATGGCCTTGCAGCCGGTACCGGCGATGCCGTTGCGGCGGGTGTCGATGAAGCGTCTGCTGGGCAACCTGATCGACAATGCCCTGAACCACGGTGGCGGCTCGGTGGAGGTGGCCAGCTACGTGGCCGGCGAAAGCGCGGCGCCCTACGTGGTGCTGAGTGTGCTCGATCGCGGCCAGGGCATCGATCCCGCGGAAGTGGACAGCATCTTCAATCCCTTCATCCGCGGCGACAAGGCGCGTGGCGGCAAGGGCACCGGCCTCGGCCTGGCGATCGTCAAGCGCATCGCCGCCCAGCACGGCGGCAGCGTCGAACTGCGCAACCGCGATGGCGGCGGCCTGGAAGCGCGGGTCTGCCTGCCGCTGGGGTTGCTGCTGCCGCGCGGCGCGGCCTGATACCCGACGGGTTTGCGCCGTTCCAGCGGCACTTCCCGCCCCCTCTCGCGCTTACGGAGAGGGGCGCGCCCCGTCCCTACCAGCGCAACCGGTTTCCCTCGAGCACCGCGGTCTTCCCGTAAGGCCAGGCCCGGTTCTGCGCACCATGCCCGCTGGGCAGGTGGTGGTAGAGCGGCACCTCGATGGCGGCGGCGTATTCGCCGAAGATCCGCTCCAGGCTGTGGGCGACTTCCTTGCGCGGGCAATCGGTGAACGAGCCCAGGCAGATCGCGCCGAGCTGGCGCGCGTCGATGCTTTCTAGCAATTGCCAGAGGCTGCGCTCCAGGCGGTAGTAGGGTTCGCCGACGTCCTCCAGGACCAGGATCGACCCCGCCGGGGCGTGCAGGCCGCCGAGGGTGCCGGCCATGCAGGCCAGGGCGGTGAGGTTGCCGCCGATCAGCGCGCCTTCGACGCGTTGCTTGTGTCCGCCGAGGTGCTGCACCGGGAGTTCATGGTCGATTCCGGCCAGCAAGCGGCTGACCGAGGCCAGAGAGGCTAGCCGCTCCTGCTGCTCGCGGGGGGCGCTGAGCGGCGACAGACCGAGTCCGGTGGCCACCGGGCCGTGGATCGCAGGCAGGCCGTGGCGGTGGAAAGCGCTGAGCAACACCGAGATGTCGGAGAAACCGATCAGTGGCCGCGGCGAGGCCGTCTGCAGGCGCCCCCAGTCCAGGCCCGGCAGCAACTGGCCGCAGCCGTAGCCGCCGCGCAGGCACCAGACCGCGGAGATGTCCGGCATGTCGAAGGCGTTGTGCAGGTCTTCCAGGCGCTGCTCGACCGTCCCGGCGAGGTAGCGGTAGCGGGCTTCGACGTGGCGGCCGAGATGGTAGTCCACGCCGTGCACTTCCAGTTGCCGCAGGGTCGCCTCCAGCACGTCGGTGGCGATGGCCGAGGCTGGCGCGATCAGCGCCACCCGGCCGTCGATGGGCTGCCAGGTCTGGTCGGAGGAGGGACGAGAGGTCATGCGGCGATTCCGTGAAGCGTCAGGAAAGGATTCGAGTGCCGGAAGAGCACGGGGTTCGACGGGGTTTCCGGCATCGGTTGCGGCGGTGCTTCATTCAAGCGTGGCATGGACCTTCTGTCGAGGCCGGGATCGCCGGCGTAACGCGGTGCGTCCGATGCGCCGGGACAACGCATGCGTTGTCTGGTCCGGCTCACCCCTTTCCCTTCGTCCTGGCCAGGTGGGGGCCGCCGTTCTTTTCCAGGTACTGGATGATGATCCCGGCGATGTCCTTGCCGGTGGTGGATTCGATACCTTCCAGGCCCGGCGAGGAGTTCACCTCCATTACCAGCGGACCATGGTTGGAGCGCAGGATGTCCACCCCGGCGACGTTCAGGCCCATCACGCGGGCGGCGCGGATGGCGGTCATGCGTTCTTCCGGGGTTATCTTGATCAGGCTGGCGCTGCCGCCGCGGTGCAGGTTGGAGCGGAACTCGCCGGGCGCTGCCTGGCGCTTCATCGAGGCGATCACCTTGTCGCCGACCACGAAGCAGCGGATGTCGGCGCCGCCGGCTTCCTTTATGTACTCCTGGACCATGATGTTGTGCTTGAGCCCCATGAAAGCCTCGAGCACCGATTCGGCGGCCTTCTCGGTTTCGCAGAGGACCACGCCGATGCCCTGGGTGCCCTCCAGCAGCTTGATCACCAGCGGTGCGCCACCGACCATCTCGATCAGGTCCGGGACATCGTCCGGGGAGTGGGCGAAGCCGGTCACCGGCAGGCCGATGCCCTTGCGCGAGAGCAGTTGCAGCGAGCGCAGCTTGTCCCGCGAGCGAGCGATGGCGACCGACTCGTTGAGCGGGAACACGCCCATCATCTCGAACTGGCGCAATACCGCGCAGCCGTAGAAGGTCACCGAGGCGCCGATGCGCGGGATCACCGCGTCGAAGCCCTCCAGCGGTTGTCCCCGGTAGTGGATCTGCGGCTTGTGGCTGGCGATGTTCATGTAGGCGCGCAGCGTATCGATGACCACCATTTCATGGCCGCGCTCCCGCCCGGCCTCCACCAGGCGACGGGTCGAGTAGAGCCGGGGATTGCGCGACAGCACGGCGATTTTCATTCAGCACCTGTGGATGGGTTGGACCGGCTGGCGGGCAGCGGCGGCGAGGCTGTGGGTTGTCGTCGCGGCAGGCATTGGACCGGCCGTTTCGGGAATGGATGGAGGTTGGACAGGTGCTGCCGGCGAATGGCTCAAACCGGACTCCCGTCGAGCAGGTTGATGCCCGTCGCCGCGGGCAGGGCGGCCGGCGACTCGGGACGATCCTGGACGTAGGCCAGGGCCGGGTTGACCACCAGTTGCCCGGCGATCAGCGCCTTGGAGCCGAGCAGCACGCGATAGCGCATGGACTTGCGGCAGGCCAGGGTGAATTCCACCGGCCACATGCGATCGCCCAGCGCCAGGGTGGTGCGGATCACGTAGCGGGTCTGGGCCTGGCCGTTGGAGCTGCGAATGGTCTTGCGCGCGACCATCGGCGCTTCGCAACGGTGCCGGCGCTGTACCAGCGTGCCGAGGTGGGCGGTGAAGCGCACCCACTTCTCGCCGTCGCGCTCGAAGGGAACGATGTCCGAGGCATGCAGGCTGGAGGTGCTGGCGCCGGTGTCGATCTTCGCGCGCAGCCCGACCATGCCCAGTTCGGGAAAGGCGATCCACTCGCGCAGACCGATGACGGAAAGCTGGTCGAATGTCTTCACGGGTAGGCATTCCAGGCGTTTTGCCGGCATTCTAGCAGGGCTATGGGCGGCCGCCAGACGGCTGCCCGAGGATGCCGAAGACGAACCTAGCGGCTGTCGATGACAGTCGCGAGACAACGGCGGAACGGATACGGGAAATGCCAGTGAGCGAGAAAGACGACGACAAGGTGCGCCTGGACAAGTGGCTCTGGGCGGCGCGCTTCTTCAAGACCCGGGCGCTGGCCAAGGCCGCGATAGAGGGCGGCAAGGTGCATTGCCGGGGCGAGCGGTGCAAGCCGAGCAAGGAACCCAGGGTAGGGGAGGAATTGACCATTCGTACGGGCTTCGACGAGCGAACCGTGACGATTCGCGCGCTTTCCGTAGTCCGTCGTGGCGCGCCGGAGGCCCAGGCTCTCTACGAGGAAACCGCGGACAGCGTGGAAAGCCGCGAGCGCGCGGCGGCCATGCGCAAGGCCGGGGCGCTGGGCGTACAGACCGAGGGGCGGCCGAGCAAGAAGCAGCGGCGGCAGATCCACCAGTTGCGCGGCGGCCAGGACTGAGAAGCGCCGATCTCCCGCAGGGGAGACCGGGATGGCCTCAGGCCGAGTCGCGGACCACGCCGAGGCGGCCGATCAGCGGCAATTTCGCCAGCAGGCGGAACAGCGGTTCGGTCACCTGCACCAGCCAGCCGCTGGCCTTCGCCGCCAGCGGTGTGTAGCAGCCCCAGGCGAGGGCCAGCAGGGCCATCTGCAGGCCGCCGATGTAGTCGTCCTGGCCCCAGTGCGCGCCGGCTACCAGGCGCGGCAGCATGAACAGCACGGCCAGGGTCCAGATCAGCAGGAACTGCCCGGCGCGGCGGGCGAACAGCGACATGAACAGCGCCCAGACCAGCAGCACCGAGGCGTGGTCGCCGGGGAAGCTGCGCTTGGAGCGGTCCTTGATTTCCCACACGCGTTCCCAGTCCGGGAAGTGGTCGCTGAGGTGGATGGCCTTGTCCATCAGCATCGACAGGCTGGCGTGCTGCCAGTGCAGGTGGTGGGCGATCTTGGCGTAGAGCACGCGGATCACCACCAGGATCAGCAGGGTCACGATGAAGCCGAAGGTCAGCCGCCGTACCTGGTTCGCTGGCAGCAGCCAGTCGCCGCGAATCAGCAGGCAGAGCAGGATCACCCCGACCACCGCGTCGAACGGTCGGGTACTGAGCAGGCCCCAGAGTTTCAGCCAGGTTTCGTTGAGGGCGAGGGAGCCGTTGAGCTTGTCGAAGAGCCAGAAGTCGAAGCCGTTCATCAGCTCGCGGGTGGGGCCCCAGAGCCACAGGATCAGCAGCAGGAGCGCCAGAAGATGACAGGTGGCGAACTTGCGCCATTGCCAGGCCGCTTGGAACGGAGAGGCATTATCCATAAAATCGTTTCCCCCTATCGGCGCCGGGTCGGCGTACGACTGTCACGAAGCGCGCTTTTATAGGCCTTTGTCACTCACTTGTCATTCCCTCATTCGTAGCGTTGTGTCCCGCATGTCCCATTCAGATCAGAGCCAGCGTTTCCTTTTCGACGATACCGACGTGCGCGGCGAGATGGTCGATCTCGAGCGTAGCTACAGCGAAGTGCTGGCCAAACATCCCTATCCGGAACCGGTCGCGCAACTGCTCGGGGAGATGCTCGCGGCGGCCTCGCTGCTCTGCGGCACGCTCAAGTTCGACGGCCTGCTGGTATTGCAGGCGCGCTCCAGCGGCGCGGTTCCGCTGTTGATGGTGGAGTGTTCCAGCGACCGCCAGGTGCGTGGCCTGGCCCGCTATTCGGCGGAGTCCATCGGCGCCGACGCCGGCATGCAGGAACTGATGCCCGAAGGCGTGCTGACCCTCACCGTGGACCCGGTCAAGGGCCAGCGCTACCAGGGGATCGTCGCCCTGGAGGGGGTGAACCTGGCGGAATGCCTGTCCAACTACTTCGCCAGCTCGGAACAGCTGCCGACCCGTTTCTGGCTCAACGCCAACGGCCGCCGCGCCCGCGGCCTGCTGCTGCAGCAGCTTCCCGCCGACCGCCTGAAGGACCCCGAGGCCCGCGAGGCCAGTTGGCAGCACCTGACCACCCTGGCCGACACGCTGACCGCCGAAGAGCTGCTGGCGCTGGACAACGAGACCGTCCTGCACCGCCTCTACCACGAGGAAACCGTGCGCCTGTTCGAGCCGCAACCGCTGGTCTTCCATTGCAGTTGCTCGCGGGAACGTTCGGCCAACGCCCTGGTCAGTCTCGGGCAGGCCGACTGCGAGCGGCTGCTCGAGGAGGAAGAAGGCTCGATCACCATCGACTGCCAGTTCTGCAACCAGCGCTACCTGTTCGACGCCTCCGACGTCGCCCAGTTGTTCGCTGGCGCTGGCAGCCAGGGGCCTTCCGAGACCCGCCACTGACGATTTTTCATCCAGCGGGCTTTTCTGGCATAATCCCGCCACTTTTTTCCTGTAGTGAGTTTTTTGAAGCGCTACGAAGTTTGGAGGACTCGGCCTCTGGCCGACGGGGAACCACATGACGCAAGCCAACAACGCCGTGTACACCGATATCAGCGCCGCCCAACTGGTAGAAGAAGCCATTCGCCGCGGTGAGGGCGAACTGGCCGCCAACGGCTCGCTGGTCGTACGCACCGGCCATCGCACCGGCCGTTCGCCGGTCGACCGTTTCATCGTCGAAGAGCCGAGCACCAAGGACGCGATCGCCTGGGGCAACATCAACCGTCCGTTCCCGGCCGACAAGTTCGATGCGCTGTGGGCCCGCGTGGAAGCGTTCAACAACGCCCAGGACCATTTCGTTTCCCATGTTCATGTAGGTTCCGCCGAGGCTTACTACCTGCCGGTGAAGATGACCACCGCTACCGCCTGGCAGAATCTGTTCGGCCGTTGCCTGTTCATCGAGCCGGAGCAGTACAACCCGGCCGGCAAGGACGAGTGGCAGGTCCTCAATGTCGCCAACTTCGAATGCGTGCCCGAGCGCGACGGCACCAACTCCGACGGTTGCGTGATCCTCAATTTCGCCCAGAAGAAAGTGCTGATCGCAGGCATGCGCTATGCCGGCGAGATGAAGAAAGCCATGTTCTCCGTGCAGAACTTCCTGCTGCCCGAGCGCGACGTGCTGCCGATGCACTGCGCTGCCAACATCGGCGAAGCGGGCGATGTGACCTTGTTCTTCGGCCTGTCCGGCACCGGCAAGACCACCCTGTCCGCCGATGAAAGCCGTTACCTGATCGGTGACGACGAGCACGGCTGGGGCGAGGGCGTGGTGTTCAACGTCGAAGGCGGTTGCTATGCCAAGTGCATCGACCTGTCCGAGAAGAACGAGCCGGTCATCTGGAAAGCCATCAAGTTCGGCGCCGTGCTGGAGAACGTGGTTCTCGACGAAGAGCGTGTGCCCGACTACGCCGACGACAGCCTGACCCAGAACAGCCGCGCCGCCTACCCGCTGGAGCACGTCGAGAAGCGTTCGGAGAAGAACCTCGGCGGCGAGCCCAACGCGGTGATCTTCCTGACCTGCGACCTGACCGGCGTACTGCCGCCGGTATCGATCCTGAACAACGAGCAGGCGGCCTACCACTTCCTGTCCGGCTACACCGCGCTGGTCGGCTCCACCGAGATGGGTTCCGGCGGCGGTATCAAGTCGACCTTCTCCACCTGCTTCGGTGCTCCTTTCTTCCCGCGTCCGGCCGGCGTCTATGCCGAGCTGCTGATCAAGCGCATCAAGGCCTTCGGCTCCAAGGTCTACCTGGTCAACACTGGCTGGACCGGCGGTGGCTACGGCGTCGGCAAGCGCTTCAACATCCCGACCACCCGTGGCGTGATCGCGGCGATCCAGAGCGGCGCGCTGATCGGCGCGGAAACCGAGCACCTGGATATCATCAACCTGGACGTGCCGAAGGCCGTTCCGGGCGTCGAGACCAATCTGCTCAACCCGCGCAACACCTGGGCCGACAAGGCTGCCTACGACGAGGCGGCGAAGGGCCTGGCCAAGCAGTTCATCGAAAACTTCAAGAAATTCGAGGTTTCCGATGCGATCAAGGCCGCCGGCCCGCAGCTGTAAGCACGTTTCGGCACCATGAAAAAAACCGCCTTCGGGCGGTTTTTTCATGGGCGAACGTCAGGGGTAGGTGACGGTGATCAGGTAGTTGCCGGAGCGGCGACCGCTTCCGGCCAGCTCATAGCGCGCCGAGAAATCCCGTTCACCGATGACCGTATCGCTGGGTTGCAAGTGGCGCACCTCGCCGGTCTTCATCGAACGGATGCTGACATCCGCGGTGCGCGCCTGCATGGGACAGCCACTGAGGTGGAAACTGCCCTTGCTTTCGTCTTGGCGGGGAGCGCTCATCGAGCATGGTGGCTCGACAATGGCGCCGGTGAAGCGGATGACGCCGCTGATGCTGCCGGGGGCGGCGAACAGGTTGCTGGAAGTTCCTACAAGAAGACCGAACAAAGCCAGTTGGCCCATCCTGTTCATGAGCTTACTCCTACGTGAGTTCATCCTTATTTTTCTGCGTTCGTGCGTCCCGGGAGGGGCCCTCTCCCAGGCGCTGGCATTGGAGTGGAATATAGGACAATTCCTTAGGAAAATTCCTTCCTAGGAATAGTCCTAGTCTTAATTCTGTAAGTAGCTGCTGTGGGGCTGCGTCGGATTTATTGAAGTCTGGTTTATCTTCTCGCCAATGCTCTAGAGTGGGCGCCCCTTTGTTCCCTCGCAGTGGATTTCCCCCATGCATATCGAAGACGCCGTTCGGAGTCGCCGTGCCATCAAGGGCTACGACTCATCCTTCAGCCTGACTCGCGAAGAGAAGGACCATCTCCTGGACCTGGCACTGCATGCGCCTTCCGCCTTCAACCTGCAACACGTGCGGCTGGTCGAGGTCAGCGATCCGCAATTGCGCACGCAGTTGCGTGAAGTGGCCTGGGACCAGGCGCAGGTCACCGACGCGGCGATGCTGGTGGTGGTGTGTGCCCAGCTCGACAGTTGGGAGCGCAACGCGCAGCGGGTCTGGGACGGTGCTCCCGAGGCGGTACAGGCGTTCATGGCAGGCGCCATCGACACCTACTACCGCGGCAAGCCCCAGGTACAGCGCGACGAAGCCATGCGCAGTTGCGGCCTGCTGGCGCAGACCCTGATGCTGGTCGCCCGCGGCCAGGGCCTGGATTCGTGTCCGATGGATGGTTTCGACTTCGATGCCGTGGCCCGGCTGATCAACCTGCCGGACAACCATGTGATCGGCCTGATGGTCGCGGTCGGGAAAAAGGCCGTTGAACCCTGGCCGCGCAGCGGCAAGCTGCCGCGGGAAGAACTGGTCATCCGCGACCGCTTCTGACTGCCCGGATTCCCCTAGTCCGGTCCGGCGGCCCCGACCTGGCGGATCTGTTCGACCAGCCATTGCAGGGCGATGTCGCGTTCGCGCTGGGCCAGAAACACCAGTTCCAGGTGGAACGGGCCGAGGTCGAACGGCAGGTCGAACGATTGCAGGGGCAGCAATCGTTCGAAGTAGTGCGCCAGTTGTCGCGGCAGGACGCCGACCAGGTCGCTGTACGCGGCGATGTGCGCTGCCTGCAGGTAGTTCGGTGTGGTGTAGGCCACTTGCCGCTTGAGCCCCTGGCTGCCCAGCCACTGGTCGACCATCCCCTTGGTCTGCCCGCCGTGCACCCACAGGTGCTGTAGCTCCAGAAAGGTGGCCAGGTCGGGAGCCTGCGCCAGCAGCGGGTGCTGACGTCGGGCGACCAGTTGCAGGGTCTCGCTGGCCCAATGGCGGCGCTGGAAGCGCGCCGGGACGTTTTCGAAGCGGCCTAGCACCAGGTCCAGTTCGCCTTTGTCCAGCGCCTCGGCCGGCAAGGTCGGGGTCAGGTGCTGGATGGCGATGGAGATTCCCGGCGCCCGCTCACTCAGGCGGCGCATCAGGGCGGGCATGCAGATCAGTTCGACGTAGTCGGTCACCGCTACGGTGAAGCGCTGCCGGCTGCGCCCGGGATCGAAGCCCTCGCCGTCGCCCAGGCTCTGTTCGATCTGCCGCAGCGCCGCGCGGATCGGCGCTTCCAGCGCCAGCGCCCGGGGCGTCGGCTGCATCGCACGACCGGCGCGGACCAGCAGCGGGTCGTCGAGCAGCTCGCGCAGGCGGTTCAGTGCATTGCTCACTGCCGGCTGGCTCAGCGCCAGGCGCTCCGCCGCGCGCGAGACGTTGCGTTCGCGCAGCAGGGCGTCGAGGACGCGTAGCAGGTTGAGGTCGAAGGTTTGGATATTCATTGCCTGAATTCCAGCTATCACAAGACTAAATTTCAAAAATAGTACGACCTTCCCCTAAGGTAGTGGTCGCTTTTTGTGCGGTCGGACTGCCCCAGGTTTCGTCCACCGTTCCTCCTGCGCTCGCTACAACGAGGACAAGACCATGAGCCAGAACTTTTCCTTCCGCCAGGCCGCGGTGATCGGCGCCGGCACCATGGGTCGCGGTATCGTCATGTGCCTGGCCAACGCCGGTCTCGACGTGCAGTGGCTGGACAGCAACCCGCAGATGCTCAACCAGGCGCTCGGCGCCGTGGCCGACACCTACGCGCACAACGTGCGTCAGGGGCGCATCGGCGAAGAGGAAGCGGCCGCGCGCCGCGCCCGCATCACGCCGGTCCAGCACCTCGCCGCGATGCGCGAGGCGGACCTGGTGATCGAGGCGGTCTACGAGAACCTGGAACTCAAGCAATCGATCTTCCGCGAGCTGGACGCGGCGCTGAAGCCCTCCGCGGTGCTGGCCAGCAATACTTCCTACCTGGACATCGACGCCATCGCCGCGGTCACCGCGCGTCCGGGTCAGGTGCTCGGCCTGCACTTCTTCAGCCCGGCCCACATCATGCGGCTGCTGGAGATCGTGCGCGGCGCGCAGACCGCGCCGGCGGTGCTGGAGGCGGCCCTGGCGCTGGGCGAGCGGATGGGCAAGGTCAGCGTGGTGGCCGGCAACTGCCACGGCTTCATCGGCAACCGCATGCTCGAACCCTACGCCACCGAGGCCCGCCTGATGCTGCTGGAAGGCGCCCTGCCGTACCAGGTGGACCGGGCTCTCCAGGCGTTCGGTTTCGCCATGGGGCCGTTCCGCATGTACGACGTGGTCGGTATCGACCTGGAGTGGCGCGCCCGCGAGTTGGCCGGGGTCGGCCAGGACCAGCCGGCCGTGCAGGTGGACAACCGCCTTTGCGAGCTGGGCCGCTTCGGCCAGAAGAGCGGTGCCGGTTACTACCGCTACGCGCCGGGCAGCCGCCAGGCGGAGCACGATACCGAGGTGGATGCCCTGGTGCTCCGGGTCGCCGAGACGCTGGGCTACCCGCGGCGCGATTTCGCCGACGAGGAAATCCTCGAGCGTTGCCTGCTGGCGCTGGTCAACGAGGGCGCGAAGATCCTCGACGAGGGTATCGCCGCCCGTAGCGCCGACATCGACACTGTCTACCTGAACGGCTACGGCTTCCCCGCCGCGGAGGGCGGTCCCATGGCCTGGGCCGATCGCCTCGGCGTGGCCGAGCTGCTGCAACGCCTGCGTTTCCTCGAACAGCGCCACGGCGCGCGCTGGAAGCCGGCGTCCCTGGTCGAGCGCCTGGCCGCCGAGGGCGGAGCCTTCGCCGACCTGCAGGAGGTGCGCTGAGATGGATTACCAGGCCCCCTTGCGCGACATGCGCTTCGTTCTCCATGAACTGTTCGATGTCGGCGCGCATTGCGAACTGCTGGGCAACGGCATCGATCGCGAACTGATCGACGGCGTGCTCGAGGAAGGCGCGCGCTACACCGGCCAGGTGGTGGCGCCGCTCAATCGCAACAGCGACGAGGAAGGCGCGAAGCTGAAGGATGGCGTGGTGACCACCCCCACCGGCTTTCGCGAAGCCTACCGGCAGTACAGCGAGAACGGCTGGGCGAGCATGACCGGACCCACCGAGTACGGCGGCCAGGGCTTCCCGCAGATGGTCTCCGCGTGTTTCCACGAGATGTTGATGGCCGCCAGCCTGTCCTTCCGCGTCTATTCGGGGCTGACCGAGGGCGCCGTGCTGGCCCTGTACAAGCATGGCGACGAGGCGTTGCGGCGCGACTACCTGGCCAAGCTGGTGAGCGGCGAATGGGCCGGCACCATGTGCCTGACCGAACCCCAGGCCGGCACCGACCTCGCTCTCCTGCGCACCCGCGCCGAGGCGCAGGCCGACGGCAGCTACGCGATCAGCGGCAGCAAGATCTTCATCAGCGGTGGCGAGCAGGACCTCACCGAGAACATCGTCCACCTGGTGCTGGCGCGCCTGGCGGACGCGCCGGCCGGGGTGAAGGGCATCAGTCTGTTCCTGGTGCCGAAGTTCGTCGCCAATCCCGATGGCTCCCTGGGCGAGCGCAACAGCCTGGGGTGCGGCGCCATCGAGCACAAGATGGGGATCAAGGGCGCTTCCACCTGCGTGATGAACTTCGACGGCGCCAGGGGCTGGCTGCTGGGCCAGGCGAACCAGGGCCTGGCCTGCATGTTCACGATGATGAACGATGCGCGCTTCCAGGTCGGCCTGCAGGGCCTGGGTATCGCCGAACGGGCCTTCCAGGGCGCCCTCGGCTACGCCCGCGAACGCCTGCAGTCGCGCGCCCTGGTCGGCCCGCAGGCACCGGACAAGGTCGCCGACCCGATCATCGTGCACCCCGACGTGCGGCGCATGCTGCTGACCCAGAAGACCCTGGTCGAAGGCTGCCGCATGCTGGCGGCCTGCTGCGCACGCCAGCTCGACCTGGAACACGGCCATCCGGATGCTGACGGCCGGCGCGCGGCGACGCGCCGTGCAGCGCTGCTGATTCCCGTCGTCAAGGCCTTCCTTACCGATGTCGGCCAGGAAGTCGCCAGCCTCGGCGTACAGGTCTATGGCGGTCACGGCTTCATCCGCGAATGGGGCATGGAGCAATTGATGCGCGACAGTCGCATCACCCAGATCTACGAAGGCACCAATGGCATCCAGGCGCTCGATCTGGTCCGCCGCAAGCTGCTCGGCGACCAGGGCGGCGAACTGCTGGCGCTGCAAGGCGAACTGGCGGCGGCCAGCGAGGCGCTGCAAGGGCGTGCTGCGCTGGCGCCGCTGGTCGAGCCGGTGCTGCAACGCCTGGAGGAGTGGCGGCAGCTCACCGGCCAGGTACTCGAGGCCTGCGCCCGCGATCCCCAGGAGATCGGCGCCACTTCCGTGGACTTCCTCCAGTACAGCGCCTACGTATTGCTCGCGGCCCTCTGGTTGCAAGCCGCTGCACGAGCCCAGGAAGCGCTGGACGGCGGCTCCGGCGAGGGCGATTTCTATCGGGCCAAGCTGCGCAGCGCCGATTTCTACCTGCGGCGCATCCTGCCGCGGGCGAGCATGCACCGCGAAGCCTTGCTCGGCGGCGCCGACTGCCTGATGGCCCTGCCCGAGGAGCATTTCTCGTTCTGACGGGCGTCTCGCCCAAGGAGACCGATATGCAAGCTTTCAGTTTCGCCACTACCGCGCAGATCCTCTGCGAGGCCGGCTCCGCCATCCGCCTGGCGGAACTCTGCCGCGAGCGAAGGGCGTGCCGCGTGTTGATCGTGACCGACCCGGGGATCACCCGGCTCGGCTTGCTGGATGCGATCCTGCCCGGCTTCCCGCGCCTGGGCCTGGCCGTCGAGGTGTACGACCAGGTGCTCGCCGATCCGCCTGAATCGGTGGTCGAGGCCGCGCTCGGGCGGGCGCGGGGCATGGCTGCCGAGCTGGTGGTCGGTTTCGGCGGTGGCAGTTCCATGGACGTGGCCAAGCTGGTCGCGCTGCTCGCCCATCCAGAGGCAGGGCAGGGGCTCGGCGAGGTCTTCGGGGTCGGCAACGCACGCGGGCCGCGCCTGCCGCTGATCCAGGTGCCGACCACCGCCGGGACCGGCTCCGAGGTGACGCCGATCGCCATCGTCACCACTGGCGAGACCACCAAGATGGGTGTGGTCTCGCCCTACCTGCTGCCCGATCTGGCGCTGCTCGATGCCGACCTGACCCTCGGGCTGCCGCCGGCGGTCACCGCGGCGACCGGTATCGACGCGATGGTGCATGCGATCGAGAGCTATACCAGCAAGCTGAAGAAGAACCCGCTGTCCGACCTGCTGGCGCGGGAGGCGTTGCGCCTGCTGGCGGCCAACCTGGAACGCGCGGTAGGCGACGGCGGCGACCGCGAGGCGCGCCAGGCCATGCTGCTGGGCGCCTGCCTGGCCGGGCAGGCCTTCGCCAATGCGCCGGTGGCGGCGGTGCATGCCCTGGCCTATCCGCTGGGAGGGCATTTCCACATTCCCCACGGCCTGAGCAATGCGCTGGTGCTACCGGAGGTGATTCGTTTCAACGCTCCCGCTGCCGCTGGACTCTATGCCGAGCTGGCGCCGCTGCTGCTGGGCGACCGCTTGCGTCCGGGCGATCGCGACGCGCTTACCGCGCAGCTGATCGACGAACTGGCCCAGCTCAGTCCGCGCAACGGCCTGCCGAGCCGCTTGCGCGACGCCGGGGTGGACGAGGCGATGCTGCCGCGCCTGGCCGCCGACGCGATGCTCCAGCAGCGTCTGCTGGTCAACAACCCGCGCGAGGTCGGCGAGGCGGACGCCCTGGCGATCTATCGCGCGGCATACTGAATCCCTTCTACGAGGACCGGGCATGGCGACCGCCCCGCGACCGCTGCGCGAGCAGTACCTTCATTTCCAGCCGATCACCACGCGCTGGCACGACAACGATATCTACGGACACGTGAACAACGTGACCTACTATGCGTTCTTCGACACGGCGGTGAATACCTACCTGATCGAGCGTGGCGGCCTGGATATCCAGGGCGGCGAAGTGATCGGCCTGGTGGTCAGTTCCAGCTGCGACTATTTCGCGCCGGTGGCCTTCCCCCAGCGGATCGAGATGGGCTTGCGGGTGGCGCGCCTGGGCAACAGCTCGGTGCAGTACGAACTGGCCTTGTTCCTCGAAGGGCAGCGGGAGGCCTGCGCGGCCGGGCGTTTCGTGCATGTCTTCGTGGAGCGCCGAAGCAGCCGCCCGGTGGCCATTCCGCAGGGACTACGCGATGCGCTGGCCGCGCTTCAGAGCGCGGCCCAGTGACAGAGATCGCCCGCCGCCCGTGACAGGGCGATGGCGTGCAGTTCGTCCAGGCGATCGTCGCGTACCTGCCGTTGCAGCGCCTGGTTTAGCCTCGGCCGACAGTCGTCGACGCGCAGTTCGGCGAGCGCCGGGGCGTAGCCGCGCAGCAGCTCCAGGTTGAGCTGATTGAGGCGGTTGCGGATGCGCTCCAGGTCGACCGCCTGGCCAGCGTCCGGTAGCGGCCGGCTGAGCAGGCGGTACTGGACCAGCTTGTTCGCCTCGATCTGCGCGGCGAACAGCAGGCGCACCTGCTCGGCGCCGACCCCGTGGCTCCCGGCTTGTCCGGCGAGCATCTGCAACTGTTGTTCTTCCCGCGGGCTGTCCTGTACCGCCTTGCCCGACTGGGCCTTGCTCTGGGCTACCTGATCGGCTAGTTGCAAACGCTGGCTGCTCAAGCTCAACAGTTGCTGGAGAGCCGGCGACAGCGGCTGGGCCTGGAGCAGCGGGCCTTGCAGGAGCAGGAGGGCAAGCAGGCCCCAACTGGCGAACGACGGGCGCATCTGGAAATCTCGATTGAATTGATGCCGGGCACGCTAGCAAAGCGAGCCCGGTGCGACAATCCATGACATGGCGTGAGGCGATGAGGAAGCGCTGGATGGGACATTTCTGATTGAACGTTTGCAGTCTCGACGCTGGAGCAATGTTCTGTGACCATCCCTCCACACCATTTCATTCACCAAAGGGGCCGGTTTGCCCCTGCTATGACTGGCAAGGACGCGGAACATGGGTTTCCTGATACTCTCCCGCCGAGAAGGCGAAGGCATCACCCTGTCCCTCAAGGCCGACTACCCGGCGGAGGAACTGATTCGGCAATTGCGCGAAGGCGGCATCCGGATCCTGGTCACCGATATCATCGGCAACCAGGCCCGGGTCGGGATCGAGGCGCCGCGTGGCGTCCTGATCGTTCGCGACGAGTTGAAGACGGCACCGAAAGGCTGACGAACGGTAGAAAGTAAAAGCCCCGCGGTCGCGGGGCTTTTCCACATCGGCTTCGGCAAGCATGCCGATCAACGATGCTTGTGCTTGCGGTGTTTCTTGCCGCGGTGACCGCTGTCGTTGTCCTTGCCCAGGTTGTTACCGACCGCGCCACCCGCTGCGCCGCCGAGGCCTGCACCTATGGTCGCGCCGGTGCTGCCGCCCAGCTTGTTGCCGATCACCGAACCGCCGGCCGCGCCTAGCCCGCCACCCAGGGCTGCTTCGGTCTTGCGCCCGTCCTTGGCGGTCATCGCGCCGCCAGCCGCTCCACCTAGGCCGGCACCTATGGCCGCACCGGTGCTACCGCCGATGGCGTTGCCCACGACGTTGCCCAGGGCGCCGCCCACGCCGCCGCCCACGGCGGTCTTGGTGGAGTCGCCGGCGAGCGCGGCTTGTGCGCCCAGCAGGCCGAACGCGATTACCAGGAGAGATTTACGCATCGTGCGTGCCTCATCGTTGAATCAGGAGGGAAATACGGTCGTTCGCACAAAGGCCGGACCATCAGGCCCGGCCTTTGCGTCGTGGGGAGCGGAGGAATCAGTCGTCGTAGTAGCGACGATGATGCTTATGGCGCTTCCACTTCTTGTACCGGCCATAGTGATGGCCGTTGTCATGCCGGTAATAGCCATCGCGATAGCCGGCGCGGCGGTAGTAGCGACGGTCGCGGTAGTCGTCATCGTCGTCGTAGCGGCGGTTGCCGTCGCCATAATGGTTGCCCAGCGCGCCGCCGCCGGCGCCGCCGAGGGCCGCGCCGATCAGGCCACCGGTGCTGCCACCGATCTGCCGGCCGATGACGTTACCGCCTGCGGCACCGAGGCCGCCGCCGATCGCCGCTTCGGTCTTGTTACCGCGTCCGGCGCCGACTGCACCGCCCGCAGCGCCACCGATGCCGCTACCGATCGCGGCGCCAGTGCTGCCGCCGACCGCATCGCCGACGACCGAACCCAACACCCCGCCCAAGGCGCCGCCGATGGCCGCGCGGGTGTTGTCGCCTGCGAAGGCGGTACCACCGACCAGACTCAGGGACAACAGGAGTATCGAGGAATACTTCATAGAGAGTTTCTCTCTGTGGGGATGACGGCTGCGATGCTGGGGTTGGCCCAAACCGCTGACAAGCGTCAGCCGACGATTGGTAGAACAAACTCGAAATATTCCAAGTGTTTGTTTTTTATGGGGAACTTTCTTCGGCGGAGGCGGTCTTAAACCGAATGCGAAACGCGATTTCAGGGTCGAAATCGGTATTTTTGCTGGCGGGATGCTGGCCATTCTAACGCCGACGAGCGGCCTGCCTTCAAGGCCTTTCATCGACTTTTTCCTTAAGACGCCGCCTCCTGTTGCAGGAGGCGGCGTTTTTCGTGGGCTTCAGATAATGCGCCCGTCGCCCGTGGCCTTTTCCAGGCGTACCGCGATGAACTTCGAAGTCGGCGTATGGCTGCCGACGCCGACGCTCTCCAGCGGCACCAGGGGATTGGTTTCCGGGTAGTAGGCGGCTGCCTGGCCGGCCGGGATGTCGAAGGCGAGCAGGGTGAAGTGGCGTACCCGGCGTTCGATGCCATCGCTCCACAGCGAGACCAGGTCGACCTTGTCGCCCGGCTGGTAGCCCAGGCGGCGGATATCCGCCTCGTTGGCGAATACCACTTCGCGCTGGCCCTTCACTCCGCGATAGCGATCGTCCAGGCCGTAGATGGTGGTGTTGTACTGGTCATGGGAGCGCAGGGTCTGCAGGATCAGGTCGGGTTCGAGGCCACTGTCGCGCACCTGTGCCGGCAACAGGTCGCGGGGCAGCGGGTTGGCGACGAAGTTGGCCTTGCCGCTGGCGGTGTTCCAGCGTCGTTCGCCGGCGGCGTTGCCGAGGTAGAAGCCGCCGGGATGCCGGACGCGGCGGTTGAAGTCGGCGAAACCGGGGATGGTGTCGGCGATCAGCTCGCGGATGCGCTCGTAGTTGGCGATCAGCGCGTCCCAGTCCACCGGATGGTTGCCCAGGGTTGCCTTGGCGATGCCGGCGATGATCGCCGGTTCCGAACGCATCTGCTGCGAGAGTGGCTCCAGTTGTCCGTAGGACGCGTGGATCATGCTGAACGAGTCTTCCACCGTGACCGCCTGCGGGCCTTCGGCCTGGCGGTCGATGTCGGTGCGCCCCAGGCAGGGCAGGATCAGTGCGTCGCGGCCGGTGGTCAGGTGGCTGCGGTTGAGCTTGGTGCTGATGTGCACGGTCAGGTCGCATGACGCCAGGGCGGCGTGGGTGCGCGGACTGTCCGGGGTGGCCTGGGCGAAATTGCCGCCCAGGCCGATGAAGACCTTCGACTTGCCCGCGAGCATCGCGGCGATCGCCTCGACGGCGTTGTGCCCGTTGTGGCGTGGCACTTCGAAGCCGAAGCGCCGTTCCAGTGCGTCGAGCAGCGCCGCCGGCGGCCGCTCGTTGATGCCCATGGTGCGGTCGCCCTGCACGTTGCTGTGGCCGCGGACCGGGCAGAGACCGGCGCCCGGGCGGCCCAGGTTGCCGCGCAGGAGTTGCAGGTTGACGATTTCCTGGATGATCGCCACCGAATGATGGTGTTGGGTGATGCCCATCGCCCAGCAGACGATGACCCTGTTCGCCCGCCGGTACATCCGCGCAGCCTGTTCGATTTCCGCCAGGCTCAGCCCGGACTGGCGCTCCAGGTGTTCCCAGGGGGTGGCATCCAGTTCGGCCAGGTAGGCCTCGAGGCCGTCGGTGTGCTCGGCGATGAAGGCGTGGTCGAATACCGGCTCGCCGCCCTCGGCCTGGGCGTCGCGCTCCCAGGCGAGGAGGAACTTGGCGATCCCGCGGATCGCCGCCATGTCGCCGCCCAGTGCCGGACGGAAGAACGCGGTGTTCAGCGGCGAGGACCCGTTGGTCAGCATTTCCAGCGCATTCTGCGGATGCTGGAAGCGCTCCAGGCCGCGCTCCTTGAGAGGGTTGAAGCAGACCACCTGGGCACCGCGCTTCACTGCCTCGCGCAGCGGCTCGAGCATGCGCGGGTGGTTGGTGCCGGGGTTCTGCCCAAGGATGAAGATCGCGTCGGCGTGTTCGAAGTCGTCGAAGGTCACGCTGCCCTTGCCGACCCCGACGCTGCGGCCCAGTGCCACGCCGCTGGCCTCGTGGCACATGTTCGAGCAGTCGGGGAAGTTGTTGGTGCCGAACGCGCGGACGAACAACTGGTAGAGGTAGGCCGCCTCGTTGCTGGCCCGCCCGGAGGTATAGAACTCCGCCTGGTCGGGGCTATCCAGGCGTCGCAGGTGCTCGGCGACCAGGGCGAAGGCGGCGTCCCAGGTGATCGGCTGGTAGTGGTCGCTGAGCGGGTCGTAGCGCATCGGTCCGGTGAGGCGGCCCTGGTATTCCAGCCAGTAGTCGCTCTGTTCGCGCAGGGCGCTGACGCTGTAACGGGCGAAGAACGCCGTGTCGACGCGGCGCTTGGTGGCTTCCCAGTTGACTGCCTTGGCACCGTTCTCGCAGAACTTCACCCGGCCGTCTTCCGGCGAGTCGCCCCAGGCGCAGCCGGGGCAGTCGAAACCGCCGTTCTGGTTGGTCTTGAGCAGGGCGCGGAGGTTCTTGAACGGCTGTTTGCTGTCCAGCCAGAAGTGCGCCACGCTGTGCAGCGCGCCCCAGCCGGCGGCGGCACCGGCGTAGGGCTTGTAGCGGGGTTGGAGAGGTTGCAGGCTCATGACGGACTCACTCGGTTGCGGCCGGCGCCGGGCTGTAGACCCGCGGGGCACTGTGATGGGGCTGGTGGATCAGGTTCAGCTGGTGGCGGCGCGCCCATTGCACGGTCAGGGCGGTTGGCGCGGAGAGGCTGACCAGGGTGCCGATCCCGGCGCGTACGGCCTTGTGGATAAGCTCCAGGCTGCAGCGGCTGGTGACCACGGCGAAGCCCTGCGCAGCATCCAGTCCCTGTCCATGCAGGGCGCCGATCAGCTTGTCGAGGGCGTTGTGGCGGCCGATGTCCTCGCGACACAGGCGCAGCTCGCCATGCCCGTCGAAATACAGCGCGGCATGCAGGGCGCCGCTATGGCGCGCCAGTCGCTGGGCCTGCTCGATACGCTGGCGCAGGGCGCCGAGATGGGCGGCGGGAGGCAGCGCCTGCGACGACCGCTCCGGCAGTTGCGGCAGCGCCTGCTCCAGGGCTTCGACGCCGCACAGGCCGCAGCCTGACGTGCCGGCCAGTTGCCGGCGCTGGCGCTTGAGGTTCCAGAATGCGCGGCTGCTGATCTCGACCTCGGCGTGGAGGGATTCGCCCTGGCCGCTGACGCGGATTTCATAGATTTCGTCGATGGCCTGTACGAAGCCACTGCTGAGGCTGAAGCCGCGGACGAAATCCTCGATGTCCTCGGGCGAGGCCATCATCACCGCCTGGTTCAGTCCGTTGTAACTGATCGCCAGGGCGCACTCGGCGGCAAGGGAGGCCTGGCCGATCTGCTGCGGCAGGTGCAGGTCGGCGTAGCGGTAAACGTCGGGAACGGCGGAAGGCGCCCAGGTATCGGCGGATACCGGGCATGCAGGCTGGCAAGGCATGGGCTGGGCCCTATCGTTCTAGGTGTGGAGCCAGCCTAGGCCTGTCGCGGAGCGGCGTCTAATCGGTTGTGCCGATACCCTGATCGACAGGGTCTATCAAGCCGGCGGGCGCCAGCCAGGTCCGGGCCTCCTCGAAGCAGGCTTCGGCCAGCGCCGAGCGCGGCTGTCCGCTGCGAATGATCAGGCCGAGCGCTGCCAGGGTATGGGCGTCCTCGATGGGGACCAGGCGCAACTCGTCGTCGACTTCGCTGCCCAACGGCATGATCGCGCAGCACAAGCCACGCTGCACCGCCTGCAGCAGTTGCTGCACCGAGTCGGTTTCCAGGCGCGCGATGGGGCTCAGCCCGCGGCTGCGGAAGTTGTGGTCGATGGATTGGCGGAAGTGCATGCCCGCCGAGAGCAGGCCCAGCGGCAGGCCAGCCAGCGCATCCCAGTTCAGCAGCGCGGCGTCGAGCGGGAAATGGCTGGGGTGATGGAGCAGGCCCATGCGGGTCTCCGCCAGTTCGATGCCCTCGAAATGGCTGCGGTCCAGACGGTCCAGATAAGAGACGCCGAGATCGAACTGGTTGCGCGCCAGGCCTTCGAGTACTTGTTCCGAACTCAGGGAATAGAGCTGGAAACGCAACTCCGGGTGGCGCCCGGCCATGTGCTGGACCAGGCGCATCGGGTCGAAGCTGGCCAGCGGCACCACGCCCAGGCGCAGGGTCCCGACCAGTTGCCCGCGGCAGGCGGCGGCTTCCGCGTACAGCCCTTCCTGGGCCGCCAGCAGGCTGCGTGCCCAGGCCAGTACGCGCTCGCCGGCCTCGGTGAAGCCTTCGAAGCGCTGGCTGCGTCGCACCAGTTCCAGGCCGAGTTCTTCCTCCAGGCTGCGCAGGCGCATGGACAGGGTCGGCTGGGTGACGTGGCAGCGTGCGGCGGCCTGGCCGAAGTGGCGGGTTTCGTCGAGGGCGCAGAGGAATTTCAGTTGCTTGATGTCCATCGGCGCTTCCGTGGCGGGGGTGTCGCCGAATCTTAACGCGAATGGGCGCAGTGTTATGGGGTGGCGAAGGAGGCTAGGGATATTTCGCCGGTTTTTGCAGTCTAGACTTGGCTAGTCGCGGATCGGGATTGCGCCGGCCGCTTGCAACCGTAACCGTAAAGGGAGAACCAAAGATGGGTATTTTCGCGTTCGTGAAGGAAGCCGGTGAAAAGCTGTGGGATACGCTGACGGGGCATGAGGCACAGGCGGCCGAGTCGCTGAAGGAGCACGTCGCCAAGGTCGGCCTGGGCAACCCGAACATCCAGGTTTCGGTGGAAGGCGACAAGGTCATCGCCTCGGGCGAGGTGGCCAGCCAGGAGGAGAAAGAGAAGATCCTGCTGGCGCTGGGCAACGTCGCCGGCGTCTCCTCGGTGGAAGACAAGATCACCGTGGCCCAGGCCGCTCCGGAGGCGCGCTTCGTCACCGTGAAGAAAGGCGACACCCTGAGCGCCATCGCCAAGGCCGAATACGGCAATGCCAACGCCTACATGAAGATCTTCGAGGCCAACAAGCCGATGCTCAGCCATCCGGACAAGATCTACCCCGGCCAGGTCCTGCGCATTCCCGAGTGATCCCGGCGTTTCGCCAACCCCGCCCGCGTGGCGGGGTTTTCGTTTCCGCGGCTACGGCAGTCCTTCGAGCAGCCGCCGGTAGTCCTCCTGGGCAGCGAACTCCTCGGTGTCCCGGACCTGGCCACGGCTGTCCGGGTGGCGTACCGCCAACAGGTGGGCGACACCATAGGCGCGGGCGCTGCGCAGGATCGGCAGGCTGTCGTCGATGAACAGGCTGCGCTGCGGGTCGAAGCCGAAATCGGCTTGCAGGGCGCTCCAGAAGCGCGCGTCCTCCTTCGGGTAGCCGTAGTCGTGGGAGCTGATCAGTCGGTCGAAATAGGGCGCCAGTTCGATCCGTTCCAGCTTCAGCGACAGCGAGTCGCGGTGCGCGTTGGTGATCAGCGCCACGCGCTTGCCGGCCTGGCGCAGGGCGGCGAGGAAGGTATCGGCGTGCGGACGCAGCGAGATCAGGTGCGCCACCTCGTGCTTGAGTTCGCGGATCGACAGGTCCAGTTCCCGGCTCCAGAAATCCAGGCAGTACCAGTTGAGCTGGCCAGCGTGTTCGCGGAACAGCGGCTCGAGCACGGCATCGGCTTCGGCGCGACTCAGGCCGTTGCGTTCGGCATAGCGCTGGGGCAGGTGTTCCAGCCAGAAGTGGTTGTCGAAGTGCAGGTCGAGCAGGGTGCCGTCCATGTCGAGCAGCACGGTGTCGATGGCGGACCAGGGCAGGGTGGGCATGGCGGCTCTTGTCGCGGTTCGTCGCGATCGATGCGGAAATCTGTCGCTTCCCATCAATCTCCGACAGGGATAATCGGAAAAGCCGGGGTATGATAACCCGCCGGCTTCGCCAAGGAGTTATCCACATGCGTCAGAAACCCACCGTACTCGCCAGCGAGATCGTCGCGAAGAGCCGACTGTTCGCTGTCGAGGAGTTGCAACTGCGCTTCAGCAATGGCGTCGAGCGCACCTACGAGCGTCTGGTCGGCAAGGGCCAGGGCTACGGTGCGGTGATGGTGGTGGCCATGCTCGATGCCGAGCACGCGGTGCTGGTGGAGGAATATTGCGCCGGGGTCGACGAATACCAGTTGTCGCTGCCCAAGGGCCTGGTCGAGCCGGGCGAGGACATCCTCGCGGCGGCCAACCGCGAACTCAAGGAGGAAGCGGGCTACGGTGCCCGGCAACTGGAGCACATCACCGAACTGTCGCTGTCGCCGGGCTACATGAGCCAGCGCATCCAGGTGGTGCTGGCGCGCGACCTCTACGAGGAGCGCCTGCCGGGCGACGAGCCGGAGCCGATGAGCGTCGATCGCATCAGCCTGCGCGAACTCTCGAGCCTGGCCCAGCACGCCCAGTTCAGCGAAGGCCGCGCCCTGGCCGCGCTGTACCTGGTGCGCGACCTGCTCACCCAGCGCGGCGAGTACCAGGCATGAGGCCGGTGCCTTGGGGCGAATTGGTGGCGCTGGTGCGGCGCGCCGGCGAGGCGATCCTGCCGCACTGGCGCGCCGACGTGGCGGTGCGCTCGAAGGCCGACGAATCGCCGGTGACTGCCGCCGACCTGGCCGCGCACCATATATTGGAGGCGGGATTGCGGGCGCTGGCGCCGGACATTCCGGTGCTTTCCGAAGAGGATTGCGAGATACCGCTGAGCGAGCGCGGCCACTGGCGGCGCTGGTGGCTGGTGGACCCGCTGGACGGCACCAAGGAGTTCATCTCCGGTAGCGAGGAGTTCACCGTCAACGTGGCCCTGGTCGAGGATGGCCGGGTGCTGTTCGGCCTGGTCGGCGTGCCGGTGAGCGGCCGCTGCTACTACGGTGGCGCCGGTCTCGGTGCCTGGCGCGAGGAGGCCGATGGCGGCGCGCAACCGATCAGTGTGCGCCTGGAGCCCGAGGAGGCCTTCACCGTGGTGGCCAGCAAGCGCCACGGCAGCCCGGCCCAGGAGCGCCTGCTGGATGGCTTGAGCGAGCGCTTCGGCGACCTGCGGCGAGCCAGCATCGGCAGTTCGCTGAAGTTCTGCCTGCTGGCCGAGGGCGCTGCCGACTGCTATCCGCGCCTGACGCCAACCTCGCAATGGGACACGGCCGCCGCCCAGGGTGTGCTGGAAGGCGCCGGCGGCGAGGTGCTCGACCTGCATGGCGCGCCATTCACCTACGAGCCGCGCGAGGACTACCTCAACGGCTCATTCCTGGCCCTGCCGCGCGCTGCCGAGTGGCGCAACGAGCTGATCCAACTGGCGCGCGCGCTGCACTGAAACGAAAGAGCTGGTCGAACCCTAATGCTGTTTACTTAAGAAAAACGCCGCGCCCCAATTGGGGCGCGGC
>NZ_KV813439.1:0-278 GCF_001813645.1 Pseudomonas sp. HMSC063H08
CGGGTAACGATCCCTATCGCAACGTCGTCTCCGACGGCCAAGGGGAATCCTTCCCCTTGGAACCCGCAGAGCAACACCAAGGGCTCTGCCCTTGTCATCCCGCTCTTGCCGCCGAGGGCTCGGGAGCGCGGGGCGGAGAAGCTGCCCCACACTCCCAAGCAGAGGCTGTTTCAGGGGGGAGGCGTTCAAGGGTGCGCTGCGCCCGTGCTTCCGTTCGCCGGAACGGTGAGGCTGTTCCGACGAGCCGGGAGCGCGGCCCTTGACCGGATCGGCCACGG
>NZ_KV813440.1:0-1319 GCF_001813645.1 Pseudomonas sp. HMSC063H08
GTGAACGTGGCCAGCGAAGCGCGCCTGACGGAAATTCGGGCCTGGGGGAAAGGACTTCAGATATTGCCAGCGCCTGCGGACGACCTGGTCGACCGGCTAGGGCTGCGGCACTACCCCGCCCTCATCACATCCACCGCCATCCAGCAGTAGGAGTCCTCATGACTACTCACCTGATCACCCTAGTCATCAAGCAGCCGAACGACGCTCAGGCACGCCAACTCATGTACCAGGGGTTGCTCGACCTGATCTCACGCTACGGCGGTGAGGTGGCGTCCAAGGCCTTAGAGGACGAGTCGACCCTCTGCGAGCTGCTGGAGCAGATGCTGCCTGATCATGAGGTAGAGCTAGCCAGGAAACAGGTGCTCGAACTTCATGCCAAGGGCCGCCGACCGGGCCGCCTGCAGGCGCCGGCAAGCCTGAAGGTATAAACCCATGGCTGGCCAGTACCCGCTGGAAGCGCTCTTGCGGCCTGCCGTGGAGCTCTACACCACCACCGTGTGCTTCACCGCGGCCGCGCTCTGCATCGTCGCGCCGTGGACGTTCGCCCTCACTCCGCTGTTCGGCAGCGTGGCCGCGCTATGCTTCGTCTGGCTGGGTATCGTGCGGCTGAAGCAGGCCGGCGTGGTGCTCCGCTACCGGCGGAACATTCGCCGACTGCCGAAGTACACGATGACCAGCGCCGAGATGCCGGTCAGCAATGAACACCTGTTCATCGGTAAAGGATTTCGCTGGACGCAGAAGCATACGCAGCGCCTGGCAGATACCTACCTGCCCCAGTTCGCCTCCTACGTCGAGCCCTCGCCGCTCTACCAGCGCGCGCGCCGGTTGGAGAAGCAGCTCGAGTTTGCCCCCTTCCCCCTGAAGCTGGTCGCCAAAGCCACTGCCTGGGACGTGGCCTGGAACCCCGCTCGGCCGTTGCCACCCGTGGGCGGTCTGCCTCGGCTCCACGGCATCGAACCGCGAGAGGAGGACGTGGGATTGCAACTGGGCGAGCGCGTCGGCCACACCCTGGTGCTTGGCACCACGCGGGTGGGTAAGACGCGACTCGCGGAACTGTTCATCACCCAGGATATTCGCCGCACCCACTACCGGGGCCGACGCCAGCGAGTGAAGATGGGCCGGCGGACCCAGACGGTTCACCACGGCTATCGGCGCCGGCGCGCAGAGGAGCAGCCGGACTACGAGGTGGTGATAGTCTTCGACCCGAAAGGCGACGCTGATCTGCTGAAGCGTATGTACGTGGAATGCGAACGTGCCGGCCGCCTGGACGAGTTCTACGTGTTCCACCTCGGTCATCCTGACCTGTCGGCACGCTACAA